>NZ_JAVRPS010000380.1:0-2866 GCF_032162105.1 Mycobacterium sp. | reverse complement strand
TGCCGTCCTTGTGGGCCGTCACCGGGTTCTCCATCTTCATGGCCTCCAGCACCACGATGAGATCGCCCGTAGCGACCTGCTGGCCCTCCTCGACGGAGACCTTGACGACGGTGCCCTGCATGGGCGCGGTGACGGCGTCGCCGGAGGCGGCGGCACCGCCCTGCGCGCCGCGCTTGCGGGGCTTGGGCTTCTTCCGGATGACACCAGCCGCGGCGGACCCTCCGCCGCCGCCGATCGCGAGGTCACCGGGCAGCGACACCTCGACACGACGGCCGCCGATCTCGACGACGACCTTCTGACGCGGGAGGGTTTCCTCCTCCTCGAGCGGCTCACCACCGGTGAACGGTTCGACGGTGTTGTCCCACTCGGTCTCGATCCAGCGGGTGTGCACGCCGAAGCCGTCGCCGGTGCCGATGAACGCGGGATCCGACACCACCGCGCGGTGGAACGGGATGACCGTGGCAAGGCCCTCGACGGTGAACTCGTCCAGCGCCCGCCGCGCGCGTCCCAGCGCCTCGTCGCGGTTCGCACCGGTGACGATGAGCTTGGCCAGCATCGAGTCGAACTGGCCGCCGATCACCGAACCGCTCTCGACACCCGCGTCCAGGCGCACGCCAGGGCCCGTCGGTGGCTCGAACTTGAGCACCGGACCGGGCGCGGGCAGGAAGCCGCGGCCGGCGTCCTCGCCGTTGATGCGGAACTCGAACGAGTGGCCGCGCGGCGTCGGGTCCTCGGTGATGTCGAGGGGCTCGCCGTTGGCGATCTTGAACTGTTGGAGCACCAGGTCGATGCCCGCGGTCTCCTCGGTCACCGGATGCTCGACCTGCAGGCGGGTGTTGACCTCGAGGAACGAGATCAGGCCGTCCTGGCCGACCAGGTACTCGACGGTGCCCGCGCCGTAGTAGCCGGCTTCCTTGCAGATCCGCTTGGCCGACTCGTGGATCTCCTTGCGCTGCGCGTCGGTCAAGAATGGTGCAGGCGCTTCTTCCACCAGCTTCTGGAAGCGCCGCTGCAGGGAGCAGTCGCGGGTGCCTGCGACGACCACATTTCCGTGCTGGTCGGCGATCACCTGGGCCTCGACGTGGCGCGGCTTGTCGAGGTAGCGCTCCACGAAGCACTCGCCGCGACCGAACGCCGAGACGGCCTCGCGGGTGGCGGAGTCGAACAGTTCGGGGATCTCCTCGATCGTGCGGGCCACCTTCATGCCACGGCCGCCTCCACCGAACGCCGCCTTGATGGCGATCGGCACGCCGTATTCCTTGGCGAAGGCCACGATCTCGTCGGCGTCCTTCACCGGCTCGGGGGTGCCGGGGACCAATGGTGCCTTCGCCTTGGCGGCGATGTGGCGCGCGGTGACCTTGTCGCCGAGGTCGCGGATCGACTGCGGGCTCGGCCCGATCCAGATCAGGCCCGCGTCGATCACGGCCTGCGCGAAATCGGCGTTCTCGGAGAGGAATCCGTAGCCGGGGTGGATCGCGTTCGCACCGGACTTCTCGGCCGCGTCGAGAAGCTTCTCGAATACCAGGTACGACTCGGCCGAGGTCTGGCCACCGAGGGCGAACGCCTCGTCGGCGAGCCGCACGTGTGGGGCGTCGGCGTCGGGTTCGGCGTACACGGCAACGCTGGCCAGCCCGGCGTCCTTGGCCGCCCGGATCACCCGGACGGCGATCTCCCCGCGATTGGCTACGAGCACCTTGGAGATCTTCGAGCTGGCGTGGCTGGGCACTGCGCCTCCTGGGTGGGATGTCGGCATGTCTAAGAAACGTCTTTAAGAATGTATCCCCGGCAGTTTAAGGGGCGCGACACGAGCCCCGGCGCGCCGGTGCTGGTTACCGGCGGGTAGGTGCGGTCGTGTGCGGCACGGGCCTGATCAGGCTCCGCGCAGGCGCCGCTTGATCCGCGCCAGCATCGCCGACATGCCGCGCAGCCGCAGCGGGCTGATCAACGCGGCGAGGCCCAGTTCGGAGTAGAAGTCGTCGGGCACGGCAAGGATCTCGTCGGCCGTGTGGTCGTCGAGCCCGGCGGCCAGGATCGCGGCGAATCCGCGCGTCGTCGGTGCCTCTGCCGGCGCGCTGAAGAACAACCGGACGTGCTCGCGGTCGGAGGCGTCGACGTGCAGGAATAGCGGCGACTGGCACTCGGGCACCGGCTCCATCGCCGTTTCTTCGAGGTCTTCGGGCAGTGGCGGCAATTCGTTCGCGAACTCCAGCAGCAGCTGCAGCTTGTCCTGTCCCTGCATGTCGGCGAAGTCGGACACCACCTCGGCCAAGGCGGCCGGCATGGCACTCATCAGGAGCCTGGCGCTCCACCCGGCTCGGTCCCGACCGCGACGGGTACCCGGACCGCGTTGCCCCACTCGGTCCACGAGCCGTCGTAGTTGCGCACGCCAGGCAGCCCAAGCAGATGGGTCAGCACGAACCAGGTGTGGCTGGACCGTTCGCCGATGCGGCAGTACACGACCGTCTCGTCGTCCGGTGTGAGGAACCCGTAGAGGTCGTCGAGTTCGGCGCGGCTGCGGAACCGTCCGCTGTCGTCGGCCGCCTTGCCCCACGGGATCGACTTCGCGGTGGGGATGTGGCCACCGCGCAGCGCGCCCTCCTCGGGGTAGTCGGGCATGTGGGTCCGCTCGCCGGTGTACTCCTGCGGCGAACGCACGTCGATCAGCGGCTGCGTCCCAAGGACGTCGAGCACGTCGTCCTTGAAGGCCCGGATCGCGGCGTCCTCGCGTTCGACCACCGGGTAGCCCGTGGTCGGTTTGCCCGGCACCTCCAGCGTGGTGTCGCGGCCGTTGCTGACCCACAGATCGCGCCCGCCGTCGAGCAGTCGGACGTCGGGATGGCCGAACAGCGTGAACACCCACAGCGCG
>NZ_JAVRPS010000379.1:0-20085 GCF_032162105.1 Mycobacterium sp. | reverse complement strand
TCGCGACTGAAGGAACGAATGAATTCGACAACGACCCGGGCGATGAGCAGCAGCCAGAAGACGAACAACGCGAAGCCCAGAATCTCGAAGAACAGGGCCAACTGGGCGACCTCACTCCAAGCTGTGTGACATTGAATACAGGTAGGCATACAGGCGGTACGACAAGCGATTTGCCGCCAGCCTACCCGTCCCCGATGAGACCGCTCGACCTACTGGTAGGCGTAGAACCCGGCCTCCGCGATACGCCTGCGCTCGTCGGCGCTGACGTCGACGTCCGCGGGCGAGAGCAGGAAGACCTTCGTCGCGACCTTGTCGAAGGAACCGCGCAGCGCGAACGCGAGGCCGGCGGCGAAGTCGACCAGGCGCTTGGCGTCGGCGTTGTCCATCGACACCAGGTCCATGATCACCGGGGTGCCGTCGCGGAAGCGTTCACCGATGGTGCGCGCCTCGCTGTAGTCCTTGGGGCGCAGTGTGGTGATCTTCGACAGCGGGCTGCCCTCGTCGAACAGCGCCGCCATCCGGCGGGGCTCCATGGCCACCGACCCGCGGGTGGCGCCGCGCAGAGTGTTGAAGCGCGGGCGCTCGGCGCCGGCCCTGCCGCGGAAGGGTGCCTCGTCGTAGCCGCCGCGGTAGCCGGCCGGGGCATCGGCGAATTCGCGCTCGAACTCGCGGGTGCCGATGCGCTCGTCGTAGCCCCTGCTCTCCAGGCGCCCGTAGCCGTCGTCCTCGAAGCGCTCCTCGCGGGGGCGGCGGGAAGAGTAGGGCCGCGATGAACGGTCCTCGTCGTCGTAGTACTCGTCGTCGTAGTCGTCCATCGGTGCCATACCGAAGTAGGCCTTGACCTTATGCAGTGTGCTCATCGGAGACCCTTCTGATGACTGAGGTTCTGTGTTGTCTGTGATGAAGATGTGACTGGAGTGACTACTCAGGGTGACGTTAGAGGACGTTGCCCCAGAAGGGCGGTACCGACACGCACACAGGTCGAGCCGTGTTTGACCGCCGTCTCGAGGTCCCCCGACATGCCTGCCGAGAGACCGAGCCGTTGCTGGTAGAAGGTCTGTACCCGGTCCAGCTCGGCTTCCAAACGCGCGAAGGACTCGCCCGCATCGGCGTCAAGGGGCGGGATCGCCATGAGGCCGACGAAGTCCAGCCCGGCGGTCTCGTCGGCGAGCGCGCACAGCTCGTCCACGAGGTCCGCACGACTGACGTCCACGCCGCCGCGGGCCGGGTCGCCGTCGAGGCTCAATTGGAGATAGACCCGCAGGGGTGCGCTACGCCGTCCCTCTTCCAGCGCCAGGGCCGCCGCCCGGCCAAGCGCACCGAGCAGGGCGCCGCTGTCCACCGAGTGCGCGGCGTACGCCCACGCCGCGACGGTGCGCGCCTTCTTGCGCTGGATCGTGCCCACCATGTGCCAGCGAACTACGGGCACTGGCGCTTCATCAGACAAAAGCGCCGCCACTTCGGCGACCTTATTCGACGCTTCCGGTTCGCGTGATTCGCCGAATGCGGTGCATCCGAGTTTGGTCAGGAGAATTACATCGGAGGCCGGAAAGAATTTGGTGACGGGGAGTAATTCAATTTCTCCGGCGGCGCGCCCCGCTGCCGCCGCGGCGCGCTCGAGACGCGCCCGCACCCCGGCCAGCGACTCGGCGAGTTCGGCTTCCCGCGGCGTGATCATTCCATCCACACCAATGACGCCAGCCGTCCGGTCGGCGCACCCCGCCGGTGACTGAACAGGGCGTCGTCCTCGATAGTGCAACGCGGGTCGACGGCGATCGACGGGACGCCCAATTCCTTGAGTTGCCTTGTGATTCCGGCCCTGAGGTCGATACCGGCCGTGCCACGGGAGGTCGTGGTGCGGCTGCCGGGCAGCGTCGCCTCCACGTCGGCGGCCATGGCCGCGGGCACCTCGTAGTTGCGACCACTGGCGGCAGGACCGAGCAGCACGGAGATGTCCGCGGCGTGCGCACCCGCCCGCAGCATCTCCTCGACCGCGCGGACCACGACACCGTTCTGTGCGCCGACGCGGCCCGCATGCACGGCGGCCACCACGCCGGCACGAGCGTCCGCCAATAAAACCGGGACGCAATCGGCGGTTACCACCGCCAATGCCAATCGAGGTTTGGTCGTCACCAATCCGTCGGCATTGTCGACGGTGTGGCCGGGCCCGTCCACCGTCACGACCCGGTCACCGTGCACCTGGTGCATCCAGACGATGCGGTCCGTCAGCCCGATCCCTTCGGCGAGACGTCGTCGGTTGGCCGCGACCGCGTCGGGGTCGTCGCCCACGTGGTCGCCCACGTTGAAGCTGTCGAACGGCGCCGACGAGACACCGCCCGCACGGGTGGTGGTCACGCGCCGGATGGAGTAGCTCATGTCGTCAGTATCCGGACCCCCGCGAGCAGACGGAAAAGTACCCGAAACGCCGCGAATGTGGGCACTTTTGTTGGAGCCGCTTGCGGACTGCTCGCGCGGAGGATCAGTGGCGCATGAAGGGCGGCACGTCGACGTCGTCGTCGTCATCGCCGCCACCGCCGCCGATGCTCACCGTCGCCCCGTTGGTGTGCAGCGGCACACTCGCCGGATCGACCGGTTCGAAGACCGGCGAGGTGACCTTGCCTGCCTTGCCGGGGGCGATGCCCTGCCCCGCGCCGACGACCGGCTTGCGGCTCGGACCCTGGGCGTCGAACCCGGCCGCGATGACGGTGACGCGCACCTCGTCGCCGAGCGAGTCGTCGATGACGGTGCCGAAGATGATGTTGGCCTCGGGATGCGCGGCGTCCTGCACCAGCGATGCCGCCTCGTTGATCTCGAACAGCCCGAGATCGCTGCCGCCGGCCACCGACATGAGCACGCCCTGAGCGCCCTCCATCGACGCCTCGAGCAGCGGTGAGTTGATCGCGATCTCGGCGGCCTTGAGCGCACGGCCGTCGCCACGCGCCGCGCCGATGCCCATCAGGGCGGTGCCTGCGCCCGACATGATGCCCTTGACGTCGGCGAAGTCCACGTTGATCAGGCCCGGCGTGGTGATCAGGTCGGTGATGCCCTGCACGCCGTTGAGCAGCACCTCGTCGGCGCTGCGGAACGCGTCCATCAGCGAGACGGCGGCGTCGCCCATCTGCAGCAGGCGGTCGTTGGGGATGACGATGAGGGTGTCGCAGCTCTCCCTCAACGAGGAGATGCCCGTCTCGGCCTGATCGCTTCTGCGCTTGCCCTCGAAGGAGAACGGCCGGGTCACCACGCCGACGGTGAGCGCGCCCAGCTTGCGCGCGATCGTCGCGACGACCGGCGCACCTCCTGTGCCGGTGCCACCGCCTTCGCCAGCGGTGACGAACACCATGTCGGCGCCGCGGAGCAGCTCCTCGATGTCGTCCTTGGCGTCCTCTGCGGCCTTGCGTCCGACCTCGGGGTCAGCGCCTGCTCCGAGTCCGCGGGTGGAATCACGGCCGACGTCGAGCTTGACGTCGGCGTCGCTCATCAACAGGGCCTGGGCGTCGGTGTTGATGGCGATGAACTCCACGCCCTTCAGACCCTGTTCGATCATCCGGTTGACGGCATTCACGCCGCCGCCACCGATGCCGACCACCTTGATGACGGCGAGATAGTTGTGCGGGGGCGTCATGGGTCGTGTTCCTCCCTGGATTGCTTCGTGGTGCAGGAACTCCCTGTCGCAAACCCTCAACCTCAACCATAGGCTTAGAGTTATGTCAAGTAGATCCGTGCAAAAAGAACGGTAGGGCGAGCACGCGGGGTATCCGTGCAGGCGCGCCGACGATTTCCGCGCATTTTCCGGGTTTCTCCGGACCGTGCCGCTACTTGACCGTCGGCAAATCCGGGCTGGACACGTCGTAGGTTCGACCGGGCTGGGTCAGCAGGGCCCCCAGCTTGAGGGCCTTCTCCTCGGTTCGGTCGGTGGTCCCCCAGATCACCTCCCTGCCGTCGACGAGCGTCAGGGTGATCGACGCGACCGAAGGCGCGGCGATGCGAGTCACTTGACCCGACACCTCGGGCCGCAGCGCAAGCAGAACCTGCAGGGCCGCCTTCGTGGGGTCGTCACTCGGGCCAGGGGTGTCGGCGTCCAGATACGGCAGCCCCGGCGGCGGCGGTGCACTGGCGAAGTCCACCCCGTCGCGGTCGAACAGGTGCGGGCCGTCGGGATAGTCCTTGACCACCACGGGGATGCGCTCGGCGACGGTGATGCGCACTGTCGAGGGGTATTCGCGTTGCACCCTGGCACTGGCCACGCGCCGGATGGTCGCGACCCGCTCGGCGACGGCGTCGGTGTCGATCTGCAGCAGTGGCGTCCCCGGCACGATCGCGGCGGCCTGAGCGACTTCCTCCTCGCTCACCGTAGTCAGGCCGGTGATCACGGTGACGCGGGCGGCCATGATGGGAGTGAAGTACAACAGCAGGCCCAACCCGACCGCCACCACGCTTGCCACCGCCGACCACATCAGCACCTTGAGACCCCGAATCAGGCCTCGCGCAGGGGTTTTCGTCTGATCGGTCGGTTCTCCCACGGCCCGCTTCTTGGCCTCGCGGCGAGCCTGCTCGATTGCGGTCGCCCTGGCCTGGGCCATGCGGCGTTCCTCACGCTCGCGCCTGGCCCGACGCCGAGGGCCCTCGACGTCCGGTTCGGGGGCGGTCTCATCCGAGCAGGCGGAATCGACGTCATCGGCGGTCTCGACGGTCTCGGCCGTTTCGGCCGGTTCACCGGGGACGGGGTTCCCGGCGCCCTCGTCTGCGCCATCGCCTGCGCCCTCGTCGGTGTCGGTGGGGCCGGTCATCGCGACTGCGGCCCCGGCGCGCGGCGGTTGGCCTCCACCTGCAGAGCCGCCAGGATCTCCTGTCCGAGGAGCGTGACGTCGCCCGCACCCATCGTGACGATGACGTCGCCGGGCCGGGCCGCCGCAGCGACGATCCCGGCGACCGTGGAGAAGTCGGGCAGGTAGCGCACACGGGCCGTCACGTGCTCGGCGATGCTGGCGCCGCTGATCCCGGCCAGTGGAAGTTCGCGGGCCGCATAGACATCGAGCACGAACACCTCGTCGGCGGCGGACAGCGCGGAGCCGAACTCACGGGCGAAGGTCTTGGTCCTGGAGTAGAGGTGGGGCTGGAAAACCACGATCGAGCGGGACTCCCCCGCGACACCGCGCACGGCCTCGAGCGTCGCGCGGACCTCGGTCGGATGGTGCGCGTAGTCATCGAAGACACGGACACCCGCAGACGTGCCAACCGACTCGAAGCGGCGCCGCACGCCCTCGAACCCTGCGAGGCCGTCGAGTACCGAGTCCGCGCTCCCGCCGACTTCCGTTGCCGCGAGCACCGCCGCCAACGCGTTGAGCGCCATGTGCCTGCCCGGCACCGCCAGTCGCATTCCGCGGGGATGCGACTCGCCGGCCAACTGAATGGTCGCCACGCCGCCCGTGCCCTGCTGTTCCCAATTCAGCAGGGCCCCAGCAAGATTCGGATCATCGCCACTGCCGTAACGGAGCACCCGCACACCGCCTGCGGCGGACCGCTCGGCCAGCGCGGCGGCACCGGGATCGTCGGCGCAGACCACCAGCGCGCCGCCGGGCCGCAGCCGCTCGACGAACTGGTCGAAGACCGCGCCGTAAGCCTCGGCGCTGCCGAAGAAGTCCAGGTGGTCGGCCTCGATGTTGGTCACCACCGCGACGTCCGGGGTGTACTCGAGCAGCGAGCCATCGCTCTCGTCGGCCTCGGCGATGAAGGACGTGCCGCTGCCATGGTGGGCGTTGGTGCCTGCCTCGCCGAGGTCGCCCCCCACCGCGAACGATGGATCGAAGCCGACGTGCTGCAACGCGACGATGACCATCGACGTGGTCGTCGTCTTGCCGTGCGTGCCGGTCACCATCACGGTGGTGTAGCCGTCCATCAGCCTAGCCAGCACCGCAGGCCGCATGATCACCGGGATGCCGCGGCGGCCCGCCTCGACGAGTTCGGGGTTGGTCTTCGGGATGGCGGCGTGCGTGCTGACCACGGCAGTCGGCCCGCCGGGCAGCATGTCGAGGGACGACGCATCGTGGCCGATCCGGATCTGCGCACCGCGGGCACGCAGCGCGGCCAGCCCGCGGGACTCCTTGGCATCCGAGCCCGATACCTGCCCGCCGCGGTCCAGCAGGATGCGGGCGATGCCCGACATTCCCGCTCCCCCGATGCCGACCATGTGGACCCGCTCCAACTCGGCGGGCAGCGCCGGGACCGTCACCGCGACCCCCTCCGGAACGCCTTCCCGGGTCGCTTCGCTCCTGCCCTCCGAAACGCGCTCGCGACTTCGAGCGCCACGTCCGCAACCCGTTGCGCGGCATCGCGATGACCGGCCAGCGCCGCCGATGCCGTCATCGCCGCCAGCCGGGGCGGGTCACCGAGCAGTCCGGCCACGGTGTCGGCGACGAACGCCGGGGTCAGGTCGGCGTCGTCCACGATGAGGCCGCCGCCCGCGTCGACCACGGGGAGCGCATTGAGCCGCTGCTCGCCGTTGCCGATCGGCAGCGGCACGTACATCGCGGGCAGGCCGACGGCGCTGACCTCGGCGACCGTGATCGCGCCGGACCGGCAGATGGCCAGGTCGGCGGCGGCGTAGGCAAGATCCATCCGGCTCAGGTAAGGCACCGCGACGTACGGCGGATCGTCGGCGGCGGGCGCGCGAAGATCGAGCACGTTCTTCGGCCCGTGCGCGTGCAGCACCGAAACACCGGCCGCGGCAAGAACTTCTGCGGCGCCGGCGACGGCACGGTTGATCGATTGCGCACCCTGGGACCCACCGAACACCAACAGCACCCTGGCGTCGTCGGAGAAGCCGAAGTGGGCGCGCGCCTCGGCGCGCAGCGCCGTCCGATCCAGCGACGTGATCGTCGCCCGGACCGGAACCCCGACCACCTCGACGTGGCGCAGTCCCGGATTCGGTACGGCGGACAGCACGCGTCGCGCCGAGCGGGCACCGACCCGGTTGGCCCACCCCGCGCTCGCGTTGGCCTCGTGGACCACCACCGGCACCCGGCGCCTGCGCACGCCACCGCGGGCGGCCAGATAGGCGGGCAGGGCGACATAGCCACCGAAGCCGATGACCACGTCGGCAGCGACGTCGTCGAGCACCGCACGCGTCTGCCGAACGGCCCTGCACACCCGCAGTGGGAGCCGAATCAGGTCACCCGATGGTTTCCGCGGCAGCGGCACCGGGGTGATGAGTTCGAGGTGGTAGCCGCGCTCGGGCACCAACCGGGTCTCCAATCCACGCTCCGTGCCAAGCACCGTGATCCGAATGCCCGGATCGAGCGCCATCAGGGCATCGGCCACGGCCATCGCCGGCTCCACGTGCCCCGCGGTACCTCCACCTGCGAGAACGACCGAAATCCCCCGAGGAGCGGAAATCCCGCGGTCGCTTCGCTCCTGCCCCCGGGGAGCGGACATTGCGGGGTCATTCACCCGTGACGCTGGCCTTCCAGTGAGCGAGCCCGACGGCCCTGTTCGCGCTGACGGCCTCCATGATGCCCTGAGCGCCGCACCGGTCGATCGGCCGCCTGGGCAGTTCGCCTCGGGTCGTCCTTGACCGGCGTGCGCCAGGGCTTCGACTTTGCCTTGGCCTCGGGCTTCGACTTTGCCTTGGACTTGGGCTTCGGTTTGAGTGCCGCCTGCGCCTTGGGCCGGGTCCGCAGCCGGTCGCGCGCCACCTCCAACCGGCTGGGTGAATAGTGGTCGGGAACGGGCAGCCGCAGCAGCCGGTTCACCCGGTCGTCACGTCCGGCGCGCAGTGCGGCCACCGCGTCGGGCTCGTGCCGCGCCGCGTTGGTCATCACGCCCATCATCAGAAGCGTTGTGGCCGTGGAAGTTCCGCCCGCCGAAATCAGTGGCAACTGCAGGCCGGTGACCGGCAGCAGCCCAACCACGTAGCCGACGTTGATGAAGACCTGGCCGAGCACCCACAACGTCGTGGTGGCGGTCAGCAGGCGCAGGAACGGATCGGCCGAGCGCCGCGCGATCCGCATGCCGGTGTAGGCGAACAAGCCGAACAGGAGCAGCAACCCGACCGCCCCGACGAACCCCAGTTCCTCCCCGATGATCGCGAAGATGAAGTCGTTGTGCGCGTTGGGCAGATAGTTCCACTTCGCGGTGCCCTGGCCGAGGCCGTCACCGAATATGCCGCCGTTGGCCAGCGCATACCGGGCCTGCCGGGCTTGATACCCCGAACCCTGGGAATCGGCGCCGGGGTTGAGCCAGGACTGGACGCGATCGGATCGGTAGCCCTCCGACACCGCCAGCACGGCCGCCGACAGCATCACGGCCACCAGGGAGCTGACGAACACGCGCAGCGGCAGTCCGGCGTACCACAGCAGTCCAAGCAGGATGATGCCGAGTGACACCGTCTGCCCGAGGTCGGGCTGCAGCACGATGAGGAACAGCGCCAGCACCGCGCCAGGCACCAGGGGGAAGAGCATCTCGCGCAGTGACGCGCGTTCCAACCGGCGCGCCGCCAGGATGTGCGCCCCCCAGATCAAGAACGCGATCTTGGCCAACTCGGAGGGCTGCATGGAGAACCCGGCGACGACGAACCAGCCGCGGGAGCCGTTGGCCTCCTTGCCGATTCCGGGGATCAGCACCAGAACGAGCATGACGATCGTGATGACGAAGCCTGGGAAGGCCAGCCGCCGCATCAGGCTCACCGGTATCCGCAGGGCCATGTAGAACGCGATCAGGCCGACGAAGGTCCACAACACCTGTTTGGCGAAGATCACCCATGGCGAGCCGTCCTCGTCGTACGAGTGCACCCCTGAGGCCGACAGCACCATGGTCAGACCCAAGGTGACCAGCAGCGCCGCCACCGCGATGATCAGGTGGAAGGACGTCATCGGACGGCTCAGCCAGACGCCGAATCGAGTGCGCGGGACGGTGTCGGTCTGCACCGGCGCAGCCTGGTCGGAGGCGCCATCGGCGCCGCCGCGCCGCAGCCGCAATCGGGCAAGGATCGTGCTCACCGCCAGCTACCTGACCACATCAATCACAGCAGTCACAGAAGCAACAGCAGACTCGTTTGTCCCTTGCACCCCAAAATCCTCCCCCGTCACCCCCGTATCGACGGGTACATCCGGCGCGTGTCGCGAAATGCACGCGCACTAGCGCTGGCTAAGCGCCGACGGTGGCCAGCCATTCGCTGTAGAAGAGCGCGACGCCGAGACCGCACGCGATCGCCGTCAACAACCAGAACCGGATGATCACCGTGGTCTCGGCCCACCCGACCAGCTCGAAGTGATGGTGGAAGGGCGCCATGCGGAACACCCGCCGGCCAGTGGTGCGGAACGCCATGATCTGCACGACGACCGAGGTCACCTCGGCGACGAACAGCGCTCCGAGCACGATGGCGAGTGTCTCGGTGCGGCTGGTGACCGACAGACCCGCGATGATGCCGCCCAGAGCCAACGACCCCGTGTCACCCATGAAGATCTTGGCGGGGGGCGCGTTCCACCACAGGAACCCGATGCAGGCGCCCGCTGTTGCCGCGGCGACGAGCGCCAGATCCAGCGGGTCGCGCACGTTGTAGCAACCCAGTCCCGGGGCGGTGGCGCAGGCGTTGCGGAACTGCCAGAAGGTGATCAGCACGTAGGCGGCGGTCACCATGGCCATGGCCCCGGCGGCCAGCCCGTCCAAGCCGTCGGTGAAGTTCACCGCGTTGGACCACGCGCTGACCAGAACCACGACGAACAGCACGAACACCGTCGGCGCCAAGGTCACCGTGGCGATCTCGCGTACGTACGACAACTCCGCGCTGCCGGGTGTCAGCCCGTCGGAGTTGCGGAACTGCAGCGCGAGCACCCCGAACAGCACCGCGGCGGCCAGCTGGCCGACCGTCTTCGCGGTCTTGTTCAGGCCGAGGTTACGCGAGCGGCGGATCTTGATCATGTCGTCGACGAACCCGACGGCGCCCAGCGAGGTGGCCAACCCCAGGACCAGCAGGCCCGACGCGGAGGGACCGCGACCGTCGAGCGCGAGCCCGACCAGGTGGGTGCCCAGGTAGCCCGCCCAGATGCCTGCCAGGATGGCAACGCCGCCCATCGACGGTGTGCCGCGCTTCTTGTGGTGGCTTGGCGGCCCGTCTTCACGGATCTCGTGGCCGAGCCCCTGGCGGGTGAACAGCCGGATCAGCGCGGGCGTCAGCAGGATCGACACCGCCAGCGCGATGCCGACGGCGATGAGGATCTGTCTCATCGAGTCGAGTCCCCGACGAGTGCGTCGGCCAGCGCGGCGAGACCTGCCACCTTCGATGCCTTCACCAAAACCACGTCCCCCTCGCCCAGTTCGGCCCGTAACAGCGCCAACGCGGCGTCGGCATCGGCGACCATGGTTGACTCACTCCCCCACGATCCCTCCATCACCGCCCCCTGGTGCATCGCGCTCAGTGACCTCCCGGTTCCGACGACGACGAGTCGTGACACATCTAAGCGCACGGCCAGTCGACCGATGCTGTCATGCTCGGATATCGCGTCGTCGCCGAGTTCGGCCATCTCGCCAAGCACCGCCCAACTGCGGCGGCGGTCGGCACCGTCGGCTGCAGGAGACCGAGCCATCCAGGCCAGCGCCTTGAGCCCGGCCCGCATCGAGTCCGGGTTGGCGTTGTAGGCGTCGTTGATCACGGTCACCCCGTCGCTTCGGGTGCTCACCTGCATGCGGCGCGCCGACACCGGACCGGCCGCCGCGAGTGCCGCGGCGACCTGATCCAGGCCCGCCCCGCACTCCAGCGCGACCGCAGCCGCGCACAGCGCGTTGGACACCTGATGGTCGCCGTGCACCGCGAGTTCGACCGGCACCTCACCGGGAGCGGCGTGCAGCGTGAATCGCGGCCGGGCCACCTCGTCGAGGGTGACGTCGCTGGCCCAGACGTCGGCGCCAGGCGAACGCGACACCCGGACCACGCGCGCGGCGGTGTCGTCCGCCATCGCGGCCACCGCGCTGTCATCGGCGTTGAGGATCACCACACCTGACGCCGGAACTGCTTGCGGCAGTTCGGCCTTCGTCGCGGCGATGGCCTCGCGCGAGCCGAACTCACCGAGATGGGCGGTGCCGACGTTGAGCACGACGGCGATCGACGGCGGCGCGATCCTGGCCAGCGCGGCGATGTTGCCGCGGTGGCGCGCCGACATTTCCAGGATCAGATAATCGGTGTCGGTGGTCGCGCGCAGCACCGTCCACGGGTGCCCCAACTCGTTGTTGAACGAGCCCGGCGGCGCCACCACCGCACCCAGAGGGCTAAGCACTGCGGCCAGCAGGTCCTTGGTTGACGTCTTTCCCGACGAGCCGGTCACCCCGATGATCGTCAGGCCCCCGGCCACCAGTTCGGCCGCCACCGCGGCGGCCAGCCGGGCCAGCGCGGCCAGTACCGCGGCACCGGACCCGTCGGTGTCGTGTTCGAGGACGCTCGCGCTCGAGTCGACGTCGGTGCCCGCGGGTTTCACCACGACGGCGGGCACGCCAACGGGGCGGGCGGCGAGCACCGCCACCGCACCGGCGGCCACCGCGGCGGCGGCGAAGTCGTGCCCGTCGGACCGCGCGCCGGGGAGTGCCAGGAACAGTCCACCCGGGCTCAGCGCGCGGGAATCGAACTCGACGGTGCCGGTGACCCGGGTGGCTTCGGCGTCCCGGGGCGAGACGTCGGCCAGGTCGCCGCCCACGATGTCGGCGATCTGCGCGAGGGTCAGGTCGATCACGCGCGATGCCCCAGTACTTCGAGCGCCCTGGCCAACTCGCCGCGGTCATCGAACGGCCGGGTCTGGCCCCCGCTGGTCTGGCCGGCCTCGTGGCCCTTGCCCGCGACGAGCACGACGTCGCCGTCTCGGGCCCAGCCCACCGCGTGCTCGATGGCCTCCCGCCGGTCACCGATCTCGACCACGCTGGTCGCGGGCCCTGCCACGGCCTTCGCCCCCGCCAAGACAGTCGCGCGGATGTCGGCCGGGACCTCGTCGCGCGGGTTGTCGTCGGTGATCACGACGAGGTCGGCGAGTTCGGCCGCGACCCGGCCCATCGGTTCGCGCTTGCCCGCATCGCGGTTGCCGCCCGCCCCAAAGACCACGGCGATGCGACCAGGGGTCTGCTCGCGCAACGTCTCGAGCACCGCCCGCAACGCGCCCGGCTTGTGTGCGTAGTCGACGAGCGCAAGGAACCCCTGGCCGCGGTCGATCGGCTGCAGCCGGCCAGGCACGGCGGCCGTCCGCAGGCCGGGCGCGGCCGCCTCCGGTGACACCCCGACCGCGTCAAGAAGCGCCACCGCCAGTAGGCAGTTGGCGACGTTGTAGCGACCGGGCAATCCGATCCGAAGGCCGTGGTGCACGCCAACCGGGTCCACGGCCACGAACTGCTGGCCGCCCCGTTCGACGTCGTGGATGTCCTCGGTGCGCCAGGTCGCCTCGCGGTTCACGATGCCGACGGTGACCGGCCGGTCTGCCAGCGCCGCGATGGTCAGGCCCGCTTCGTCGTCGACGCACACCACGGAAACGTCTGCGTGGGTTGATGACTGGGGATCGAAGAGCCGCGCCTTG
The DNA here is from genome assembly GCF_032162105.1 of Mycobacterium sp. Taxonomy (GTDB): domain Bacteria; phylum Actinomycetota; class Actinomycetes; order Mycobacteriales; family Mycobacteriaceae; genus Mycobacterium. The sequence goes on along the minus strand of NZ_JAVRPS010000379.1, from coordinate 7,540 downwards.
GCATTGAGGTAGTCCGCCATAGTGGGATGGAAGTCGAGGTGGTCACGCGACAGATTGGTGAAGCCGCCGACCGCGAAGTGCAGGGCATCGACCCGGCCCTGCGCCAACGCGTGGCTGGACACCTCCATCACCACGGTGTCCACCCCGCGTTCGGCCATCAGGGCCAGCAGCGCCTGCAGATCGGGTGCTTCAGGGGTGGTCAACGCGCTGGGCTCGTCGCGGCCGTCGATCCGGATCCCCACCGTCCCGATCAAACCGGCCACCCGCCCGGCCGCACGCAGGCCTGCCTCGACCAGATAGGAGGTCGTGGTCTTGCCGGACGTTCCCGTGACGCCGATGACGCGCATCTGCCGCGACGGGTGACCGTAGACGGTGGCGGCCACCTCGCCGAGCACCGTGCGCGGCGACGGGTGAACCAACACCGGCACGCCGACGTCGGAACCGAGCACCTCGACGCCGTCCGGATCGGTGAGCACGGCGACGGCACCACGACCCACGGCGTCGCGCGCGTACCCGGCCCCGTGCGCCGACCCGCCGGGCAACGCGGCGAACAGGTCACCGGTCCCGGCGTCCTGGCTGCGCAGCGTCACCCCGGTAATCGGGACTCCGGACGCATCCGAGCCCGGTGCGGTGACCGCACACACATGCTCCGCCAGCGACGCGAGGTCTTCACCAACGGGGTGGCTGGGACGCAATTTCATGGCCATGACACAGTACCGGCCCGGTTGTTGGCGCCCCGTCGCTCAGGCTTGCAGGGTCAGTGGCGGGCCCGGGTCCGGCGACAGCGGCACGTTCTCCCTCTGTAGCAGCCAGGCGTCGATGTTGTGGATCAGCGGTGCTGCCGTCGTGCCAGGCGACCCGTCAGCCGTGCGGTGCGGATTGTCCATCATCACGCCAACGACGTAATGGGGATCGTCGGCGGGCGCCATGCTGGCGAAGGTGATCCAGTAGACGTCGTCGTAGTAGCAGCCGCACCCAGGGTTGATCTGCTGTGCCGTTCCGGTCTTGCCAGCGATCTGGTAGCCCTCGACCGCGGCCCCCGAGCCGGTGCCCTGCTGGGTGCCCTGCGGGTCGCGCTGGGTGACGGCCCGCAACATGTTGCGCACGGTCTTTGCCGTCTCCGGGGACACCACCCGCACCCCTTCGGGCCGCGGTTCGTCGGTCCGCGTGCCGTCGGCCGCGATGGTGGACTTGATGATGCGGGGCGGAATCCGGAGCCCGTCGTTGGCGATCGCCTGGTACATCCCGGTCATCTGCAACAGTGTCATCGAAAGACCCTGTCCGATGGGCAGGTTGGCGAACGAGCTCCCCGACCACTGGTCGATCGGCGGGACCAGGCCCTCGCTCTCACCCGGTAACCCGACGCCGCTGCGCCGCCCGAGGCCGAACCGGTCGGCCATGTCGGCCCAGCGTTCCGGGCCGACCCGCTGGGCCAGCATCAGCGTGCCGACGTTCGAGGACTTGCCGAATATCCCGGTGGTGGTGTACCCCGTGACGCCGTGCTCCCAGGCGTCATGGACGGTGATGCCGCCCATGTCGATGGCGCCGGGTACCTGCAGCACCTCGTCGGGGTTCGTCAGACCGAACTCGATGGCCGAGGAGGCGGTGATGATCTTGTTCACCGAACCCGGCTCGAACGGCGAGGACACCGCGAGGTTGCCCAGTTCGCGGTCAGCCTGCCTGCCGATGTCCTGGCTCGGGTCGAAGGTGTTGTCGTTCGCCATCGCCAAAACCTCTCCGGTCTTGGCGTCCAGCACGACGGCGGACACGTTCTTGGAGCCGGACAGGGCCTTGGCCTGCTGCACCTGCTGCTGGACGTAGAACTGGATGTCGTCGTCGATGGTCAGCTGAATGGTCGACCCGTCCACCGAGTCGTGGCGATTGCGGTAGCTGCCAGGGATGACCACGCCGTCGGAGCCGCGGTCATAGGTGACCGACCCATCGGTGCCAGCCAGCTTCGCGTCGAGCGAGTCCTCGAGGCCAAGCAGCCCGTGCCCGTCCCAGTCGATGCCGCCGACGATGTTGGCGGCCAGCGATCCGCCGGGGTACTGACGGATGTCCTGACGTTCGGCACCGACCTCGGGGTACTTGGTGGTGATCGCATCGGAGATCGCGGGATCAACGGCGCGGGCCAGGTAGACGAAGGAGTCCTTGCCGGTCAGCTTCTTGAGGATGGTCGCGGTGTCCGGCTTGTTGTTCAGCAGACCGGAGACGCCCGCGGCGATCTCCGCGAGCCGCTTGGCCGGGTCCGGCGCGCTTGGCGTCTTGGCCTTGGTCTCGGCGAGCTGCTTCTGGACCTTGATCGGCTGGAAGGTCAGCGCGCGGGCCTCGATGGTGAACGCCAGCTTGTCGGCATTGCGGTCGACGATGCTGCCGCGCACGGCCTTCTCGACATCGGTGACCTTGAGCTGACCGGCGGCCTCGGCGCGCAGGCCCTCCGCCTTCGACACCTGGAGGTTGAACAGCTGCACGGCCGCGACCACCAGCAGCAGCGCGACGACGGAGTTGCCGACCCGGTGCCGGAAGACGAAAGACGCACTGCGCAAACCGGTGTCGGCCGCCGGCTCGCGGGTGCGGCGGGCACGCGCGGAATGCGACTGGTCGGTCCGTGACTTCGCCGCGTCCGGCTTCTTGCGGTCGTTGCGGCTCATGCGGCGGGGCCCGGGACCGGCGCGACCGGGATCTCGGCACCTGGTGGCGGCCCCGGCAGCGCGGGCGCCAGCGGTGCGGCGAGGTGCGTGGTGTCACCAGCCACTGGAATGCCGGCGGGAGCCGGAACGGGCGCAGGAACTGGCGCCAGCGCCGGGTCCACCGGGACGGGCGCGGCGCCCGGGGCGGCCGGGGCAGCCGGGGCAGCCGGGACCTCGGCCCCGGGGACCGCCGCCGGGGCGGCGGGGACAGCAGGGCCGGCCAGCGCCGCGGCGGGGACGGGCACCTCCGGATTGGGCAGGGGCACGGGTCTCGGCGGTAGGTGGACCGCCACCTCGCGGGGTTCGATCACGCGCGGCGCAGGCGGGGCCGGCGCGGCGGGTGGAGCGTCCTCGGGTAGCGGCGTGTTAAGCGGTGGCGGCGGAACTCCTTGGGCCGGTTTGGGAGTGCCCACCACCATCCAGTTGCCCGCCGGGTCCTGCACCAGGTGCGCGGTGTCCTTGGACGGGATCATGCCGAGCTCGCGTGCGGCCTCCGCCAAGGCAGGTGCGGCCTGCGCCTCGAGGACGTCGCGCTCCAACGCCTCCTTCTGCTGAAGCAGGGCCTGATTGGTCTCGCGGACGTGGCCCAACTGATACGAGCGCTCCGCAGCGTCGGTCGACAGCCACAGCGTGACGGCGAGCCCGAGGCCCAGCGCCCCGATCACCAGCACCACGAACGGCACCCTGGTGACGAGCCGGCGGGGGTCGAGTTCGATCGACGCCAGTCTGACTAGCAGTCGCTCGCGCAGTGGCGGCCGAACGACCTTGGGCGCCTTGGCCTTGCGGGCGTTTGCGCGCGCCTTGGCCTGAGCGGCGTTCTTCGGCCGGGCGGGCCCTTCAGTGATCCTCGGGATCGGGCTGGTCTGCGGCGCCGAGCGTGGCGGCCGCTGCTCCCGCGTCGCGCGACGGTTGCGCGGCGGCGCGTCCTTGGCACGGCGCTGGATGGGTTCGCGGGTGCCGCGGCGGCGCTCCTCTCTGTTGCGTACTGGTTCGGGTCGCTTGGCCATCACGAAACTTCCCTTCTGACAACCTTTTCCAGAGCTCGGAGTCGAACGGATGCGCTACGCGGATTGAGTTCGATCTCGGCGCCGTCCGCCTTCTCGGCACCACGGGTCAGTGACACGAAATCCGGCTCGTGGCCGGGCAATTCGATCGGCAGGCCGGCCGGCGTGCGGGACGCCGTCGCGACGGCGAACAGACCCTTGACGATCCGGTCTTCCAGCGACTGATAGGCCATGACGACGATGCGCCCGCCCGCCGACAATGCCGACATCGCAGCGGGAACCGCCTCGCTCAGCGATTCGAGTTCGGCGTTGACGGCGGTGCGCAACGCCTGGAAGGTGCGCTTGGCCGGGTGACCGCCGGTGCGGCGGGCCGGCACCGGGATGGCGTCGTACAGCAGCTCGACGAGCTCGCCGGTGGTGGTGAACGGTGTGCGGGCGCGCCGCCGGACGATCTCGCCGGCGATCTTCGAGGCGAAGCGCTCCTCACCGAACACCCGCAGGATCCGCGTCAGCTCCCTGGCGTCGTAGGTGTTGATGATCTCGGCGGCGGTTAATGGAGCGTCGGGATCCATCCGCATGTCCAGCGGGGCGTCCTTGGAGTAGGAGAAGCCCCGCTCGGCGCGATCCAACTGCATCGACGAGACGCCGAGGTCGAACAGGACGCCATCGACGGCTTCGTCGTCACGGTCGGCCCAGTAGCCGTCGTAGCGGGTCCGGACGAGCGTGACCCGGTCACCGAACGTCGCCAGCCGCTCGCCCGCGATACCCAATGCAGTGGGGTCGCGATCGAGGCCGACCAGCCGCAGCCCTGGCAGATCGGTGAGGAACCGCTCGGCATGGCCGCCCGCGCCGAGCGTGGCGTCGACCAGGACGGCGCCGGCACCGTTGGCATCGTGTCGGGTCAACGCGGGTGTCAGCAGTTCGACGCAGCGGTCGAGCAGGACCGGGACGTGTCCGTGATCGTCAGGCATCGCCGCACCTTCGCTTCGCTCCAGCCCGCTGCCGAAGGCCCTTGCAACGAGGTCCCTGTCCGAGGTTGCGGACCTGGCGTTGGGGAAGTACGCCAGGGCCGGTTCGGGCAGAGGCCACGTTGCACGGGCCGTGTCCGGCACAGCGGCCGGGTCAAATGATGTCGCGCAGAGTTTCATCGCTGGCCGCGGAGAAGTTTTCTTCGTGTGTCTCCTGGTAGTCCTGCCAGGCCTGGGCGTCCCAGATCTCCAGGTACTGAATCGAACCGATCACCACGCACTCCTTGGTCAGGTTTGCGTACCGGCGGTGATCGGCCGTCAGGGTGATGCGGCCTTGTGCGTCGGGATGTTGTTCGTCGGTGGCTGCGGCCAGGTTGCGCAGGAAGGCGCGGGCTTCCGGGTTGCTCCGCGACGCCTGTGTCAGCCGGTCCGCCAATGCCTCGAACTCGGCGCGCGGGTAGACGGCGAGGCTGTGATCTTGGCTCTTGGTGACCATCAATCCTCCTGCCAGCGCGTCGCGGAACTTGGCGGGCAGCGTGAGCCGCCCCTTGTCGTCGAGTTTTGGCGTGTAGGTGCCGAGAAACATCCCGCCACCTCCAGCCACTCGGAGCCCCGGTCGCTCCGATGCACGCCACTTTACCCCACAATCCCCCACTTCGCTCCATCTGCTGGCAAAAGTTTGGGCGCATGCCCCACCGTTCACCACCGACCAGTCACTTTTCGGACGCGCGTCGATGACGCCGCGTCGCACGCAGACGTGAAACCGCAGCTAGACGTGCTCAAACACGGGAGTGGGGCTCAGTGGGGCGTCTCGCCTGCCGACTGGCCTAGCCGCCGGGAATCCGGCGTGTCGCTCCACCCGGCTCGACGCCGGGAGGCAAACCGAAAAGCAAAGGCCACCGACTAACCAAGAGAAGGTGGCGAAGGAGTTCAGGGGCAGCTCCCGCGGAAGCTACCCCTGAACCAACGAGCGGATCACTCGTCGAAGCGCCTGCGGAACCGGTCTTCCATGCGATTGGTGAACGAACCGCCGGAGCCCTTCGACTTCTTCTGCCGCGGCGCACCGGATTCCGAGCCAGGACGATCCTTGCCACCGGCGACCCGCGGTCCGGTGATCGCGTACACCACGCCGCCGAACATGATCACGAATCCCACCACGGACAGAATCGGCAGACCGCCGATCCAGGTGGCCCGGAACGCTATGCCGGAAACCAGCATGGCCAGGCCGATTACGAACAGCGATGCACCCTGCAGCCGGCGCCTGGCCGACGGGGCACGAAGGTTGCCACCACGAACGCTCGAGGCGAACTTGGGGTCCTCGGCATAGAGAGCGCTCTCGATCTGGTCGAGCATGCGCTGCTCATGATCGGAGAGTGGCATCCGTGCCTCCCTTTTGCCGCGTCCGTCACGATTGTCAAAACCGTCGTGTGTGCTCGGGTGTCCGAGCGCCTGACAGTAATGATACGAGCTCGATCTGAGCCGTACCACCTTGTTCAGTGCCCGATTGTACGGCGTTCACCACACCCGCCGAGCCGCCATGCCAATGACCGAAGAGTGACCGGATAATGGCATCGACTCCGCACTCCAGACCGCGAGGGGCACCAAGGGTTGTCGACGATTCTCATCGAACTGTCGCCAGGCGACATGGCCAGGCGCCTCGGCGACGCGCTCGGCGTCTACGTCGACGCGATGCGGTACCCGCGCGGCACCGAGGAGCAACGTGCCTCGATGTGGCTGGAACACACCCGCAGGCGGGGCTGGAAGGCGGTGGCCGCCATCGACGCGCCCAACGCCGACGCCGAATTGGCCGAGGCCCCCATGCTCGGTATCGCCTACGGCTACTGCGGCGCACCCGATCAGTGGTGGCAACAACAGGTGGTCGCAGGCCTGCAGCGCGGCGGAACCGACAGCTCACACATCGCTGCGCTGATGACCAGCTACTTCGAGCTCACCGAGCTGCACATTCATCCCCACGCTCAGGGCCGGGGTCTCGGCGAAGCCCTGGCCCGACGGCTGCTCGCCGGACGCGGGGAACCGCACGTGTTGCTCTCCACACCGGAGATCAACGGTGAGTCCAACCGCGCGTGGAGGCTGTATCGCCGGCTCGGCTTCACCGACGTGATCCGCGGCTACCACTTCGCAGGCGACCCCAGGCCGTTCGCCATCCTCGGCCGGTCACTGCCGCTATAGCCCCGGTACATCTGGCACGATGACCGAGTGCCCGACCGCCGGAGCCGAACCATAGGCCGCACGCCACGCCGCAACCGGGTGCTGGCCCTGCTCCTGCTGCTGGTGATCGTCCCAATGGCGGTGGGCTGCGTGCGGGTGCGTGCGTCGATCACGGTGTCGCCCGACGACCGGGTGTCCGGCCAGATCATCGCGGCCGCCAAACCGCGCAACGACGACGACAAGGGACCGCAGCTCCTCAACACGCTGCCGTTCAGCAACAAGGTGTCCGTCTCGAACTATCAGCGCGACGACTACGTCGGCACCCAGGCGGTGTTCTCCGACCTGACCTTCGCCGAACTCCCCCAGCTGGCGAACATGAATCGCGATGCGGCGGGTGTCGACATCTCCCTGCGGCGCGCCGGTGACCTGGTGATCCTCGATGGGCGTGCCGACCTGACGTTGCTGAACGACCCGGACGCCGACGTGTCGCTGAGCGTGTCGTTCCCCGGAGAGGTGACGTCGACCAACGGCGATCAGATCTCCTCGGACGTCGTCGAATGGAAGCTGCGGCCCGGCGTAGTGAGCACCATGAGCGCCCAGGCGCGCTACACCGACCCGAGTGCCCGCTCGTTCACCGGTGCGGCGCTCTGGCTCGGCTTTGCGGCGTTCGTAGTGGCAGGCATCATCGCCGGGGTCGCGTGGATGAGCA
>NZ_JAVRPS010000378.1:0-22651 GCF_032162105.1 Mycobacterium sp. | reverse complement strand
GCGTTCGTGGTGGCGGCGATCATCGGCGGGGTCGCGTGGATGAGCAGAGACCGCAGTCCCGTGGTGGCGGATCCGCACGAACCGCCGCGTTGACGCACCTATGCCCTGAGTTGCTCCGAACGGCCCTGCACGCTCTACTCTGAATGCAATCCGGGGTAAGGAAAGGGGCGCCCGCTGAGCGTGGAAGCCGCGGCACCGTCGGCCGTCGAGCTGGCGGGCGCCGTCACCGATCAATTGCGGGATTATCTCCGCGAGCGCCGACGCGGTGCCGCCTACATTGGCGCCGATTACGCCGACCTGACCGCCGCACTCGAGGAATTCGTGCTGCGCGGAGGCAAACGGCTGCGTCCCGCGTTCGCGTACTGGGGGTGGCGCGCGGTGTCTCCCGATGACACGGCAGGCCCGGACATCCTTCGCCTGTTCGCCGCTCTGGAGCTATTGCACGCGTGTGCGCTGGTGCACGACGACGTCATCGACGCGTCGGCGACGCGTCGTGGCTTGCCCACGGTGCACCGGCTGTTCGCCGACCGTCATCGCGAGCAGAACTGGCACGGGTCACCCGACCAGTTCGGCCTTTCCGCGGCGATCCTGCTCGGCGACCTATCCCTGGTGTGGGCCGACGACATCGTCGCCACCGTCGACCTGCCGCTGGATGCGCATCGCCGCGTCCAGCGCGTGTGGGCCGACATCCGGACCGAGGTGCTCGGCGGGCAGTACCTCGACATCGCCGCCGAGGCCAGCGGTGCCGAGTCGGTGGCGTCGGCGATGACCGTCAACACCTACAAGACGGCCTCTTACACGATCTCGCGGCCGCTGCAGCTGGGCGCGGCCGCCGCGGCGGACCGGCCGGACGTGCAGACGACGTTCCACGAGCTCGGCACCGACCTCGGGGTGGCCTTCCAGCTTCGCGACGACGTGCTCGGGGTGTTCGGCGATCCGGCGGTCACCGGCAAGCCCTCCGGTGATGACCTGCGGTCGGGCAAGCGCACCGTGCTGCTGGCCGAGGCCATCGAGCGAGCCGAGAAGAGCGATCCGGCGGCCGCGAAGCTGTTGCGCACCTCGATCGGCACGGTGCTGACCGACCCGGAGGTGCACGAACTGTGCCTGGTGATCGAGTCGGTCGGGGCGCTTGCCGCGGTCGAGGACCACATCGACACGCTCACCCGACGAGCGCTTGACGTGCTGACCGCCGCACCGATCGACTTGCATGCCAAGGCCGGCCTGGCCGAGCTCGCCGGACGGGCGTCCAACCGGTCCGCCTGAGGAGCATGACTACCCCGACGTCGACGCGCGACCCGAGAACCGGGTTGGCGGCCGGCATTTCGCGCCTGGTGGCATTCGCGACGTCGCCGGAGGCCCGTCCGGCGCTTCTCGGCTTCTTGGGTGCAGTGCTGATCACCCTTGGCGGTCTCGGCGCGGGCAGCACCCGACTGCACGACCCGCTGCTCGAGTCGCTGCACCTGTCCTGGCTGCGGTTCGGCCACGGCCTGGTGGTGTCGTCGGTGCTGCTGTGGGGCGGCGTGGCGGTGATGCTGGTGTCGTGGCTGTGGCTGGGACGGCGGGTCGTGGACCGCAGCGCCACCGAGTACACGATGGTGGCGACGACGGGCTTCTGGCTGGCGCCGCTGCTGCTCAGCGTGCCGGTGTTCAGCCGCGACACCTACTCCTACCTGGCGCAGGGCGCGCTGCTGCGCGACGGCCTCGACCCCTACATCGTCGGACCCATCGACAACCCGAACTCGTTGCTGGACAACGTGAGTCCGATCTGGACCACGACCACGGCACCGTACGGTCCCGCGTTCATCCTGGTCGCCAAGTTCGTCACGATGATGGTCGGGAACGACGTCGTCAGCGGAACCATGCTGCTGCGGCTGTGCATGCTGCCCGGCCTGGTGATGCTGATCTGGGCCGCGCCCCGAGTCGCCCGACACGTCGGCGCCAACGGCGCTGCGGCACTGTGGATCTGCGTGCTCAACCCGCTGGTGATCATCCACCTGATGGGCGGCGTGCACAACGAGATGCTGATGGTCGGGCTGATGATGGCCGCCATCGCGCTCACCTTCGCCAACCATCCGGCCTGGGGGGTCAGCCTGATCGCCATCGCGGTCGCGGTCAAGGCCACCGCGGGGATCGCCCTGCCGTTCATGGTCTGGGTCTGGATGCGTCAGTTGCAGCAACGCCGGAAACTCGGGCCGGTGCCGGCCTTCTCGACGGCGACGGCGGCCTCGGTGGTGATCTTCGGCGTGGTGTTCGCCGTGCTGTCATGGCTGGCCGGCGTCGGCCTCGGCTGGCTGACCGCACTCGCCGGTTCGGTGAAGATCATCAACTGGTTGACTCTGCCCACCGCGGCCGCGAACCTGATCAACGTCGTCGGCGGCCTGCTCCTGCCGGTCAACTTCTACGCCGTTCTCGACGTCACCCGAATCATCGGCATCGCGACCATCGCCATCTCACTCCCCTTGCTGTGGTGGCGGTTTCGCCACGACGACCGCGAGGCCCTGACCGGCATCGCGCTGGCGATGCTGGTCGTGGTGCTGTTCGTCCCCGCGGCGTTGCCCTGGTACTACACCTGGCCGCTTGCGGTGTTGTCCGCGCTGGCGCAGAGTCGGGCGGCGATCGCGGTGATCGCCGGTTTCTCCACGTGGATCATGGTGATCTTCAAACCCGACGGCTCACACGGCATGTACTCGTGGTTGCACGTGCTGCTGGCCACGACTTGCGCTGGGCTGGCGTGGTACTCACTGGCCAAGGCACGCGAGGCGCAGGAGCCCCCGCCGGAGCGGCAGACCGTCAGTAGCCCATAGCCTGCGCCCGGCGCACCACCTCGCGGGCCTGATGGGAGCGCAACGCGTCGACGGGACGGGCATTGGGCTTCGGTTCGATGTCCCCATCGCGGCTGATCGTCAACGAGGGGTCAGGGGTGAACAGCCACCGCACGATCTCGGTCGGGTGGTATCCGCCGTCGTGCAGCACCACCAGCAGACCGGGCAGCGGCTTGACCACGCGTCCGGCGTCGTCGAAGAAGGCCTTCGGCACCACGGTGACGCCGTCGCGGCGCACCGCGATCAGGTGTCGTTCACGCAGGCGCTGGTGCACCTTCGTGACCGGGATGCCCAGCAGGGACGCCACTGTGGGTATGTCGTAGACGGCTTCGTCGGGATCAAGAACGTCCTCGGCGGCCGGAATGGTGCTCACAGATGCGAGTCTAAGATGCACGCGTGGAGACCAGCCAGCGATCGGACCCGCTTGTCGGCGCGGTTCTGGACGGCCGCTACCGCGTCGACGGGATGATCGCGACGGGAGGCATGTCCACCGTGTACCGCGGGCTCGACGTCCGACTGGACCGGCCGGTGGCGCTGAAGGTGATGGATTCCCGCTATGCGCAGGATCAACAGTTCCTCACCCGGTTCCAGCGCGAGGCGCGCGCGGTCGCCAGATTGAAGGATCCCGGCCTGGTTTCGGTCTATGACCAGGGCTTCGACGCCCACCACCCGTTCCTCGTCATGGAACTCGTCGAGGGCGGCACGCTGCGCGAACTCCTGCACGAACGCGGCCCGATGCCGCCGCACGCCGTCGCCGCCGTCTTGGCGCCGGTGCTGAGCGGCCTCGCGGTGGCCCATCGCGCCGGTCTGGTGCATCGCGACGTAAAGCCCGAGAACGTGCTGATCTCCGACGACGGCGAGGTCAAGATCGCCGACTTCGGTCTGGTCCGCGCGATCGCCGAGGCGAAGATCACATCGACCAGCGTCATCCTCGGCACCGCGGCGTACCTGTCGCCCGAGCAGGTGGGCACCGGCGATGCCAGCCCGCGCAGCGACGTGTACGGGGTCGGCGTGCTGGCCTACGAACTGCTCACCGGCGACACGCCGTTCAAGGGCGACACCGCGTTGTCGGTGGCATACCAGCGGATGGATCACGACGTGCCCCCTCCGAGCGCGGCGATCGCAGGCGTGCCAGCGCAATTCGACGAATTCGTGCTGTGCGCGACGGCGCGCAACCCGGCCGACCGATTCGCCGATGCGCAGGACATGAGCGCCGAGCTGGGCACGATCGTCGAGGAGCTCGGGCTGCCGCCCTTCCGGGTGCCTGCGCCGCGCAACTCGGCCCAGCACGCGTCGGCCGCGGCGCAACATGCCAGCGTGCACGCCGAACGAACCACCGGGGCCACCGTGCAGCCGCCGCGCCGGCACACCCGCGAGTTCACCCGCGGCCCCGACGACTGGCGTCCGGCCCCGCCCGCCGACGACACCGGGCGGGACGACTACCGGCACCACCCGGAGCGGTTCGCAGGCATCGAGATCGACGAGTTCGAGTGGGCCCGACAGCGCGCCAGGCGGGCGACGCTGTTATGGGTGGTCACGGTCCTGACGCTGGCCGGGCTCGTCGCCGTCGGCGCGTGGACTCTTGGCAGCAATCTGTCCGGGCTGCTCTAGTCCCGCAACATCTCGGCGACCAGGAACGCCAGCTCAAGGGACTGCTGGGTGTTCAGCCGCGGGTCGCATGCGGTCTCGTAGCGGCCCGCCAGGTCGGAATCCGAGATGTCTTGTGCCCCACCGAGACACTCGGTGACGTTCTCGCCGGTGATCTCGACGTGGATGCCGCCGGGGTGGGTGCCCAGCGCGCGGTGCACCTCGAAGAAGCCCTGCACCTCGTCGACGATCCGATCGAAGTGCCGGGTCTTGTAGCCCGTCGACGACTCGTGAGTGTTGCCGTGCATCGGGTCGCACTGCCAGATCACCTGATGACCGGTGGCCTGCACCTTCTCGATGATCGGCGGCAACAGGTCGCGCACCTTGCCGTTGCCCAGCCGGCTGACCAGCGTCAGGCGACCCGGCTGGTTGTGCGGATCGAGCCTTTCGACGTACTCGACGGCCAGTTCCGGCGTCATGTTCGGCCCGATCTTCACCCCGATCGGGTTGGCGATCACCTCGGCGAACGCGACGTGGGCGCCGTCGAGCTGGCGGGTGCGATCCCCGATCCAGACGTAGTGCGCGCTCAGGTCGTACAACTTGGGGGTGCCGTCCTCGGCTCCCTCCAAGTCGAGACGCAGCATCGCCCGCTCGTAGTCGAGCACGAGGGCCTCGTGGCTGGCGTAGATCTCCGCGGTCTGCAGGTTGCGGTCGGCCACCCCGCAGGCGGTCATGAACTTCAGCCCACGATCGATCTCGGCGGCCAGCGCCTCGTACCGGGCACCCGCGGGTGAGGTGCGGACGAACTCACGATTCCAGTCGTGCACCGAGTGCAGCGACGCCAGCCCCGATGAGGTCAGAGCCCGCACCAGGTTCATCGCGGCGCTGGCGTTGGCGTAGGCCCGCACCAGGCGCGACGCATCGTGGTCGCGGACCGAGGCGTCGGGCGCGAAACCGTTGATCATGTCGCCGCGGTAGGACTTCAGCCCGAGCGCGTCGAGGTCGGCCGAGCGTGGCTTGGCGTACTGCCCTGCGATGCGGGCCACCTTGACCACCGGCATGCTGGCGCCGTAGGTCAGCACGACCGCCATCTGCAGCAGGGTGCGAATGTTGGCGCGGATGTGCGGTTCGGTGTTGTCGACGAACGTCTCGGCGCAGTCGCCGCCCTGGAGCAGGAACGCCTCACCGCGTGCAACGTCGGCGAGCAGCCCCTTGAGCCGCTCGATCTCCGAAGGCACGGTGACCGGCGGGACGCTCTCCAGCACGGTCCGCATCGCCTTGGCCTGATCGGCCGGCCAGTCGGGCTGTTGCGCAGCGGGCCTGGCCAGCGCGGCGTCGAGCCTCATTCGCAGGCTGTCGGGCAGCGGCGGCAGCGACGGAAGCTGGTCGATGGGTACGTCGACGGTCCAGTTCACCCATCTATGGTAGCCGGGTGAAACAGCCGGTTTCACCAGCCATACCAGCAGCTCAGGCGCGTGCGGCCCAGGCCCCGTCGTCGCCCTGTTCGTCTGGGCGCCCGCCCGTCATCAGTTGGAACCGGCGCAGATTGTGCCGGGCGTCGACGAGCGCGTCATGCGCGTCGCGCGGCCGAGGCGGCATCCGCGGCGAGCCCCGCTCCTCCCAGAACTGGCGCAACTCCCTGGTGAACCGCGGTATCGCGGGCGGCAGGTCGGTCATCGGGCCCCACAGCTGGCACATCACCACGTGGTCGTAGGCGCCCACCCAGGCCCACAACTCGATCGATTCGTCGCCGTCGACGTCGAAGAAGTCCTCGAGGTCCGAGCGGATCTGTCTGCGCGACCGCCACAGCTTCGACGACGGTGACGGCAGCTTCGGCAGCACGTTCTTGCGCACCCACTGGCCCGCCCGCTCCGGGTCGAATTCCGTTGAAATGGCGTAGTATTCGCGGCCGTCCTCGGCGGCGACGCCGATCGAGATCAGCTCGATGGTGCGACCGTTGTCGATGAACTCGGTGTCGTAGAAGTAGCGCATGTCTCAGCCCGCCTCCACACTCGCGGCGCGCGGCGCCGGAGCGGCGTGGATTTCCTTGTCGAGCTGCTCGTTGACCTCGACGTCGTCGGGAAAGTGCGGCTCCCCGGCGATCACGTGCTGCAGCCACAACTTGGCCTGAACGACGGGCCGGCGCAATCGCCGCTCCCGCTCCAGCGCATGGTGCATCCTGCGCGGCCGGTCGGCGTAGCGCCACCGCGCCCACGGCGCGTGCGGCCGCGACACCCGGATCGCCCCGACGATCAGAAGAGGGGTGATGAACATCCCGACCAGACCGGTCCACACCTTGCCCTTCAGCAGGACGACCACCGCAAGCGACAGGGTGAAGAGGGCGACCCCCACCACGGTGGCACGTGCGAGCAGGGTGCGGTCGTCGCGCCAGATGTCGACGTCGAAGAACGACAGCGGATTGAGCCCCATGATCAGCAGCCCCGCCACCGCGACCGCCGCGAACACCGCATCCACCGAAGTCCTGCCGTCCTCGGACCAGTACACGTCCTGCAGGTGCAGGATCAGCGCGAACTCGTCCAGCACCAGCGCCGCGCCGATACCGAATCCTATTGCGGCCGCAGTGAATTCGGGCACACCTCCATCGACGGCGAGTGTCACCATGGTCACCCCGGAGATCATGACCAAGATCACGCCGATCACCACGTGGTGGATGTGCATGCCGCCACCGCCCCCCGAAACCGAGATGTTGCGTGGTTGCCACCACTTGGGCGGGGTGTTGCGGTCGGCGTTGTGACGGATGTAGCGGACGATCGTCCGGGTCACCAGGAAGGTCAGAAGAAACGCGATCAGGCACCACATCAGCGGCAGTCGGCCAGGCGGGATCGCCAAGTGGAAACTCAGGTCGAATTTCGGATCTAGCACGGGCAAAACTTACGCCGACCTGCGCGCGTCGCGGACCGGATGGTGCCCGACTCGCCGTGGCGCCCCGATAGGCTGTTCGGCGAGATGAGTATTTTGCGGCCCCCCGACAGGGCCCACCTGTGGCCGACCATCGGGTGGCGGCTGTTCCAGCTGCTGACGTTGGCCGCACTGGTCTGGGCGGGCTGGCACCTGCTGGTCGACGCGCCGTACCGCATCGACATCGACGTGTACCGGATGGGCGGCCGCGCCTGGCTCGACGGCACCCCGCTCTACAGCGACGGCACCATCTTCCATACCCGCGCCGGCCTGGACCTGCCGTTCACCTATCCCCCGCTGGCCGCGATCGTGTTCGCGCCATTCGCATGGTTGTCGCTATCCGGTGCCGGTGTCACCATCACGGTCATCACGTTGCTGCTGCTCATCGTCTCGACGTGGATCGTGCTCACCCGACTGCGGGTCTGGGACCACTCGGCGATCGCCACCGGCCCGGCCTGGCTGCGACGCTGCTGGCTGGCGGCGGCGATCGTCGCGCCGGCCGTCATCTACCTGGAGCCGATCCGGTCGAACTTCGACTTCGGCCAGATCAACGTCGTGCTGATGACGCTGGTGATCGCCGACTGCGTGCCACGCCGGACGCCGTGGCCGCGTGGACTGCTGCTCGGGGTGGCGATCGCGCTGAAGCTCACGCCGGCGGTCTTCCTGCTGTACTTCCTGCTGCGCAGGGACACCCGGGCCCTGCTGGTCGCGGCTGCGTCGGTGGTGGCGGCCACGCTGGTCGGGTTCCTGCTGGCCTGGCAGGACTCCTTCCAGTACTGGACCGAGACCGTGCACGACACCGACCGGATCGGCACGGCGACGCTGAACACCAACCAGAACATCGCGGGCACGCTGGCGCGTCTGGGTCTCGGCGACACTCCGCGGTTCGTGGTGTGGGTGCTGGCCTGCTTCGTGGCGCTGACGCTAGTGGTGTGGGCGGCACACCGGGTGCTCAGGACGGCGGAGCCCGACGGCTCCGATGCACGCGGCGGCGAGGCCGCCGCCCTGGCCTTGGTCTGTGTCGCGATGTTCGGGCTGATCGTCTCGCCGGTGTCGTGGTCGCACCACTGGGTGTGGGCGCTGCCGACGGTGCTGGTGACCGCGGTGGTGGCCTACCGGCACCGCAACGTCGCCCTGGCGGCGGTCACGGCGGCGGGCCTGGCGTTGATGGTGTGGACCCCGATCACGCTGATGCCGAAGCACCATGAAACGTCCGCGTCGCTGTTGCGACAGCTGGCCGGCGATTCCTATCTGTGGTGGGCGCTCTTGGTGATCGTGGTGACCGGTTCGGTGGCCGGCGCCGTCACCGGGCGTCCGAACCAGGCGAACCGGCCTGCCCGCGACACCGCTTCGGTCGTTGCGACGAACTAGCCTGCGGCAGATTCCGGGATGCGGTCCGGCGGGTTGCCGTCGTTCGGGCCGTCCGCGCTCTCCTTGACGTCGGCCGCGTACAGGTCGACGTACTCCTGGCCAGACAATTGCATCAGCTCGTACACCACCTCGTCGATGACCGCGCGTTCGATGAACCGGTTGCCTGCCAGCCCCTCGAACCGGCTGAAGTCCATGGGCTTGCCGAACCTCACCTCGACCCGGCCGAACCGCCACATCTTGGAGCCGGGCGGGTTGACCACGTCGGTGCCGACCATTGCAACCGGGATGACCGGAACCCCGGACTCCAGCGCCAGCCGGGCCAGCCCCGTCTTGCCCTTGTACAACCGGCCGTCGGGCGAGCGGGTGCCCTCCGGGTACATGCCGAGCACCTTGCGCTCGCCGAGAATGCGTTCCGCGGTCGTCAGCGCATCCTGGGCGGAATCGGCGTCAGTCCGGTCGATCGGCACCTGGCCGGCGGCGGTGTAGAACCAGCGGGTGAACCAGCCCTTGATGCCGGTGCCGGTGAAGTACTCGGCCTTGGCCAGGTAGGTGATTCGCCGCCTCACCACCAGACACAGGTAGAAGCTATCGGCGACGGCGAGGTGATTACTGGCCAGGATGACTGGACCGGAGTCCGGAACGTATTCCAGCCCTTGAACTTTCGGGCGACCCAACAACGACAGCAACGGCCCCATGAACACATACTTGAACAGCCAGTACCACATCGAGCCTCCCGCGTCGGGCGCCCGGACGGTGCCCTGCGACAACTTTACCCACGCGCAGCGGCGGGGGCCACGCAGACCGCAGTCCACGTGCGCCGGTCATTCCTCGACGGTCACCGGGATGTGCTGATATCGGCCGGGCCCGGCGGGCGGCGGCTCGTCGTCCGGAGCCGAGGGCCCCGGCCCAGTGGGGGGACCGTCGGGCGGCTCGGCGGCACCGGCGCTCTCGGCCATGGCCCGGACGACCGCCAGCAGCGCGACGCTGTGCTCGGCGATCACGGTCAGCATCGGGTGCTGCTCGCCGTTCACCAACGCCGCCAGTGCACACACCGGGCACCACACCTGCTCGCACTTGCCCGCGCCGCCGGCCATTGCCCGCGCGGCCGCAAGGCGCACGGCCGGATCGAGCCGGTCCAGGATGGTCTGCGCCAACTGGCGCAGCTCGGGACCAATCTCGGGGTGAGACGCACTCACGCCGGCCACACCTCCGGATCGGGTTGAAAACGCACCGTCAGCTCGCCGCCACGCAGCTGGGCGTCCACCACGGTGCATCGCCGCAGGACGGACGCCAACCGTACCCGGCGCCGCATGCCACCGGCACCGATGATCAGGTCGTCGTCGACCCGGCCCAACGTCAACGCGCCGGGGTCGACCTGCGGCAACTGTAGCCGCAATCTGTAGACGGCATCGAGTCCGGATCCCGATTCGCGGTCGACGACGGCTCGCAGTGGTCCTGGGGGTGGCGAGCCGTCCCTGCTGCGGGCGCTGTCCAACAGTTCGGCCAGCGCCTTCGGGCCGATCGGCTCACCGGGTAGGTGCGGCACCAGCACGAGCTTTACGTCGCCGATGGCGGTGTCGAGTTCGTCGAGCACTGCCCGTTGCTCGGAGATCCGCTCGGTGTACCAATCGAAGGCCGGGTGTTCGGGAAGGTTGCGGTACTCGTACGAATCATCCTGCATCAGAATTTGATTCACGATGAGCTCGTCGACTGACACGCCCATCAAGGCCAACGAACCCAGGGTGCGCGCCGCTTCAGCGGCCACCACCCGCTCAGGGGTGAGCACCAGGTGTGCGCGGACCCGCGTTCCGTCGACCAGCAGGGAGCCGAGTCGCTCCATCCCAGCGCTGATCCGCTCCAGCAACTCGACCGCGCCCGCGGACCGGGCGTCCTGCGCCGCCAGCGACAGCCGACGGTGCCGTGGCCAGGCCCGCTCCAGGTAGAGACCGAACGTGGCGGGCAGGGTGAGCATGCGCATCGCGTCGGCCGTCGACGCGCAGTCGACCACCACGTGGTCCCACCGGCCCGAGGCGGCGAGCTCGCCCACCTCGTGCAGGCCGAGGACCTCCTGTATCCCCGGCAGCGCCGAAAGTTCCTCGGGTGCAACGTCTCCCAGATCGGATTCCGGAAACCTGGCGGCCAGCACTCCTGCCACCTCGCGCCAGCGGATTTCCAGCAGCGCCAGGGTGTCGAGAGCCAGTGCGTCGAGGAATCCGCCACCCGCGTCCGCGCCGACGTCCAGGTCGGCCAGCACCCGGGTCGGCAGACGTTCGCCGGTCGGAGTGACCGTGGTGCCCAGCACGTCGCCAGTCGAGTGCGCCTGATCGGTCGACACGATCAGCACCCGCAGGCCGCTGCGCGCGTCGCACACGGCGGTGGCGGTCGCCAACGTGGACTTGCCTACCCCGCCCTTGCCGACGAAGAGACTGATCCGAACGGCGGCCGCCGCTACGAGATCACTGGCGGTCACTCAGCCTCGACTCGTTTCTTGTGGTCCTTCAACGCGGTGTCGGTGAGCCTGCGCTCGGCCTTGCGTTTGAGCAGGCCGATCATCGGGATGATCAGGTCGACCGACAGCTCGTAGGTGACATCCGTTCCGGATCCCTTGGGCGACAGGCGATACGCTCCCTCCAACGCCCTCAACAAGGAGCTCGACACCAGCGACCAGGTGACCGACTCGTGGTCCGGGGGCCAGACGTAGGTCAACACCATCGTGTCCCTAAGCACGGCGGCGTCGAGCAGCAGTCGCGCCGTGCGTGGGTAGCCCTCGTCGTCGACGTCGAGAACCTCGGTTTCCTTGTACTCCGCGACCCAGTCCGGGTATGAGCCGATGTCGGCGATCACGTCCATCACAGTCGCCGGATCGGCATCGATGTAGATCGTCTGCGCAGTCTTGTCCGCCACGTGTTTCTCTTCCCGGGTCGCTCGGTGCGCTGAAGGGCAGCCACGCGCCCTTCAGGACAAAAATGTACCCGCACCCCCTAAGGCGAGGCCTGGTTATCACGCCAGCCGGGAAACCCCGACGGGGCGCGTTTCCTCCAAGTTCCGTTTCACCTCGAAGGCCATCGTCTTGCCCGCCACCCGGCGCCGGTGGTTCAACTTGGCCAGGTCCATCCTGGCCAGCTCCCAGGCCGTCGCCCCCGCAGGCTCGGCATGCAGGAAGTAGTGCAGGATGACGCCGTCGAGGACGGGCTGAAGCCATACCTCCATGGTTCCGGTCAACGCCCCGGTCACCGTCCAGCGGTGCCCCTTCGGACCGCGGTCCTCGATCACCGTGAGCCGAAGGTCCGGCCACCACCGCCGCCAGTTCGCAGGGTCGGCGACCGCCGCGCCGACGTCGATCGGGTCGGCGCAGACGAAGGTCTCGTCCGCGATCTGGATGCTGTTCATCGCCGATTAGCTTCACACACGAGAGTTCGTCAGCGTCACCGGAGGGCGGGAGCGAAGCGACCGGGGAATGTCACTGCGCGCCGACTAGGCTATTCGCAGGCACTGCCGCTACCACTGCTGAGAGGCCAGGACCGTGCACGAGTTCAGTGTGCCCGCATCGTTCACTGTCGGCGAGCACGACAACGTCGCCAGCTCCGTGTTCGCCCACGAGCGCGACGATCCCGACCACGCCATCATTCAACGGTTGATCGGCGGGACCTGGTCGGACGTCACCTGCGCCCAGGTCGCCGCCCAGGTCCGCTCGACCGCTTTGGGGTTGATCGCCGAAGGAGTCGGCGCTGGCGACCGGGTCGCGGTGCTGTCGGCAACCCGCTACGAGTGGGCGATCATCGACTTCGCCATCCTGGCCGTCGGCGCGGTGACCGTGCCCATCTACGAGACCTCCTCGGCCGAGCAGGTGCGCTTCGCGCTGTCCGACTCCGGGGCCGTTGCGGCGTTCGCCGAGACCGACGCGCATGCCGATACGATCGAGCAGCTCAGGGGCGAACTGCCCGAGCTCCGCAAGGTGCTGCGAATCGACGGGTCCGGACAGTCCGCACTCGACGAGCTCGCCGAGACGGGCAAGGCGACGGACGGAGCGGAGCTCGAGACCCGGCTCGCCGCCATCAAGTCGTCCGACGTCGCCACGCTCGTCTATACGTCCGGCACCACCGGCCGGCCGAAGGGCTGCCAGCTGACGCATTCAAACCTGCTGTACGAGATGCGCGGCGCCAAGTCGTGCTTCCCGGCACTGCTGGACAAGGGCGAGAAGCTCCTGGTGTTCCTGCCCCTGGCCCACGTGCTCGCTCGCGCCATCACGATCGCGGCCTTCGCCAACAAGGTCACGCTGGGCTTCACCAGTGACGTCAAGAACCTGGTGCCGACGCTCGCGGTGTTCAAGCCGACGCTGGTGGTCTCGGTGCCACGCGTCTTCGAGAAGGTCTACAACACGGCCGAGCAGAACGCCCACGACGGCGGCAAGGACAAGATCTTCGCGGCCGCGGCCAGAACGGCGATCGAGTGGAGCCAGGCGCAGGCGACCGGCCGGCCGGGTCTGCTGCTGAACCTCAAGCACGCGCTGTTCGACCGGCTGGTCTACGGCAAGCTGCGGGCCGCGCTCGGCGGCAACTGCCGCGCCGCGATCTCCGGTGGCGCGCCGCTGGGTGCCCGCCTCGGACACTTCTACCGGGGCGTGGGGCTCACCATCTACGAGGGCTATGGGCTGACCGAGACCAGCGCGGCGATCACCGTCAACCGGGTGGGCGACGTGAAGGTCGGTTCCGTCGGAAAACTGGTGCCGGGCAACAGTATGCGCATCAACGATGACGGTGAGCTGCTCGTCTCCGGCGGTGTCGTCTTCGGTGGGTACTGGCGCAACGAGGCGGAGACCGACGCGGTCTTCTCGGACGGCTGGTTCCACACGGGTGACCTCGGGGCGATCGACGGCGATGGCTTCCTGACCATCGTCGGACGCAAGAAGGAAATCATCGTCACCGCGGGCGGCAAGAACGTCGCCCCTGCTCTACTCGAGGACCGGCTGCGAGCGCATCCGCTGGTCAGCCAGGCCATGGTGGTCGGCGACGCCCAGCCGTTCATCGCGGCCCTGATCACGATCGATCCCGAGGCCTTCCCGGCATGGAAGGCGCGCAACGGCAAGGACACCGGAGCCTCTGTCGGCGACTTGGCCGACGACCCCGACCTGGTCGCCGAGATCGATCTGGCCGTCAAGGACTCCAACCAGGCGGTGTCCCATGCCGAGTCGATTCGCAAGTTCCGCATCCTGCCGGTCGACTTCACCGAGGACACCGGCGAGCTCACCCCGACGCTGAAGGTCAAGCGCAAGGTCGTGGCGGAGAAGTTCGCCAGCGACATCGATGCGCTCTACGCCAAGCCGTCCGAGTAGCCGGTCGCTAGCCGGTCAGGAGCTCGCCGAGGCGCTGCGCCTTGGTGCGCCACTGCCAGTTGTCGACGACCCATCTGCGGCCCGCGGCACCCATGTGCGCGGCCCGGTCGGGATCGGCCAGCAGGTCACCGACCGCCGCCGCGATCGCGCCGACGTCCCAACCGTCGACCACCAGTCCCGTCTCGCCGTCGATGACCGACTCCGGCGCACCCCCGGACCGGCCTGCCACCACGGGCACGCCGGACGCCGAGGCCTCCAGGTACACGATGCCGAGGCCCTCGACGTCCAGCCCCGCTCCCCTGGTCCGGCAGGGCATCGCGAACACGTCGGCCATCGCGTGGTGCGCGGGCAGCTCCTCGCCAGGAACGCCGTCGGTGAACACCACGTGCTCGGCGACGCCGAACTCGTGCGCCAGCCGGTGCAGCGTGGTGCGGTACGGCCCACCCCCGACGATCACCAGAGCAGCACCGTCGATCCGTTGCCGGATGGCAGGCAGGGCGCGGATCAGCATGTCCTGCCCCTTGCGCGGCACCAGGCGCGACAGACACAGGATGACGGGCCGCTCGCCGACGCGGTAGCGCGCCCGCAACTCCGCCCGCGCGACCGAATTCGGCTCGAACCGGTCCGTGTCGACCCCTGGCGCGAGATGCTCGAGGGCGGCCCGTGGCCCGAACGCCGAGGCGAACCTGTCGCGGGTGTAGTGGCTGACGAACGTCACCACGTCGGTGTCGTTCCCGATGCGCCGCAACGCCGTTCGGGCCAGCGGCAGCATCGACCAGCCCACCTCGTGCCCATGCGTGCTTGCGATCACCCGACTCGCCCCGGCGTGGCGGGCCAGCGGCGCCAGCAGGGCCAGCGGCGCGGCGGCGCCGAACCACACGGTGTCCACGTCGCGGTCGGCGATCAGCCGTCGCATCCGCACCGCCACCGACGGCTCGGGCACCATCAACGTCGTGGGGTGACGCACCACGTCATAGGAGGACTGGGCGGCCTCAACATCAAAGGCCTGGCATCCCTTCCACTTCGGCGCGTAGACCGTCAGTGTGTGCGTGCCCGTCTTGACCAGTTCCCCCACCAGGTTCTCCAGGTAGGACTGGATGCCGCCGGGTCGGGGCGGAAAATCATTGGTCACCAGCAGAATTCGGGCCATCGGAGTCAGGCTATCCGCTCAGCCACTGGCGCCAGGACGCCACCACCTGGGGCAGGTCCGCGCCGAGGGTGTCCTGGACTGCGGTCGCGACGTCGGGGTGGCCGGGGCGGCACGCCGCCAGGTACAGCCTGCGCAGTGCCGGCATCCCGTACCGGTCGGCGACGAAGCGACTGAACCACCACGCCCGGTCGTAGGCTAGCGACCGCGTTGCGCCCGCGGTGTCGAGATCGGCGTCGGTCGGCAACCGGGCCAGGTCGGCGGCCCGCGCGGGTCCCGGCCGCGCCTCGGGCGGGCGTCCGACGAAGTCGGCGACGCCCTCGGTCAGCCAGCGCGGTGCGTCTGCCGCGGTGTCGGCCCGCGCCGCGTAGTGAAACAGTTCGTGACGCAGAACGATGCGCAGCGCCTCGTCGCTCATCGCCGCCGCGCCGGGCGCGAACACGATCCGCGCAGGCGTCGTCGCCGCGGCGATGTCGGATCCGGGGGTGCCGAGTGTGGCGAACTCCTCGTCGGTGCTCGCCGCAACGATCACGATGTCGCGGCGCCAGCCCTCACCCCAGAACGCGGTGACGGCCTCGGCGGCGGAGTCGAGTTCGGCGGCGATCCGGGCGGTCAAGCCGGCGGACCGGGCGCCGCCGAGCGGGATCAGGGTGGCGGTGCGGCCGTCGCGCAGGGTCAGCGTCTGCGACGTCGGCGCCGGGGTGTTCGACGCCAGCGGTGGCGACGCGTTTGGTGCGACCATCGGCGCGGGACGCGCGAGCAACGCGACGGCGGCGATCAGCTCGACGAGCAGCAGGATGCCCAGAAACGGGCGGTCAGTACCGGCGGACGTTGTGGATCGGCGCATTGTCCACCGGGGCGACCCGAACCGGTGTCCCGTAGGTGGACGCATGCACCATCATGCCGTCGCCGATGTAGATGGCCACGTGCGATGCGTCCGAGTAATAGGTGATCAGATCGCCCGGCTGCATCTGGTCCATCGACACCGACTGGCCACCCTGCGCCAGCGCCTGACTGGAGTGCGGCAGCGCGACGCCGGCCTGCTGGAACGCCCACATCACCAGACCGGAGCAGTCGAACGAGCTTGGTCCCGACGCGCCCCAGGAGTACGGCGAGCCGATCCGGGTGAGCGCCGCCTGGACGGCGACCATGCCCTCTGCACCGGGCCCTGGCATGGGAACGGCGGCCTCCGGCGGCGCGATGTCGCCACCAGGAGCGGCGGCCAGCACCTCGGGCCCGCCGTCGCCCGGCGGCACCGCATCGGGTGCCGGTGGCACCGCATCGGGTGCCGGCGCGGGCGGAATAGCGGCCAGAGCCTGCCGTTGGGCAGGGCTGAGAACCGAGTACTGCGACTTGACGACGGCGATCTGCACCTGCAGCTTGCTTTGCTTGGATTGCAAGTCCGCGCGCACCGCGGCGGCCTGTTCGGCGGCGGTCTTGGCGTCGGCGGCGGACTTGGCGGACGCCGCTTCCGCGCTAGCGGCCTGCGCGCTGGTGGCCTTGAAGTTGTGCATCTGCACCGACATCTCGGTGGCCATCACCCGCTGCACGGCGAGTTGATCGATCAGCCCCTGCGGCGAAGAGGCGGTCAGCATCGCGTCGAGGCCGTCCGTCCGACCACCCATGTATTGCGCGGCAGCAACCCTGTCGACGCCACTTTGGAACGTTGCCAGCTGCCCGTTGGCCGCATCCACGGCCGCCATGTCGGCAGCGTGCTGGGCGTCGGCAGACTGCTGCGCTGCCAGCTTGTCCTTGAGTTCCAGCTCCGCGGTGTGCATGGCCTCGGTGGTCGACTCGGCCTGCCGCGACAGCTCATTCAGCTTTGCCATCGCATCGTCAGCGGGGTCGGCCTGCACATTTCCGGCGAGCACCCCGCCCAACATCATGAGGCCGGCTATCGCACCTATGACGGGTCGTCGGATACCACCTGTGCTTCGGCGCGTGCGGTCAAGCCTCAAGATTTGCGTCCTTACAACTGCCGTTGTGAACCGCTCGTACTGCTCTTAGGTCTCAAGTAGGTTACGAAACGGCATCGGGGTTGTCCATTAGAAGACGCAAATTTAACAGGCCCCCCGGAATAAATTTCGCTGTCCCGGGGGTGCGTGTCGTCAGGCGACTCCTGATTGACGCCCGCGGTGAATTGGCACCAGCCGCAAGCGCGGTGCCAACCCTACGTCGGCGAGCACCTCCAGCGCGCGGCGCTCGTCGTCCTGCAACGTCTCGGGGACGCCGAGCAGAACACTCACCACGCAGTCCTTGCACCCGTGCCCGCGGACGGCGCAGTCGTCGCAATCGATGACGACGCTGCCGCCGTCCTGCCCCGGTGTCTCGCGTTGCACCATCGCAGCACTCCTTTCACTTCGTTTGATCGCACGCTAACGACACGCACCGACAAATCACGTCGATGTCAGTCGACGGCCCTACGGTCACGGCATGGCGCCACCACGATCCCGGGTCGCTTCGCTCCTGCCCTCCGAACCGGACGGGGGCCAGTTGGCGTTCGACATGGACGAGGTGTCGTTGCGCGACACCACGTTCGTCGTGGTCGACCTCGAGACCACTGGCGGGCGGGCCACCGAGTCAACGCCGGGACGGCGCGACCACGACCAGATCACCGAGATCGGCGCCGTCAAGGTGCGGGGCGGCGTCGTGCTCGGCGAACTGGCCACCCTGGTCGATCCCGGCCGGTCCATCCCTCCACAGATCGTCGCGCTCACGGGCATCACCACGGCCATGGTGTGCGACGCCCCGCGGATCGAATCGGTGCTGCCGTCGTTCCTCGAGTTCTCCCGCGGCGCAGTCCTGGTGGCGCACAACGCCGGCTTCGACATCGGCTTCCTCAAGGCCGCGGCCAAGCGATGCCAGCTCGTCTGGCCGCAACCGCCGGTGCTGTGCACGGTCAAGCTGGCGCGCCGCGTGCTCACCCGCGACGAGGCCCCCAGCGTGCGCCTGTCCGCGCTGGCGCAGTTGTTCGATGCGGCCACCACCCCGACCCACCGCGCGCTCGACGACGCGCGTG
The DNA here is from genome assembly GCF_032162105.1 of Mycobacterium sp. Taxonomy (GTDB): domain Bacteria; phylum Actinomycetota; class Actinomycetes; order Mycobacteriales; family Mycobacteriaceae; genus Mycobacterium. The sequence continues at coordinate 4,454 of NZ_JAVRPS010000378.1, read as the reverse complement.
CCACGGTCGACGTACTGCACGCCCTCATCGAACGGATCGGGAACCAGGGCGTGCACTCGCTCACCGAGCTGCGGTCATATCTGCCGGACGTGACGCCCGCGCAACGCAGCAAGCGCCACCTGGCCGCGAGCCTGCCGAACCGCCCGGGGGTGTACCTGTTCCGCGGCCCGGCCGACGAGGTGCTCTACGTCGGAACCGCGGTCGACCTCCGGCGGCGGGTCGGCCAGTACTTCAACGGCGCGGATCCGCGCACCCGGATGAAGGAGATGGTGGGGCTGGCCACCCGTGTCGACCACGTCGAGTGCGCACACGACCTCGAGGCGGGCGTGCGGGAACTTCGGCTGCTGGCAGCCCATGCGCCGCCGTACAACCGACGGTCGAAGTTTCCGCATCGGTGGTGGTGGGTGATGCTCACCGACGAGCCCTTTCCCCGCTTCTCGGTGGTTCGGGCGCCCAAGCACGACCGCACCTTCGGTCCCTTCCGGGCCCGTGCCGACGCCGCCGAGACCGCGGCGCTGATTGCCCAATTCACCGGCGTGCGAACCTGTACCGCCCGGCTGGGCCGCTCGGCGCTGCACGGGCCCGCCTGCGCCGAGCGCGAATTGTCGCCGTGCCCGGCGCCACGCGACGTCGCGGTCGACGGGTATGCCGCGGGTCCGCTGCGCGCGGACCGCCTCATCGCCGGCGCCGACGGCGCGGCCCTGTCCGAGGCGCTGGCCCACATCGAAGACCTTGCCGCCCGTGGCCGATACGAGACCGCGGCCCGGCTGCGCGACCACGCCGCGACCGCCATCGATGCCCTGTGGCGCGGTCAACGGCTGCGTGCCCTGACCGCGGTAGCCGAACTGGTGGCGGCCCGCCCCGACGGCAGTGGCGGCTGGCAGCTGGCGGTGATCCGGTGCGGCCAGCTCGGCGCGGCAGGCAACGCAAGGCGTGGAGTTCCACCGATGCCGGTCGTCGACGCGATTTGCGCTGCGGCGCAAGCGATTCTGCCTGCTGCGGCGCCGCTGGGCGGTGCGCTGGTCGAGGAGTCGGCGCTGATCGCCCGCTGGCTCGCCCAGCCGGGTGTGCGCATCGTGCGTACGGGTGACGGGGAATCCGGTTACGCGACCCCGCTCGCTGCGGCAGGGCGGTTGGCCGAGTGGGCGGCGCAGGCCCGGTCGGCGCGGATCGCCGCCGAGCAGGCCGTCGGGGAGGACTACGACGTTCTCTACGGACCGCGCCGAGCGCCCCGGTCCGTCGCTGCGGCGCGGCCGCCGATCAGAGCTTCTGGGTGAACCGCGCCCACCGCGCCAGCAGTTGCTCGGCCGCCCCGGAGTCGATCGCCTCGGTGGCGCGGGCCAACCCGGATTCCCAGGCGGGCACCCACTTGGCGTCGCTGGCCAGCCCGGCGTGGGCCACCATCGCGCCCGCCGCGTTGAGCACGACCGCGTCGCGCACCGGCCCCGTTGCCCCGCCGAGCACGGCGCGCACCGATGCCGCGTTGGCCTCGGCGTCACCGCCGATGAGCTCGCTCAAGTCGGCCCGCTGGAAGCCGAACGCCGCCGGATCGAACGTCAGCCGCTCGACGGTGCCCCTCTGCACCCGCCAGATGGTGCTGGTGGTGGTCGTGGTCAGCTCGTCGAGTCCGTCGTCGCCGTGCACCACCAGCACACTGGACCCCCGTGTCGCGAACACCCCGGCCATCACCTCGGCAAGGTCACCCCACGCACAGCCGATCAGGCCGGCCCGCGGCGCGGCCGGATTGGTCAGCGGCCCAAGCAGATTGAAGACCGTCGGCACCCCGATCTCACGGCGCACCACGGCCGCGTGCCGGTAGGACGGGTGGAACTGAGGCGCGAAGGCGAACCCGATGCCGACCGCGGCCACACTGCGGGCGACGTCGTCGGGTCCCAAATCGATCCGGACGCCGAGGGCCTCGAGCGTGTCGGCACCCCCGGACAGCGACGACGCCGCCCGGTTGCCGTGCTTGACGACGGGGATCCCGCTGGCGGCGACGACGATCGAAGCCATCGTGGACAGGTTGACGGTGTTCGCTCCGTCACCGCCGGTGCCCACCACGTCGACCGCGTCAGCGCTGATCGAACCGGGCGGCACGCGGCGGGCGTGCCGCAACATCACGTCGGCCAACTCGGTCACTTCGGCTGACGTGGGACGCTTCATCTTCATCGCGACGGCGAAGCCGGCGATCTGGGCGGGCGTCGCAGACCCGGTCATGATCTGATCCATCGCCCAGGCGGCCTGCCCGGTCGCCAGCGCCTGACTGGTCGTCAGCCGCCCCAGAATCTGAGGCCAAGTGGGGGAAACGTCGGATGCCACGCGGGTGAGCCTAGCCGTCGGCCACACCGCCCTGCCCTGCTCCCAAAACAGAAAACGACGAATCTCGCGACCCGGGTGGAGTTAATCAACTACAAAGCGTCATACTTCATGTTGTGACGAGTGCTGTAGGGACCTCGGGAACCGCGATCACGTCGCGGGTGCATTCGCTGAACAGGCCCAACATGGTCAGTGTCGGCACCATAGTCTGGCTTTCCAGCGAATTGATGTTCTTTGCTGGACTATTCGCCATGTACTTCACCGCGCGCGCCCAAGCCGCCGGTGACTGGCCGCCGCATCCCACCGAACTGAACCTGTATCAGGCGGTGCCGGTGACCCTGGTGCTCATCGCGTCGTCCTTCACCTGCCAGATGGGTGTGTTCGCCGCCGAGCGCGGCGACGTCTACGGCCTGCGGCGCTGGTACCTGATCACCCTCCTGATGGGCACCTTCTTCGTCGGCGGTCAGGCCTACGAGTACTACCACTTGGTCACCCACGGCACGACCATCCCCGGCAGCGCCTACGGCTCGGTCTTCTACCTGGCCACCGGATTCCACGGCTTACACGTCATCGGCGGCCTGATTGCGTTCATCTTCCTGCTGATGCGCACGACGATGAGCAAGTTCACCCCGGCGCAGGCCACCGCGGCGATCGTCGTGTCGTACTACTGGCACTTCGTCGACATCGTGTGGATCGCCCTGTTCGCCACCATCTACTTCGTGCGATGAGCTCGATCGAAAAGCAGCCGATGAGAAGGGGTTCGATGACCAGCAAGTCCCGCCGTCGGCTGCGCCGACGCCTCTCGGCAGCAATGCTGCTGCTGATCGGACTCGCAGTCGCCGGTGGCCTCGCGGCCACCCTGACGCCGCAGCCGCAGGTCGCCGTCGCCGACGAGTCGCAGCTCGGGCTGCTGCGCACCGGCAAGCAGCTGTTCGAGACCTCGTGCGTGACGTGCCACGGCGCCAACCTGCAGGGTGTGGCGGACCGCGGCCCCAGCCTGATCGGGGTCGGCGAGGCCGCCGTGTACTTCCAGGTGTCGACCGGTCGCATGCCAGCGATGCGCGGTGAGGCGCAGGCCCCGAGCAAGGACCCGATCTTCGACGAGCACCAGATCGACGCGCTCGGCGCGTACGTGCAGGCCAACGGTGGCGGGCCCACCGTCCCCCGCGACGACAACGGCCACGTCGCGCAGCAGTCACTGCTCGGCAGCGACGTGGCCCGTGGCGGTGACCTCTTCCGGCTCAACTGCGCGTCCTGCCACAACTTCCCCGGCAAGGGGGGTGCACTGTCGTCGGGCCAGTACGCCCCCGACCTCAGCGGTGCCGAGCCCGCGCAGATCTACACCGCGATGTTGACCGGCCCGCAGAACATGCCCAAGTTCTCCGACCGGCAGCTCAGCCCTGAGGAGAAGCGCGACATCGTCGCCTACGTGCGTGAGGCCACGGAGACGCCCAACCCCGGTGGGTACGGGCTCGGCGGCTTCGGCCCCGCGCCGGAGGGCATGGCGGCATGGATCATCGGGATGGTCGCCATCATCGGCGTCGCCATGTGGATCGGATCGCGAGCATGAGCACCTCGGAGAACGCACCCAAGGAAACCGACGGTCAGCCGACCGACGCCCAACTCGCGGAGATGTCGCGCGAGGAGCTGGTGACACTCGGCGGCAGGATCGACGGCGTCGAGACGATCCTGAAAGAGCCGCGCTGGCCGGTCGAGGGCACCAAGGCCGAGAAGCGCGCCGAACGGGCCGTGTCGTATTGGCTGCTGCTGGGCGGCATTTCGGGTCTTGCGTTGCTGGTGGTCTTCCTGTTCTGGCCGTGGCAGTACAAGCCGTTCGGGTCCGCCGGCGAGTTGATCTACGCCCTGGCCACCCCGCTCTACGGGGTTACCTTCGGCCTGTCGATCCTGGCGATCGGCATCGGCGCGGTGCTGTTCCAGAAGAAGTTCATCCCCGAGGAGATCTCGATCCAGGATCGCCACGACGGCGCCTCTCCCGAGCTCCAGCGCAAGACGGTTGCGGCGAACCTCACCGACGCGCTCGAGGGCTCGACCATCAAGCGGCGCAAGCTGATCGGCTTGTCCCTCGGCGTCGGGCTCGGAGCGTTCGGGCTCGGCACGGCCGTCGCGTTCATCGGTGG
>NZ_JAVRPS010000377.1:0-4373 GCF_032162105.1 Mycobacterium sp. | reverse complement strand
CTGGCACGACGCCTTCCAGCGCGGCGCCCCGCTGAACTACGCCGCACTGCAGAACGCCGCCGCCGGGCGGCCCGTCGACGCGCCGATGGAGTCCGGTCAGGAGGTGTCGGATCGCTTTCGGCTGTTGATGGGCCCCTGGTATCACGTGTCGGATTTCGATGGACTTCATCTCAACGCCCTGCAGTTGCGCTGGTTCGACCATTGGCTCAAGGACGCGCCCGCCGCCGCGATGTCCGGAGCACCGGTGGTGTTCCAGCCCATCGGCAGCACCCGGTGGTTCCGCGCCAGCGACTACCCGTTCCCCGACGCGGCGCCCACCCGCTTCCATCTGTCGTCGGCGGGCCGGCTGACACCGGATCCCGACACGACCGAGAGCGAGGCCACGCTGAACTACGTCGCACGCGGCCCGATCGCGGGACGCAGCCTGGAGCAGTGGAGCCTGGGCATGAACAGCTACTTGGCCTCGCGGCGCGGCAGACCCATCCGTTATGACCTCGACAACCGCCGGCTACAGCGCGAGGCGCTGACCTTCACCACCGAACCGTTCGACTCCCCCACGCTGATCGCCGGGCCGATCACATTGACCGTGCATGCGACGGCCACCACATCGGAGACCGTGTGGGTCGCGCACCTCGACGACGTGGCCCCCGACGGCGCCAGCCGCCCCCTCACCCAGGGCGCGCTGCTCGGTTCGCACCGCGCGCTGGATCCGTCGCGCACCTGGTATCTGCCCGACGGCACCGTGCTGCGCCCCCATCACGTCAGCTCCCGCGTGGCCGCACAGCCCGTGGTGCCCGGCGAGCTGACGCGCTACGACATCGAACTCTTCCCGACCGCGGCGTTGATCGCTCCGAATCACCGTCTGCGCCTGACGATGACGACGTACGACTTCCCGCATCTGGTGCCCACCAGGCCGGCGCGGCAGGCGTTGCTCGGCGGTGTCTACCGAGTGAAACAGGGCGGACTGACACCGTCACACCTGGTGATTCCGCTGGCCGATCCCGACGCCTTCGGAGCTCAGCCGTAATAGGCGAAACTGCACGTGGGCCGTGGCTGGGACTCGAATGCCGCCAACTTGCCGTCCATGATGATGCTGCATGAGAGTTCGGCATCGCCCGCGTCGGCGGTGACCGAAGATTGAATCTCGTTGTACACGGGGTATTGCTTCTCCCATGGCAGCGCCACGTTCGACTCGGTTTGCTCTGCGCCACCGTTGATCTGGTAGCGGATGGTCGCTTGGCCTGCGCCGCTCACCTTCATCGTCGCGGTGCCGATGGGTTGTCCGGTGGGAGTGGCAGACGCAGTTTCCGATGCCGTCGCCGACGCGACCTCGGAGCGAGTGACGGCAGACTCGGTTGATGCGGTTTTGTCGTCCCTACCGGCGCAGCCGGTCCCCGCGACCGCGATGACAGCAAGTGCCAATACGACGCCGAACGCGGAGCGGTTCATCATCTTTGGAGCCTCCGTCGGTTGGACTGGTACTCATTGCGGCATTTGGGCACTACGCCGCTAACCAGTCGTCGCCCATACACCGCCATAGCCACACGAACGGACGAGGACGTTAGTGTGCATTGGTCGGCCTCAGCGAACAAGCCGATAGAAATGTTGAGCGATTTCATGACCGCAGCATCAGAAGCTTCCGCGCTCGAATCGCGGGTCGGCCACTACTACCAGATGGACGGCACCTACCTGGTCGGGCGAGAGAAGCTACGCGAGTACGCCCGTGCAGTACAGGACTACCACCCCGCGCACTGGGACGTCGCCGCCGCCGCGGAGCTGGGCTATTCCGACCTGGTGGCGCCGCTGACGTTCACGTCGACCCCGGGCATGACCTGCAATCGCCACATGTTCGAGCAGGTGGTCGTCGGTTACGACACTTACATGCAGACCGAGGAAGTCTTCGAGCAACACCGCCCGATCGTGGCGGGCGACGAACTGCACGTCGACGTCGAGCTGACGTCGGTGCGCAGGATCGCGGGCAGAGACCTGATCACCGTGACCAACACCTTCACCGACATGGCCGGAGAGCGGGTACACACGCTGCACACCACCGTCGTCGGCCTCACCGCCGAGGACCTCGATCCGAAGATCAAGACGGCCGTGCACAACACGACGATGCACGACATGGACATCTTCGGAGTGGGCGAATCCGAGTACCACAAGACGGTGCGCCCGGAGGGCGAGGTTCGGATCGCCGACGACGCCGGCCGCGCGCCAGGAACGCCGTCCTTCGACGACGTGAATGTCGGCGACGAGCTACCGGCACGCCACACCCGATTGTCCCGCGGCGATCTGGTCAACTATTCGGGCGTGGCTGGCGACGGCAACCCGATCCACTGGGACGAGGGCATCGCCAAGCTGGCCGGGCTGCCCGACGTGATTGCCCACGGAATGCTCACCATGGGGTTGGGTGCCGGATTCGCCTCCGCGTGGACGGGAGACCCCGGTGCGGTGACCCGCTACGCGGTCCGGCTGTCTGCGCCCGCGATCGTGTCGGCCAACGAGGGCGCGGACATCGAGTTCAGCGGCCGGATCAAGTCATTGGACCCGGCGACCCGCACCGGTGTCGTCATCGTCGCCGCCAAGTCCGGTAGCCGGAAGATCTTCGGCCTGGCGACGTTGAACGTCCGCTTCCGCTGAGCGGCTTCCTGTCATGTTCCTGTGAGAACCGACGGGATTACTTAGTTCAGGTAACATTTGAAGGGTGAATCTCGGTCCGTGGGGTGATCTCACGATCCTCGCTGCCGTGGCGGAAATGGTCTTCGCCACCTGCGTATTCGTGTACATCAGCCGGCTGGAGAATCGGACATCCCATCCGTTGGGTGAGGAAGTGGGCGCCCATAAAGCGGTGCTCGCCAAACTCCGCAAGCGCGAACCGATGTCGCAAGACGAAGTGGATTATGCGACCGAACTGGTTGCTGACGCTCGATCACCACTCGCGTACGCGATACCCGCGGCTCTGTTCACGATCGGATTCTTCTACGTGGTCGGCTGTCTCTTCGTGCTTCATATAGATGGCGGCCATCCCTCCTTCCGAACGTTCATCGGAGGCATCCCGATGCTGACCTCCATGAACATGGCCGCTCAGCTGCACAAGGTCGCGCGGTTGAAAGGGAAACTGCGGGACGCTTCGGCGAGCCGCAGATTGGATGGAGCGGTGACGGAGCCGGAGCCAGCCGACGAGCTCTCCCCTGCCCGTTAGCGCGAGTGACTGCCGCCCGGCTCTTCGGAGACCGCTGGGTCGTCGTCTTCCCATAGCAATAGTTGGCGAACCGATTGGCGTGATCCGTAGGGCTGAAGCATCTGACTGGCGGGGCGCGGCCGCACCCTCAACGGCCACCAGAACCAGCGCCCGAGCAGTGCGGCGATGGACGGCGTCATGAATGAGCGCACGATCAGCGTGTCGAACAGCAGACCGAGGGCGATCGTGGTCCCGATCTGACCGAGAATCCGCAAGTCGGCGAACACGAAGGAGGCCATGGTGGCCGCAAACACCAGACCGGCCGCCGTCACCACCGCGCCGGAGCCTGCCATCGCCCGGATGATGCCGGTATTCAAGCCGGCGCCGACCTCCTCCTTGAATCGAGAAATGAGCAACAGGTTGTAGTCCGACCCAACGGCCAACAGCAAGATGACAGCCAGCGCCAGCACGATCCAGTACAGCTCGATACCAAGCAGGTCTTGCCAAATCAGCACGGAAAGCCCGAAAGAGGCGCCCAATGACAGCGCCACGGTGCCCACAATGACCAACGCCGCGACGATGCTTCGGGTAATGAACATCATGACGAGCAGAATTAGGCAGAGCGCCGCGATCCCGGCGATCATGAGATCGTATTTGGCACCGTCCGCGATGTCCTTATAGGTGGCCGCGGTGCCGGCGATATAGATCTTGGACCCGGCCAACGGAGTGCCCTTGACGGCTCCCTGCGCAGCATGCCTGATGGCGTCGATGTGCGAAATGCCCTCGGGCGTAGCGGGATCCCCGTCGTGGGTGATGATCATGCGGGCGGCCTTGCCGTCCGGGGACATGAACAGCTTCATCCCCCGCAGGAATTCGGGATTGGTGAACGCCTCCGGCGGCAGGTAGAACGAGTCGTCCGTTTTCGACGCGTCGTATGCCTGGCCGAGAGCGGTGGAGTTCTGTAGTGCCGCCGCAGCCTGGTCGTTGATGCCCGAGGTGGTGGCGTAGTTGGTCAGTGTCAGGTCGCGGTTGGTCTGCTGGCTCGCGATCTGCGGCGGAATCAGCGCGAGCAACTTCGGCTGCAGCGCATCCAGTTTGGCGATGCTGCCCGCGACGTCGGACAGTTGGCTCGTCAACTGATCGATGCCGTCGAGCGCGTCGAAGAGTGACCGCAGCGCCGCGCAGACCGGGA
>NZ_JAVRPS010000376.1:0-5300 GCF_032162105.1 Mycobacterium sp. | reverse complement strand
ACCTGTCCGACGTGGTGTTCCTGGCGACTGCCAACGTCATCGAGAACATCCCGACGGCGCTGCTGGACCGCATGGAACTGGTCAGCATCGACGGCTACACCGAGGACGACAAGGTCGCCATCGCCCGTGACTTCCTGCTGCCGAGGCAGCGGGACAGGGCGGCGCTGACGGCCGACGAGGTCACGGTGACCGACGACGCCCTGCGCAAGATCGCCGCCGACTACACCCGCGAGCCGGGTGTGCGGCAGTTCGAGCGGCTGCTGGCCAAGGCGATGCGAAAGGTGACGACGAAGCTCGCCGAGAACACCGACTCCTTGACCATCGATGAGCCGGATCTGGTTGCCTACCTTGGCCGTCCGAGGTTCACGCCGGAGTCGGCCGAACGCACGGCGGTGCCGGGCGTTGCGACCGGCCTGGCCGTCACCGGGCTTGGCGGCGACGTGCTCTACATCGAGGCCAACGGCAACGAGGGCGAATCGGGTCTGCAGTTGACGGGTCAACTGGGCGACGTGATGAAGGAGTCGGCGCAGATCGCGCTCTCCTACGTGCGTGCCCACGCCGAGCAACTCGGCGTCGACCCGAAGGCACTGGACCGCCAGATCCACGTGCACGTGCCCGCGGGCGCGGTGCCAAAGGACGGTCCGTCGGCCGGTGTCACGATGGTCACCGCGCTGGTGTCCATGGCGACAGGACGACAGGTTCGCGCGGACGTCGGCATGACCGGTGAGGTCACGCTGAACGGCCGGGTGCTGCCCATCGGCGGGGTCAAGCAGAAGCTGCTGGCCGCACAACGGGCCGGGCTGACGACGGTGTTCATCCCGGCACGCAACGAACCCGACCTGGACGACGTGCCTGCCGAGGTGCTCGAGGCGCTGGAGGTCAAGCCGATGACCGACGTCGCGGACATCGTCGCGCTTGCACTGGAGCCCGCCGCGGAGGCGGCAACCGTCGCCGCCTGACGTCACAACCAAATAGCGCGAGCAGACGTAAAGTCCCCTCAAATCGACATGTTGAGGGGACTTTGCGTCTGCTCGGCATAGAAGGGTGGGCCATGCCCAGACGCGGAGACCCGTTGCGCAAGCTCGGATTCCTGACCATCGGTCGCTTCGACGCCGAGAATCCGGGACCAGGGATCGAGGAAACCCTCGAGGTGATCGAGCGCGCCGAGGCATTGGGCTACGACAGTGTCTGGTTGCGCTGCCGTCACCTGCAGCCCGGCATCTCCTCGCCGGTGGCCATCATGGCGGCGGCCAGTCAGCGCACGTCGCGCATCGAACTCGGCACCGCCGTCATCCCGCTGGGTCTGGAGAATCCGTTCCGGCTGGCCGAAGACCTCGCCACCGTGGACATCCTGTCGGGCGGTCGGATCAATCCCGGTGTGTCGGTGGGCACACCGATGCTCTACGACCACTACCGGGAAGCGCTGTATCCCAACAGCCACGACGTGGAGGACTTCTCCAAGGACCGCGTGCTGCGACTGCTCCGCGGTCTGCGCGGCGAGCCGGTCAGCGACTTCGAGGGCGTCGTCGGCATCGAGCGGTTCACCAACCGCATCCAGCCACACTCCGCCGGACTGGCCGACCGGGTCTGGTACGGCGGCGGCATGTCCTCGGCGATCTGGGCCGGCGAGCAGGGCATCAACTACCTGACCAACTCGGTGGTCAGCATCGACGGCACCGAATCGCGTGACTTCGCCACCATTCAGGGTCAGAACATCGATGCCTTCCGCAACGCCTTCGCTGCGCACCACGAACGGCCCGAAAGGGCGCGTGTCTCACAGGGTTTGGTGGTCATCCCGACCGACTCCGCGACCGACGACCAGATTCGCCGGTACCGCGAGTACGCGGCGAGCCGGTTCGAGCGCACCAAGTCCCCGCAGGGCCCCCGCGGTGTGCTGTTCTCCCCCGACTACGTCGGTACGTCCGACGAACTGGCCGACCAGCTCTACGCCCACGCCGGATTCCAGCGCGCGGACGAAGTGGCGTTCGCGTTGCCGTTCACCTTCGCCGAGGACGACTACCGGCAGATCATCACGGACCTGGCCGAGAAGCTCGGGCCTAGACTCGGATGGACGCCGGGGAGGGTGACGCAATGACGGACTTCAAGGCCATCAAGAGACGGATCGTGCACACCGTGCGGCGCCGCGTGGTGAACCCGGTCGGCAGGAAACTGCCGGTGACGATGCTCGAGAGCACCGGGCGCAAGAGCGGTCAGCCGCGCCACACCGCCGTCGGCGGACGCGTGGTGGACGGCCAGTTCTGGATGGTCTCCGAACACGGGGAGCACTCGCACTACGTACTCAACATCAAGGCCGACCCGCGGGTTCGGGTGCGGATCGGCGGCGGCTGGCGCAGCGGCACCGCCCACCTGCTGCCCGACGACGACACGGTGGCGCGCCTGCGCCAGCTGCCCGCCATGAACAGCGCCGTGGTCAAGCTGGCGGGCAGCGAGCTGCTGACCATCAGGGTGGATCTCGACTGACGTGGCCTATGACACCGAGCTGGCCGACCGCATCCGCGAACTCGTCGCAGCCGAACGCGGCGTCGAGGAGAAGCCGATGTTCGGCGGGCTGGCCTTCCTGATCAACGGCAACATGTCCGTCGCGGCCAGCGGGAAGGGCGGATTGATGGTGCGGGTGCCGCCGGACGAGACCGAGAAGCTGCTGCAACGCGAACACGTCGAACCGATGGTGATGGCAGGCCGCGAGACGCGCGGTTGGCTGCGCGTCTCGGTCGATGGTGTCAAGACCAAGCGCCAGCTTTCGGCGTGGGTGGGCCGTGGCCTCGACTACGCCAAGAGCCTGCCCCCCAAGTGATCCGCTAGCAAGCCGCGGGGCGGGCCGCATTGACCCTGCGACAACTCGCCCGCGAGTACGCTGGGTCACCATGACAACGTCGTCAACATTCATCATCGTCGGCGGTGGACTCGCCGGGGCGAAGGCCGCCGAAGCGCTGCGCAACAAGGACTTTGACGGCCGTATCGTGCTCTTTGCGGCCGAGGAGCACCTGCCCTACGAGCGGCCACCGCTGTCCAAGGAGTATCTCGCAGGCAAGAAAGCCCTCGACGACTTCACCGTCGACACGGCGGATTGGTATCGCGAGCACGACGTCGACCTGCGGCTGGGCACCGAGGTCACCACCATCGACCGGGGGTCGCACACGGTCGGATTCGCCGATGGTGACCACGAGCACTACGACAAGCTGCTGTTGGCCACCGGGTCGAGTTCACGCAGGCTGCCAATCCCCGGGGCCGACGCCGAGGCAGTCCATTACCTGCGCACGGTCGACGACGCCGCCGCCCTGTTGTCGACGCTGACCGACGGCGCGACACTTGCCGTCGTCGGAGCAGGCTGGATCGGCCTGGAGGTCGCTGCGAGCGCCCGCGGACACGGCGTCGAGGTGACGGTGGTGGAGACCGCCGAGTTGCCGCTGCTGGGCGCTCTGGGGCGTGAGGCGGCGGAGGTATTCGCGCAGTTGCACCGCGACCACGGCGTCGACCTGCGGCTCAACACGTCGGTCCAGGCGATCACCACCGACGGCGGCAGGGCAACGGGGCTGCGACTCGGTGACGGGTCCACGATCGGTGCAGACGCGGTGTTGGTCGCGGTCGGTGCTACCCCCAACATCGACCTGGCCGAGCGGTCGGGGCTTCAGACGGCGGGCGGCGGCGTTCTGGTCGACGCGTCGTTGAAGAGCAGTGACGACGACGTCTACGCCGTTGGCGACATCGCCGCGGCCGAGCACCCGCTGTTCGGCACCCGGATCCGTACCGAGCACTGGGCCAACGCGCTCAAGCAGCCGGACGTCGCCGTGGCGGGCATGCTGGGCACGCCGGGTAGCTACGACGAGCTGCCCTACTTCTTCACCGACCAGTACGACCTCGGCATGGAGTACGTCGGTCACGCTCCCGACTACGACCGGGTCGTGTTCCGCGGCGACCCAAGAGATCGAGACAAGCGTGAGTTCACCGTGTTCTGGCTGGACGGCGAGAGCCGCGTGCTCGCCGGGATGAACGTGAACGTCTGGGAGGGACTCGACGACATCAAGGAGCTGATCCGTTCGCGGAAGCCGGTCGCCGCGGACCAATTGGCCGAGCCGCTGCACTAGCCCGCCGCGACGACCTCCTTCTGCGGCTCCGCGTCGGCATCCTCGAGCGGTGCGACGTCCTCGCCGCGCAACACCTTGCTCATGCGATCGGAATCGAGCTGGCCTTCCCACCGGGCCACCACCATGGTCGCCACGCAGTTACCGAGCAGGTTCACCGACACCCGCATGGAATCCATGATCCGGTCCGCGCCAAGCAGCAACGCGACGGCGGCCACCGGGATGGCGCCGTGTCCGATGGCGGCGACCGTCGCCGACAGCGCCAGGAACGACGAGCCGGGCACCCCGGCCATGCCCTTCGAGGTCAACATCAGCACCAGGACCGCCGTGATCTGCTCCCCCAGGCTGAGATCCACGCCGAGCGCCTGCGCCAGGAACAGCACGCAGATCGACAGGTAGAGCGTGGCGCCGTCCAGGTTGAACGAGTAACCGGTCGGCACCACCAAACCCGTTGTGGTGCGCGAACATCCGGCGTTCATCAGCTTGACCATGATCCGCGGCAGCACCACCTCGGTGGATGCGGTGCCAAGAGCAAGGAACAGCTCGTCCTTGATGTAGACCACGAACCGCCACAGGTTGACCCCGGCGAAGAACCGCGCGATCGCCGCAAGGACCAGGATGAACAATGCCGCCCCGAGGTAGCAGGCCCCGATCAGCTTGGCGTAACTGCCCAACGACGAAATCCCGTACTGGCCGATGATGTAGGCCATCGCGCCGAACGCGGCCAGCGGCGCCAGCCGCATGATCCAGCCGATGATGGTGAAGAAGATGTCGCTGAGGTGCTCGATGAACTCGAAGATCACCGGCGGACCGTGCTCGCCGAACTTCGCCAGCGCCAACCCGAACAGCACGGCGAAGAACAACACCTGCAGCAACATGTTCTCGGCGAAGGCGGACATCACCGAGGTCGGAATGATGTTGAGCAGGAACTCGACGGTGTGCGGCAGCTCGCCGTCCCCGGTCTTCTTGGCCACCGCATCGGCCCCGGTGGCCAGCGTCTGTGGGTCGATGTCGAACCCCGCACCCGGTTTGACGATGTTGCCGATCAGCAGGCCGAACAGCAGCGCGAAGGTCGTCACCACTTCGAAGTAGATCAGCGCCTTGACGCCGATCCGGCCCACCGACTTGAGGTCGCCGACGTGGGCGATGCCGACCACCACGGTGCAGAATATGATCGGGGCGATCAGCATCTTGATC
>NZ_JAVRPS010000375.1:0-4314 GCF_032162105.1 Mycobacterium sp. | reverse complement strand
TTGGGTGGGCACGGTGAGGGCACGCCAGATTGGTGGAGATTCGAAGAAAGGGAACTGAACAGATGGACCTCACAGACAAGATCGTGGCCGCGGTGAGCGCGGCGCTGGCCGCCGTTGCGATCGGCGGCGGAGTCGCCATCGCCAACGCCACCCCGACCCCGGCCCCGCCGCCCCCGCCGCCGACTTCGGTGGTGGACACTCCAGAACCCGGCGACACCTCCGATGTTCCGGGAGCACCGGACACCGACAACGTGCAGGAGGGGAACCAGAGCGGTCCGGAGCTGCCCGACACAACGGTGGCGCCGGCGCCGCCGGGTCGATAGCGACAACGCTGCCACGACACTCTCACCCGCAGCGGCGGGCCCTGCGAAAGCGGGTCCGCCGCCGCACCCCGGAAATTCCTCGGACCATTCACCTCGAGGTCACCAGCATCGAGCCGGCCACCGGACCTCCGCCCACTCCGACCGCGACGATCTCCGGCGTCCTGGGTGCTTGCCGGTCCCCGACGGACTTGGCATCACCGTGCGCCCATCTCTTCGGACGTTCTGGACCAGGTCGGACACTGGTCACGGGCTCGACGGTGATACCCGCCAGGAATGACCAGGACACAGCGCAGCGTTGACCTGGAAACCGCGAACGAAAGTGAGAACCGTCCGTGTCAGCTCCCTCGGATCTGCTCCATCTCGCCGTCGCGCTCGACGGGACCGGATGGCACCCGGCTTCCTGGCGCGAGCCCGACGCCCGCCCCGCCGACCTCCTGACGCCCCGGTACTGGACCGACCTGGTCACCGAAGCCGAACGGGGACTGCTGGACTTCGTCACCATCGAAGACGGCCTCACCCTGCAGTTCGACAACCCGGCGCGTGCGGATGAACGGACCGACCGGGTTCGCGGCCGGTTGGACGCCGTGCTAATCGCCTCCCGCGTCGCGCCCCGCACAAGCCACATCGGATTGGTCCCGACGGCGATCACCACGCACACCGAGCCGTTCCACCTGTCCAAGGCCATCGCCACGCTCGACTACGTCAGTTCCGGCCGGGCCGGCGTCCGGGTGCAGGTGTCGGCGAGCGTCGATGCAGCGCGCCACTTCGGTCGCCGGGACATCCCGGAGCGCTCCCCCGCGCTCGCCGACGAACTCTTCGACGAAGCGGCGGACTACGTTGAAGTACTCCGGCGGCTGTGGGACAGCTGGGAGGACGACGCCGAGATCCGCGACGTCGCCACCGGGCGCTTCGTCGACCGAACCAAGCTGCACTACATCGACTTCGAAGGCCCGAAGTTCTCCGTCAAGGGCCCATCCATCACGCCACGGCCACCGCAGGGACAGCCGATCGTCGCCGCACTCGGCCACGTGGACGCTGCCTACCGCCTCATCGCCACCAGCGCCGACATCGGCTTCGTCACCCCCCACAGTGCCGCCGAAGCCGCGGCCATCATCGACGCGATCTCGTCGCAGCGGGCCGACGACCTGGCACCGGTAAAGGTGTTCGCCGACCTCGTCGTGTTCCTCGACGACACCGCCGGCGCCGCCATGGCGCGTCGGGAACGGCTCGATGCCCTGTTGGGCCGCGAATACGTCAGCGACGCCGAGGTTTTCGTCGGAGCACCGGCAGAACTGGCTGATCTGTTGCAGCAGTGGCACGCGGCAGGCGCGGCGGGATTCCGGCTGCGTCCCGCGACCCTCCCCCACGACCTTCTGCAGATCACCGACGGCCTGGTCCCCGAGTTGCGCAAGCGGGGAGCATTTCGCACCGCGTATCACGCCGCCACGCTGCGAGGATCACTCGATCTCCCGCGTCCAGCCAACCGCTACTCGAACGTCTGAGACCTAGGAACGCGTATGAGCAAGCCAGTCAAGCAGATTCACCTCGCCGCGCACTTCCCCGGCGTCAACAACACCACGGTGTGGAGTGATCCCGCCTCGGGCAGCCACATCGAGTTCAGTTCGTTCGTCCATTTCGCCAAGACCGCCGAACGCGGCAAGTTCGACTTCATGTTCCTCGCCGAGGGTCTGCGCCTGCGCGAGCAGGGCGGCGAGATCTACGACCTCGACGTGGTCGGCCGACCGGACACGTTCACCGTCCTTGCCGCCCTCGCTGCCGTCACGGACCGGCTCGGGCTGACCGGCACGATCAACTCGACGTTCAACGAACCCTACGAAGTCGCCCGACAGTTCGCGTCGCTCGACCACCTCTCCGAGGGCCGTGCCGCATGGAACGTCGTCACGTCATGGGATGCCTTCACCGGCGAGAACTTCCGCCGCGGCGGGTTCCTTGCCGAGGACGAGCGCTATGAGCGCGCCGAACACTTCCTCGAGGCCGCGCACACGCTCTTCGACTCCTGGCGCGGTGACGAGATCGTGGCCGACAAGGACCGCGGCGTGTTCCTGTCCGATTCCGCGGCAGGCGCGTTCACCTATTCGAACGCGCACTTCGACATCAGCGGCCGGTTCAACGTCCCACGCAGCCCCCAGGGCAGACCCGTGATCTTTCAGGCGGGCGATTCCGATCACGGGCGTGAGTTCGCCGCAGCCGCTGCCGACGCGATCTTCTCCCGGCACGGAACGCTGGAGGACGGCCAGGCCTTCTACGCCGACGTGAAGGGGCGCCTCGCCGCCTACGGGCGACAACACGACCAGCTGCTCATCCTGCCCGCCGCGACGTTCGTGCTCGGTGACACCGACGCCGAAGCGGCCGACATCGCCCACGACGTCCGCCTGGCGCAGGTGTCGCCGGCGACGGCGATCAAGTTCCTCGAGCAGCTCTGGAACCGCGACCTGTCCGATCACGATCCGGATGGCCCGTTGCCGTCGGTCGATCCGGTCGTAGGGGAGAACACCATTTCCCGCGGTCGGGCCAGTGTGCGGATGCACCGCGACCCGATCGAGACCGCCAACGAATGGCGGGCCAAGGCCGAGGCCGGGAAGTTGACCACCCGCGAGCTGATCGTCGAGGTCACCGGCCGCCAGAATTTCATCGGGTCACCGAGCACGGTCGCCGAGCGGATCAATCACCTCGTTCAGGCCGATGCCAGCGACGGATTCATCCTCGTTCCGCACGTCACGCCCGGCGGGCTCGACCCGTTCGTCGACCAGGTCGTGCCGCTGCTGCAGGACCGCGGCGTGTTCCGGGCCGACTACGAGGGCACCACGCTGCGCGACCATCTGGGTCTGACCCAGCCTGCCCGCGCCGTCGCGGGCAGGCGATGAGTCACCAGACGCGTACCCAGTCGACGAGCATGTCCGCCGGATAGGTACCCCCGGCGGGATCTCCGCCGCCCGAACCGGCGACCGCCAGATTCAGCACCGGGAACACCCGGTAGTCGGGGAAGTTGAACGGCCACCCGTCGAGTGAGTTCGCAGGAACTTCGAAGTACGGCTGCGCGCCGTCGACGTAGTCCACCCAGAAGTACAAGCCTGCGTCATTCCACGTGACTCGCCACGTGTGCCACGCGTTGTCCACGGGGAACGGAAGGGTCGCAAACGAAGTGCCGTCCGACTTGGCGTGCACAGTGGTCCCCGAAGGCCAATTCGCGTTGCCGTACCACTCGACCATGTCGATCTCGCCACCGACTTCCGGGTGGTCGTTCGACAGCCACCAGGCAGGCCAGCATCCGAGGGTCAGGCAGTCGAACTTGATGCGCGCTTCCCAGGTGGTGTTGATGCCGCCCCAGTAGGTACCCACAAGCTTGCCGCTGACGTACTTGCCGCCTGGGTTCCTCGTCGCGCGGATGACCAGGTTGGACTTGCCGTCCAGGAATACGTGCTGGCGATCGTCGCGGTACTGCCCCATGTTCTCGGGCCTGTCCCAGAAGACGGGGTTCCTGATGGTCTCCCGCGCCTTCGCCACATTCCACTTGGAGTAGTCGGGGGCCGAGCCGGCCGGGCCGTCGAACTCGTCGTGGAAAAGGTAGGTCGGAGTCGCGCCGACCAGCGGCGGCGCCGTTGGCGGGGACACGGGACTCGCCGGCAGTCCCGGTCGGACCGGGTCGGCCCCGGCCAGCGGCACGGGGAGCGCGGCCGCGAGCAGGCCCATCCCCGACATGAACAACAGATTGCGACGATCTATCTCAGGCACAGCGACACGATAAGGCCCAACGTCAGATCGTGCGCATTCTGTCGATGCATCCGCGCGCCGTGTCCGGCATTGCGTCGTCGCCGCAGGTCGCCGACGTCGAGTTCGGGACCGCCGTCAGAAGACGATGGTTTGGTTGCCGTATCGGATGATGCGGTCCTCGCAATGCCATAGGACCGCCCGTGACAGGACGGCGCGCTCGACGTCGGCGCCGAGGCGGATCAGGTCACTGACGCCGTGC
>NZ_JAVRPS010000374.1:0-3159 GCF_032162105.1 Mycobacterium sp. | reverse complement strand
CGCAGTCGACGCAGGGCGCGCTCCGCGCTGTCGCTGGCCGGCAGGGCCGCCGCCGAATTCTGCAGATACACCGCACCCAACGACTTCAGTCGACGCCACACCGCGGCCCGCAGTCGAGTGGGATCCGACGGGATCCGATAGACCAACAGCAGCCACGAATCTGCCGGCGTCGACTCGGTGCCCGACGACTCGGCCGGTTCCCCGACCTCAGTTTCGATCGCACTCATGACGTCAGTGTGCCCGACACCGCGGCCGGCGAGATCGGTTCGCTGGGCTCAGCCAGCCGATGGCGACAAGGCGGGTCACCTCGGCTGCGCCCGCCGTCGCCCGCGTCAGCGGATCAGGTGGTCGAGACCCAGAGGAGCTCACTGAGCACGGCTGCAAGGCAGGTCGCCGCGCACAGCCCGAGCACCACCCAGTCACGTCGTGTTAGTCGGGTCGAGGCAGCTGAGAACTGGCCCGCACCACCGCGTGCGGTGATCGCGTCGCCCATTTCATCGGCGCGCCGCAGCGCCACGGTGATGGCCGCCGCAAGAAGGTC
Organism: Mycobacterium sp.; assembly: GCF_032162105.1. Lineage (GTDB taxonomy): Bacteria > Actinomycetota > Actinomycetes > Mycobacteriales > Mycobacteriaceae > Mycobacterium. Next base: position 2,618 of record NZ_JAVRPS010000374.1, on the reverse strand, counting down.
CACCACCTCCGCCAGCCAGTGCCGGTAGTGCCTCCACCGGCCGTCCGGCGCCTCCTTGGGGCGGAGCCGACGCGCCGCGTAGAGCAGCCGGAATTCGGTGATCAACATCGGGAAGGCCCGCAAGGCCAGCCCCAGCCCGACGGCCCACTCGTCGACCGGAACCCGGAATCGTCGCAGCGGACGGCCCAGGGCCGCGACAGCCGGCGCGACCTCGGCCACGTTGGTAGTCCACGACACCATCGCGGCCAGGCCCAGCAACACCAATGACAACGCGGTGAACCGCAAGACGTTCAGCAGTCCGCCAAGGCCGATGGCGACGGAACCGATCTCGATGAACGGCGGTCGGCCGCTGAACACCGCGGTGAGGTTACCGAGCGCCAGCACGACCCACACCCACCGTGGCAGCGACGGAAGCGCACCCCGGGGAATGTGGGCAGCGCAGGCGGCCACCGCCAGCCACGCGGCCACTAGCCCGAGCGGCACCCAGCCCGGCAGACACGCCAGCAACACCGAAAAGCTCAGCATCACTAGTAATTTCGTCCCGGCCCACAGGTCGTGGATGGCCGAGCGCCCCGGGATGGGGCGCAACAACACCACGGGCCTGCGCTGCTGATGCGATCGGTTACCCGGCGTCGTCACGGCGTGCTGCCAGAGGTTGCCGGGACGGGCCGTAACGCACCGCCGGACAGTTCGATGGTGCGCGGGCAGAGGTCCTCGAGTCCAGCGAAATCGTGCGAGATCACGACCATCGTCAGCCCGTGGCGGCGGCGGAGATCCTCGAGTAGCCTGAGCAATCCGTGCTGGCTGGCAGCGTCGAGCCCGGCAAGTGGTTCGTCGAGGATCAAGACGCTCGGCGTGCGGGCCAGCATTCCGCCGAGCACGACGCGCCGCATCTGACCGCCGCTGAGCTGGTCCACCCGTCTGTCGGCCAGCCCCGCGTCCAGACCGACCGCGGCCAATGATGAAGCGACCCGGGCGGTGTCGTGCGGCGAGAATCCGGCCGCCGAGGCGACTTCATCGCCGACACGCCCCCGCATCAATTGCAGGCGGGTCGCCTGAAAGGAGAGGGCTACCGCCCCGACCTGCTCGGTCACCGCTCGTCCGTTCAGCAGGCACGCCCCGGTCGTCGGCGCGGTCAAACCGGCCATGATCCAGGCCAGTGTCGACTTCCCGGACCCGTTGCCCCCGTGGATCAGCACTCCGTCACCGTGGTGCACGGCGAAGGTGACGTTGCGCAGCGCCGTCGTGGCCCAGGGTGTCCCAGCGGCGTACACATGGCCGACGTCGTCGACCTCGAGCACCGGAGCGCCAAGGCTCGGGTCCGACACCACGGTCGCGGCGGGCGCGGCAGCGACCTCGACCATCGCCGTGTTGTCCGACGACCCGCTACCGGACAGGTGAATCATGCGGTCGGCTGATGCGGCCTCGACGTCGTAGTGAGTGATGTGCACCAGCCCCATGCGATGACGCGTCGTCAGTCCTGCCAGCACGCCGAGCAGCGCGGCACGGCCGCGCTGGTCGACCATGGTGGTCACTTCGTCGGCGATCAGCAGCGACGGTTCGCGGGCTAGCGCGGAGGCCACCGCCAACCGCTGCAACTCCCCGCCTGACAGCCCGCCGGTGTCGCGGTCGCCAAGCCCGTCCAGCCCCACCTCGGCCAGCAGCCGTTCGATGTCCACGCGCTGACCCGGCGGCAGACCCCACACCACGTCATCGGCGACGCGAGTGCCCAGCACCTGGCTCTCCGGGTGCTGCATGATGACTGCGGTGCCGTCGCGCTGACCCAGCCCGACCGAACCAGGGCGCTGCACCACGCCCTGGGAGGGGTCGCGCCCGGCCAGCACCAGCATCAACGTCGTCTTCCCCGAACCGTTGGCTCCTGTGACGGCCACGTGTTCACCGGTGTCGATGTGCAATGTGACCGGACCGAGCGCGTCGGTGTCGGTGCCCGGGTAGCGGAATCCCACCTCCTCGAGGCGCACCGGAAGCGGCCCGATGGGATCACCGCTCATCGGCGTCTCCAGTCGATGCACGTCCGGGATGCCGGCGAGCCGCGCGAGCACCCGCGACAGCACCCACCAGCTGACTAGGTTCGCCACCACGATGCCGACCACGGATCCGGCACCGACGATCCATGGCCAATAATCCAATGCGGTGGCGAAGAACAGTTTCATCTGGGTGGCGGCGCCACCGAGGTGGGGGATGCGCGCGAGCACCGCAGCGGTCCCGTCGACATTGGCCGACATCGACTCGAACATCAGGTTCCGCAAGGGCCTCAGGACGGCCAGGGCCGCCACCGCGACGACACCGACGACGAGCCCGGCCCCCAGTGAAGCCACGACCACCGTCGGTGTGCCGCGGTTGCGGCGCTTGACCAACCCGGTCAAACCGCCGACGTAGGAACAATGGAGCACCGTCAACAGGCCACCCGAGCCGCCCGCCAAGAATGCAATGACACCAGCGGCGACGGTGGCGGCGACGAGCACGCGGATCCGGTACCGGTAGGCCAGCAAACCCATGGGAACACTGCCGAGCAACGACAGTCCTGCCGCGAGCGGGATGATCACGGCGATGATCGCGGTCGCCGCCGACAGCGCCGCCATCACCGCCGCCTGGGC
>NZ_JAVRPS010000373.1:0-5445 GCF_032162105.1 Mycobacterium sp. | reverse complement strand
CGCCATACCACTAACCGGGACACCGCTACCGGCGTTGTTGGCGGTGGTCTGGTCACCGTCGCCGAGCCCCGCACTGCGCGCATTCATCCCGCGACTGAGGGAGGCATTCGGCCGTTGATGGGTACATGTGCTTCAAGCTGAGCTAGGCGTGGGTCCGACGACCGGTATGCGCCGAGACGCATGGGGCGCCCGGTATTGTCGGACCATGAACAGCGTGGGGCGCGCCGGCCGTTGTGGACGCAGCCATAGTCCATCCTGCTCACCCTGGGCGTGAAGGCGTAGCCGCGAGTGACCGACAACAGCCGCAGCCGCACCATCTCCGCGCCGCCGCAAGCAATCTGGGATGTGCTGGCCGACTTCGGCTCCCTGAGTTCGTGGGCCGACGGCGTCGAGCACTCCTGCATCTTGAATCACGGACCCGACGGTCCCGTCGGCACCACCCGCCGCGTGCAGGTGCGACGCGACGCACTGGTGGAGAGCATCACCGAGTTCGACCCGCCGACCACGCTCGCCTACGACATCGAGGGCTTGCCCGCCCGACTGCGCCTGGTGGCCAACAGGTGGACGCTGCGGCCGGCCGGTGAGGCCACCGTGGTGACGGTGACCAGTACCGTCGAGATCGGCCGCGGCCCGCTGGCCGGCCTCGCGGAGCGAATCGTGGGCCGCGTCATGGCCAAACAGTCCGACGCGATGCTCGCCGGACTGAACCGTCGACTGGAGGACTCCCATGACTGACCGCCCCGACATCGTCATCGTCATGACCGACGAGGAGCGTGCGGAGCCGCCGTACGAGTCGGCAGACGTATCGGCCTGGCGTCACCGCACGTTGACCGGTCGTCGCTGGTTCGACGAACACGGAGTGAACTTCGGCCGTCACTACACGGGCTCTCTGGCGTGCGTGCCCAGCCGCCCGACGATCTTCACCGGTCAGTACCCGGACCTTCACGGCGTCACCCAAACAGACGGCATCGGCAAGCGTTTCGACGACTCCCGGTTGCGCTGGCTGCGCGCCGGCGAAGTGCCCACCCTGGGCAACTGGTTTCGCGCCGCCGGGTACGACACCCATTACGACGGCAAGTGGCACATCTCGCACGCCGACCTGCAAGATCCGGCCACCGGCGAGTCACTGGCGACCAACGACGACGACGGCGTGATCGATCCGGCGGCGGTGCGCCGGTACCTCGACGCGGACCCGCTTGCCCCGTACGGCTTCTCCGGCTGGGTGGGGCCCGAACCGCATGGAGCGTTGCTGTCCAACAGCGGTTTTCGCCGCGACCCGTTGATCGCCACCCGGGTAGTGGCTTGGCTCGAGGACCGGTATGCCCGGCGTCGTGCAGGTGACCAAGACGCGCTGCGACCCTTCCTACTCGTAGCCAGCTTCGTCAACCCGCACGACATCGTCCTGTTCCCGGCGTGGCTGCGGCGCAGCCCATTACAGGCCTCGCCGCTGGACCCGCCGCACGTGCCGCCTGCGCCCACCGCCGACGAGGACCTGGCCACCAAGCCGGCCGCGCAGATCGCGTTCCGCGAGGCGTACTACTCCGGGTACGGCCCGGCGCGGATGATCAGCCGCAGCTATGGGCGAAACGCGCAACGGTATCGCGACCTGTACTACCGGCTGCATGCCGAGGTCGACGCACCGATCCACCGGGTGCGCCGGGCGGTCACGGAGGGCGGATCGGAACACGCGGTACTGGTGCGCACCTCCGACCATGGCGACCTGCTCGGAGCGCACGGTGGGCTGCACCAGAAGTGGTTCAACCTCTACGACGAAGCCACCCGGGTGCCGTTCGCGATCGCCCGCATCGGTGAACGCGCAACCGGGCCTCGGGTGGTAACCGCGCCGACGTCGCACGTCGATCTAGTGCCGACGCTGCTCGGAGCGGCCGGGGTGGACGTCGACGCAGTGGCCGCGGAGCTGGCCGAGTCCTTCTCCGAGGTGCATCCGCTGCCGGGGCGGAACCTGATGCCGGTGGTGGACGGGGCGGCCGCCGACGAGAGTCGGGCGGTGTACATGATGACTCGCGACAACGTGCTCGAGGGCGACTCGGGCGCTTCGGGAGCGGCACGCCAGCTGGGCCGTACGGTGAATCCGCCCGCGCCACTGCGCATCAAGGTTCCCGCCTACGTCGCCGCCAACTTCGAGGGGTTGGTGGTGCGGGTCGAGGAGGCCGACGCGCCCGGTGGTGCGGGGCATCTATGGAAGCTGGTGCGCACCTTCGACGATCCTGCCACCTGGACCGAGCCGGGCGTTCGCCATCTGGCCGCCAACGGCATGGGCGGCGAGGCCTATCGGGCCGACCCGCTCGATGACCAGTGGGAGCTCTACGACCTGACCGCTGATCCGATCGAGGCGGACAACCGCTGGACCGATCCCGGCTTACACGAGCTGAGGCGGCACCTCCGGATGGGGCTCAAGCAGGCGCGGGCGTCGGCGGTGCCGGAGCGCCACCGCCCGTGGCCGTACGCCGACCGGCAGCCGCCCGTGGATGAGCCGGGTTTCGTGCGGCGGGCGTTGGGGCGGCTTGGGCGGTAGTCGTCGAGTCGGGCATCCGGGCTTCAACCTGAGCCAGGCCCGGTCGTGTGAAACCCGAGTTGGTTCATGTTTTGTCACTGGACTGAGAACAGGCCTGTGATCAGCGGCGCACATCATCGGTTTGCCCACCGGATACTCAGCCCCAAGCTGGCAACCACCCGTCCCGCGGCCGTCAACAAATGTTGACGGCCCACAGAACAGGGGTGCTGCGCTCCGAAGGATCCGCGCCAGCGGTGTGCACTAACCTGACCCACGTCGGGGCTTGGGCGGTAGTCGCCGAGCAGGGCATCCAGGCTTCAAACTGAACCAGGCGCGGCCATGTGAGACTGAGACGCGATGCCGTCTCGTTCCGAACCGTCGCCCGGCCGCCGAGGCGATATGACTCGACGTTTCATGCTGTCTCTTTTGACCTGTGCACTCGTTCTCGGCTCGACCGGTTGTTCGCTGTTCTCCAGTAGTGGCCCCGAAGACGCCTTCCATGCGTTCGCCGACGCACTGCAACGCCGGGACACCCACGCCGCGGGTACGAGCACCAGTGACGCCGCCTCCGCCACCCCGATGATCGCGGCGATGTTCGACGGCATGGGCAAGGACGCGACGGTGGCCGTCAACGTCGTCGAATCAGGCGACGACGACCCCGCCGCCAAGCTCGACTACACCTGGTCCTTCGGGCCGGGACGCACCTTCGCCTACGAGGCCGACGCAACGGCCGTCAAGGCCGGCGACGACTGGCACGTCCAGTGGTCCCCTACGGTGTTGCACCCCAAGCTGCGGCCCGGCATGATATTTCAGTTCAGCGACGACAAGAACTTCCTCACACCGGTCGTCGACCGCGACGGGCAGCCCCTGCTGTCTTGGCAGACCATCGGCATCGTCACGCTCGCGCGCGATCACCTCGCCTCCGCCGACGCGCTTGCCGCGGTGGTGCAACGGTTCGACGACACCACCACGGCGGCGTCGATCAACGACCAGTTCAACGCCACACAGGACGACACCGTCACGGTGATCAAGCTGCGGGAACAGGACCTCGCGCAGGTAGCAGATCAACTGGCGCAGATTCCAGGCGTTGCGGTGTCCAAGCAGGGCGCGTTGCTCACGGCGAACCCCGACCTGTCCTCGCCGGCCATCGACGGCCTTCAGGCGTTGTGGCAGAAGGCGATCGACTCGACCGCCGGTTGGTCGGTGCACCTCGTCGACGACAAGGGCGAGCCGACCGAGGAGTTGGCCTCGACACCGCCCGGCGACACCCCACCGATTCGCACGACGCTCGACACCCGACTGCAGTCCCTCGCACAGCAGGCGGTCGGCTCCGACCCCCGCCCGACGGTGCTGGTCGCGATCTCCCCCTCCACCGGCGGCATCTTGGCCGCCGCGCAGAATCCGGCCGCCAACGGGCAGGGTCCGATCGCGTTCTCCGGCGTGTATCCGCCGGGTTCGACGTTCAAGACCATCACCACCGCCGCGGCACTACAGGCCGGACTGGCGACACCGGAGACCCCCGAGGCGTGCCCCGGCCAGGTCACCGTCGAGGACCGCACCATCCCCAACGACGACGAGTTCGACTTGGGCACCGTGCCGTTGGCGTCGGCGTTCGCGCATTCGTGCAACACGACGATGGCGGTGCTGGCCGATCGACTGCCTGCCGACGCCCTTCCAAAGATGGCGCGACTGTTCGGGATCGGGGTCGACTACGTCATTCCCGGCCTCACCACGGTGACCGGCCGGGTCCCCGACGCGGACACCCCGGCACAGCGCGTGGAGAACGGCATCGGCCAGGGCACCGTAACCGTCAGCCCGTTCGGGCTGGCCGTCGCCGAGGCCAGCCTCGCGCACGGATCGACGATCACCCCGACCCTGGTCGTCGACGAGAAGACCACCGCCGACACCCCCTCCGAACCGATCCCTCCCGCGGTCGCGGACAGCCTGCGCGCCATGATGCGCCAGACCGTGACCGAGGGAACGGCGACGGAACTGAGCGACATCGACGGCCTCGGCGGCAAGACCGGCACCGCCGAGTTCGGCGACAACACCCATTCGCACGGCTGGTTCGCCGGGATCGTCGGCGACATCGCGTTCGCGACGCTGGTGGTCGGCGGCGACACGTCCGAACCCGCGGTGAAGGTGTCGGGGGACTTCTTGCGCGCCGCGCTGGCGGGCTGACGCCAGTGCCGGTCAATGGCCGTGTTGGGACCCGTCGACGGCCGTTGTCCCGATAAGTTGTCCCGAACCGTCGCGCAGACGCGGCGCCGATCCGGAGATCCTTGGTAGATGCGAGTCGACGGGCGCGAGATCGCCGTTTCTGGCAGCTTGCTGCAGCCGCTCACCCGGCGCACCAACGACATCCTGCGCCTCATCTTCGCGGCGGTGTTCGTCGCGGTCGTCGTCACGAGTTCGCTGATCACCCGCAACGACTGGGTCGCGCTGGAGAAGTCGATATCCGACATCGTCGGAGTGCTGACGCCCACCCAGTCGAACGCGGTGTATCTGGTGTACGGCATCGTGATCCTGGCGCTGCCGTTCGCGATCCTGACCGGCCTGATCATGGCCCGGCAGTGGAAGTTGCTCGGCGCGTACGCGGTGGCCGGGCTGAGCGCCGTGGTGGCGCTGTCGATCACCAGCAACGGCATCGCCGCGCCGCAGTGGCACTTCGACCTGTCCGGCCGGCTCAACACATTGCTGTCGCAGTTCCTCGACGACCCCCGATGGATCGCGATGCTCGCCGCGGTCCTCACGGTGTCAGGGCCCTGGCTGCCCGCTCGATGGCGGCGGTGGTGGTGGACGCTGCTGCTCGCCTTCGTGCCGATCCACCTCGTCGTCAGCGCCGTCATACCCGCCCGCTCACTGCTCGGGCTGGCAGTCGGCTGGTTCCTCGGTGCGCTGACCGTGCTGCTGGTCGGCACCCCGGCGCT
>NZ_JAVRPS010000372.1:0-12268 GCF_032162105.1 Mycobacterium sp. | reverse complement strand
TGGAGCCGTCGTCGGTGTGCAACTGGAGGAGGCTTGCCTTGTAGTTCACCGCATACACACCGATGTTCATGCCGGTCTGCTGGCGCAGCGAGTCCACGAGGGCCTGGCCGACGCGCCCGACGCCGGCCGGTTCGTCGGTGCCGCGGGCGAAGGTCACCTCGGCGTCCGGGCAGTCGTCGGCGCTGGCCGAGGGGACGCCAGGCGAGACCGCGCTTGGCGCAATCAGCACAACACCGGCGGCCAGTGCTGCGGCGGCGCCCAGGCCGGTGCGTCGCAAACCGCGTGACCACGAATGACGCAACACCCAACGTGTGAGTTGGTGTTTGCTCATCGGCCAGATATTACCGAGAAACCGCGGGCAGGTTCACATCAGCGGGTCGTCCGCCCGCTAACTGACCGGATAGTCGGGCAATCCGCGGTCGGATCTGCGGACGCGAAGAGGGCGGCCTGCAAATCCGTTGACGAGCGCAAGGCTGTTGCCGGCTGTCCCCTGAATGACCGGGAATCGACCGGATGTGCCGAGTCGCCGCGGGACGGTCACGCGACTAAATCGGTAGGAAGCAATGACATCGGAATCCCTTGTAGCACAGGGGGATAACGGGGATCGAGAAGAATCCGCGAGAACCACCAAACCCAAATCCATTCGTCGCGGGTTCGAGCGCCGCCCGTCCCGCTTGAGCCCATTTCGGGGCGACTGCCGTGATCAGTCATCGCTTATTCACCGCACTGGCGTCCACAGACCGGCCGGTGAAACTCTGACCTTTGCTAGATATTAGGCAGCAACAGTTACTGCCTTGAGTACATCTTGAGGATCAGAGCTTTTCATCAGCTTAGAGAATTCTGTGCAAACACCGCTAATGTTCCCCCAACTCTTCTACGCTTTGTATCCGTCAAGCAGGTGCTCGGATCCAAGCGACAAATTGGGGAACTAAGGGGTCAAGTCATGGATAGAAAACGAATACTCGCAGCGTTCGCGATTGCGGTGACGGGGGCCGGCCTCACCGTCGGTCTGACGATGCCGGTGTCAAACGCCGATTCGTTGCCCAATGGGCTCACGATGACGTGTAGCCAGGACAGCGATATCCACGCGACCTGCATCATTGGTGGCTGCCCGCGCGTGAACGGCGACTACGTCGTTGATGCCGTGCACGTCACAGTCGCTGGCCAGATAACTAACAACGAGAGCCAGCACGAGTACGACTTCAAATGTATTAGCGGGCAGACTGCCAGGCAGGGGGTCAGTACGTCGCCCGGTAAGACGGAAACCATCTCGGCTCAGGGCTGCCGCAAGAATACGGGCCTCGGGGAGCACGACTGGTGCGGCCCCTGGTCGGCCTATAAATACACGGCGCCAGCCAAACCGCCTCCGCCTGTCGCGGCACCTCCGCCTGTCGCGGCACCGCCGCCGCCAGTCCAGTGCTCGGACGGTTCCACGCTTCCAGCAGGCTCGACATGCCCCGTGAAGAAGGTTGCGCCGACGAATGCCGTGACGATGAACGTCCAGAAGGGCGGTCTGCAGGCCAACGTCACCGTCGGGAACACGTCGGACCTGGCCGCTCAATGCACCTACGATGCGACGGAAGCCAATGGGCTGGGTCTGCCAGTTCACCGCGACTTCAGTCTTGCCGCCAAGGGAAGTACGACGCTGACCTTCCCAGCTCCGCTCATCGGCCAGTCGTGGCAACTGGTGGCGGCGTGCAACGCTCCCTTCGACGGGCAGACTGTCGAGATCGGTCGTGCCACAGGGAATGCTTAATCGGCAGATAACCGACATCGTTCTGCCACGGCCCGGCATCAGCACCGGGTCGTGGCAAGACGAAAAGCGGCTCGGTCGACGAGGATCCCCGTGTAGAGGACTCGCGTTGGATCTTCGGGAGGCACCCGATAGCCGCGGACTCGCGGGCCGCGATGTGTCCCCACGGGCTCGTGCCACGAGGTTGTCACAAAGCGCACGGCGCCACATCTGGTCATCGCTTATTCGGCGAGTATGAACGGGACTCGGTGGGAAAGGACAGTTCTCCCAATGAACGCTGTACGAACCAAAGTCGTTGAGCCGCACAGCATAACGAGCATCGTTCACTGACGAGAACCGTCAAAACCGAATCCGCTATTCGGGGCCCTTGAGGAAGACCGGATCGAGGTAGGAAGCGACGAGGGTGATCTGGTCGTCGAGGTTTTGCTCGCAGGCAGACTCGAGGTGTTCCTTGCGGCGCCATGCGGCCCATTTCGCTTGTGCGACTGCGCCGTAGCCGGCGAGGTGCGGTGCGACCGGTTCGAGAGTGACTCCGCGGTGGAGAGCGACTGCCCGGGCTTAGCGGAGAAGCTCGTCGGGGTCGATGCCGCCCCGTGCGAGCGCGACGATGTCGACGTAGTCACGCCAGCGCGTGCTTGTGATGCCGCGTTCGAGAATGGTGACCCCTTCTCGGCGATGGTCGTCTCAGGCGCGTAACCAAGCAGCGCGATCGGGTCGCTAAGGATTCGGTCGATGGTCACCTGTCGGGGCGGCGGCACAATGGGGTCTCCGGTGGATACGTCCCAGGCTGCAACGCCCTTCCACGGTCCGATCGATACGGCGACTCGTACGCGCAAGGCCGGGTAGGCGGCCTGCTCGCGGATCTCCTGCACGCTGATCGTGTCGAGGTCGAACACCACGCCGTCATCGACGTCGATCGCGGCGATGTCGCGGACCACCTGGGCGAGACGTTCGGCGGTGACGTTAGTGCTGATGGCGTTGGAGTCGGTGTCTTTCGTCGGGCGCCGTACCCCGTAGGCGGCTAACAGAATTCCGCCCTTGAGGACGAAGTCGCCGACGTGGGAGGTGCGGGTGAGCCGGTCGAGGAACGATTCGAGAGTGTGCCGGATCAGGTACTCCTGCGTCGGTGCGCTGGTCCCGCTCTTTGCCGCTGTGGACCGGGCCACGGACTGGATGCGGCGGAACACGTCGTCGCCTGAGCTCACCCCAGGATGTCCAATGCTTGCAGGACTGGGGATTTCGCCCGGGGTAGGCGAGAGGCGATCTCGATCAGCCGAGCCGGTTTGCCGCCTCGCCGGAGCCACTCTCGCAGTGCGTCGCGGGCCAGTTCGTAGCCGACCTCGCCGCGCAGCCGAAACGCGTCAGCGATCGACCGTTCGGGGGAGTAGATCCCGATTGTCTGGGCCGATCCCGGGATCGTGGTCTGCTCGCGGCCGATCTCGAAGGTGGCCCGGTCGAAGTGATGCCATGCGATCGCCCCGGTGCTGGCAGGTGTTCGCGATCCGCGGGGGATCGCTATGTCCAGCGCGGCGGGGATCGTGTCGGTGAGGTCGTGATGGGCGAGCGCCGAGGTGAGACAGATGGTGGCATCGGGGCGCCGTGTCGCGGCCTCGAGCTGATCCCAATCGGCGGCCGACACTTCGGCGGGCAGGTAGATGCCGCGGGCGATGCGGTCGAACCGACCGGCGCGCGCGCCGCGGTAGAGCCCGATGCGCGACAAGCCAGCCCGACCCGCCGTGCTCGGTGTCAGGGCATCCACTAGTGCCACCTCCTCTCTCAGCTATATGTTATGAAACGTATACAGATAATGCTACCTGTAGACGTTTCGTATCAATCGTCCGAATCTAAGGGTTGGTTGTCGGCCTGTCACGGCACTCGGTCCAATCCACGGACTTCTTCTCTGGCGAAATTCGCCACTCAGCACTCATGCGCCAGATCGAGCAACCCGGATACGACTACAGATAGCGGATTTCTTGCAGTCTATCGAGCTATAAGACGGGATATGGCAAACCAATTACGAAATATGCAGAGCCCGCGTAGCGTTAGCTGTAGCCCGTAGAACTACCGAGCCGACGAGGTGGGCATCATGAAACTCACGAGAATCGCCACCGCCATCGCCGCCACGGCCGCTGCGCTGACACTCGCCCCACCCGCGCATGCTGACGACCTATTCATGATCTGCCCATCGGGGCGCGCTGGGGTTGTCGCAGGCACACCGACCACATGCGCGTTCGCCGACAATGTGCGCATCGCCTGGTTCGGGCAGGCCGGTAACCCTGTGATCGCGTACTCGCCTGTCACCGACCAGACGTACCGCATGTTTTGTGTCGGGCACACCACCGTCACTTTCACCGACGGTCACATGGCTGACGCAGTCCATTGCGCGGGCGGCAACAACGCCGAGGTGGTGGTCTGGTGACCGGGTCCTATGGACGACGAGCAACGCCCGCTCGAATTCACCGCAGTCGCTGGGGATCGAAATGAAGTCGTTGGTGATTGCCGCTGTATTCGCTGGGACGGTGGGGTTCGCAGCAGGGCCCGGCGTCGCCTCCGCCGACCCGAGCGATAACGGCTGCGCCCATATCGGCACCCTCGGGCCGGGCGGCTACGGGCAGCCGGCGATCGAGTGCCAGAAGGTCGACGATCCGGCGAACCCACAGCAGTGGGTGATCATCCCCGACGTGGTGGTCGGCAACCCGTGTCCGGCAGACTGGCTGGGGAAAACCCACGAAGCGGTCGGGTTGAAGTGCACGCTCGTCGGCGGCATCCCCCGGTGGGAACAGGCATAAGGGACGACGCTAGATCCGAGGGAACGACACATGAGCAAGAAGCTGATTAGTGCAGCGTTCGCAGTCGCAGGTCTCGCCTCGGGCTCGCGCCGACAGCGCACGCTGACGGCATCAATATCGAAGTCTGCCGAGCGGTGATGGCATTGGGCGTCAATCCCTACAATCCGAGCGATAGCTACACCGTCAACATGCTTCAGCGGTACCCGGGACATGACATGTGCGACGGCGTCACCATTCCAGACAACTACTGACGGGTGATCCCGCGCACGAACCAGACGAATGGCGGATCGGCGACCCCATTTCTATGGGGCCAAAATGGGGCCAAACTTTCGGACCAGGTGCTCTGACGGGTCCAATTCGACCGGTCTGCAAGGCTCTGACCAGTGCAAACGAAATCTTGTCAGTGGCCTAAACCGCCTCACACTCGGAAGTTCGAGGCGTCGTGTCTGGGGCAGTCGCAGTCGAGCCCTGGCAGTCGCATATTGGCCACGCGTTGAGTGACGTGAGCCCCCGATGGCGCCACATCCGACGGCGCGCAGATGATGGCACCTGCCGGCGTCCGTGCTCAATGCCAAGGCGCTGCGCGGTCGGCTCCGCCGAGCATTCACCACCGACCACCGTCAGTGCGTGGCGGCATATGTGTCGGAGGTGGCAGCCAGCGTCAAGCAGAGAGCAGGGATAGGGGAGGCGCCCTCGGCGCAGATCAATCTTGGACTCTGCTCATGCAGATTTCGGTCATCGTTTATTCACCCAGTATGAACGGGAAACGGCCGGAAAGCGCGGGGTGTCTTTGGGAACGGGGGAAGCCCAATGCATTGCAGCACTGAGAAATAACCGGCTTTGGTGCGGGATGACGAGAACCGTCAGATACCGAATCCATTGGTCGCGGGTTCGAGCCCCGCCCGCCCCACTGAACAGCCCCACTGAACAGCCCCCACTGAGCAGTGGCGTCGGAGCACCAGCGGATTACGGGGTTTGGCTTCAGTCAATAGTCCTGACCAACTCAACGACCGGGATGATGCGCCGAGTCATGCGTTGGTAATCGCCGAATTGCGGTTCGAGGGCGCTCTGCTTCGCGTAGATGTCATCGCGTTCGGCTCCCTCTAGCGTGCGCGCTGTTGCCGGGAATGTTTCGGTGCCGAGTTCGACGATGACGTTCGGGTGGGCTACGAGGTTGCCGTACCAGTCGGGGTTCCTCTCGGAGCCGCCTTTGCTGGCGAAGACGAAGATCCGGCCGTCAAACAGCAGCGCCACCAGTGGCGAGATGCGCTCGGTCCCGGACTTCGCACCAATGTGGTGAACCAGAATCAGTGGCTTGCCCGAGAACACGCCGCTGGCCTTGCCTCCGGTGGCGCGGAACTCGCTGATCACCGTGCGGTTCATCTGGTCGAATTCGTGTTTGTCCATGATTTGGCCCTATCGATTGAGTCGTTCGATGCCCGTCGTGCCAACGCTCATGGCACCAGTAGCAGCTTGCCCACGGTCTTGCGGTTCTCCATGTCGGCGTGGGCCTTCGCCGCGTCGGCCAGCGGGTACTCGCCCCCGATCCGGACCTCGAGCTTCCCTTCGGCGATCCAGTCGAATAGTTGTGCCGTGTGGGCCCGGAGCAGCGCAGGAGTAGGTATGTGGTCGAGGAACACGGCATAGCCGATCTTGATGCTCTTCGGCAGGCTCATGATGTCGATCGGACCGGGCCCGCCGAGGACGGGGCTGTACCAGCAGAACGTGCCCGATCGGCGTAGCACGTCGAGTGACCCTTGGAACGTCGAGGGTCCGGAGCCGTCATAGACGACGTGCACGCCTTCGCCATCGGTGAGCCGCAGCGCCTCCTCTGCGAACCGGCCCTCGGCATCGACGACCACGTGGTCGGCGCCAGCCTCCTTGGCCGCGGGGGCCTTGGCCTCCGAGGAGACTCGGCCGATGACGTGGCCGCCGCGCAGCTTGATGATCTGGGTGAGCAGCAGTCCCAGGCCTCCGGCGGCCGCGTGGACGAACGCGGTGTCTCCGGGCTGCACACCGGGTAGAAGTCGGTCGCGAAGTGGCTTGCAGTGAGGCCCTGCATCATTACCGAAGCGGCCACGCGGTCGTCGATCGCGTCGGGGATCGGCACCAGCGAGGTGGCCGGAATCGCGATCCGTTCCGCATAGCTTCCTGGCGCGTACACCCAGGCGACGCGCTGCCCGGTTGAGATGCCTTGGACGCCCTCGCCCACCGTCAGGACGCGCCCGGCGCCTTCGACACCGAGAATCTTCGGATTGGGGACCTCGGTCCACGCCATGCCCTGTCGCACACCGATGTCCATGAAGTTGACGCCCGCGTGGGCGATCTCCACCAGTACCTCGTCAGGACCTGCGGTGGGGTCGGGACGCTCGACGTACTCCAGCATCTCCCGGCCGCCCGTGCCTGTCATCACCACTGCTTTCATGGATTCCTTCCTATCATGAATGATCATTCAATAAATCGGCGAATTCGGGCTATCGAATCGCCCTCAGTGCCATGTCGGCCAAACTGGTCAGGGTTTTGGGGCCCGCGCCGCCGCGCCCAGCGACACGGATGCCGGCGATGTTGGCGATGAGGAACTCGACGGTGGCTTCAGGATCGATGTCGACGGCCACGTCGCCATCGCGCTGCGCATCGCGGATGCGGCCGGCGACGGCCCCGCGCAACCCAGCACCTAGTACTTCGTCTATCTCTGTGAGGTCCGGCCGCGACGCGCCGAACTCACAGATCGAGCCGACGCCGAGACACGGCTGATCAGCTGTTTCGACCACTCGACGCAACATCGCCTCAATCCCGTCGATGGCTCGTGGTCCGCTGCGGAGGGCGTCGAGATGGGCAGCGCATTCGCCCATTCCGTAGCGCCGCACCGCCGAGCGGTAGAGCTGCCACTTATCCCCGAAGGTCGCGTATAGGCTCTGTCGTCCGATCCCCATCGCACCCACCAGCATCTGGGCGGAGCTACCCTCGAATCCATGCTCGCGAAAGACGCCAATCGCGGCGTCGAGCGCTGCGTCCGCATCGAACTCTCGGGTTCTGGCCATGCGCGCATCCTACAATTTCAGGAACGAACATTCAATAATTCTAGCCGAAGCTCTCGTATCGGCCGTCGAATTCGAGGGCAATGGCGCGGACCCGCGGCTCGGTGACCGGCCTCCCATGGTGCCGAGGTGGTGCGCGCGGATTCGACATCTTGGTGTTGAGGACGCGCCTTAGTCCGGTCAGTTCGACGCGGGACCAATGCACACTCAGGCAGTAACTTGGCGGCTCACGGCGGTTGGAGCGAAACCTCCACGGACGTGCTGTCGAACCCGACCGGCGCCACCATCGTCGACGGGTCGGGCCGAGGGGCGATCGTCGACGACGAGGCGCGGTATAGAGGTACCCGACCAGCGCGGTGCGTTAGCGTTGCGCCGTGCCAATGCTCGTTCACATCACCAACGAAGACGAGACCGAATCGGTCCGCCGGAGCGAGATCCGCATCGGCAAATACCGCGACGGCGTCTGCGCGATGCCGGTGTTGGAGAACGTCGTCGTCGGCAACCAGTGGCTGCGCGAGCTCAAGCGCCGGGTGTCCGGCTCACGCACGCTCTCGGCGGTCCACTTCCGCATCCCGGACAGCGAGATCGTATTCATGGGCCACTTCAGCCGGGAATACGTCGAGGTGACGGCCGCCGAGGCGGCCGGGGCGATCATGCACGCCGAGGACCCGTTGGGGCTGGAGATCATCATCCCGCGTGCGATCGCGGCGAAGGAGATTCACAAGATCCGTAGCGTGCCGCAGGTCGTCGGCTGGCGCTACGTTCCCGGTTCGAACCGGCGCAAGATGTGCGGCTGCCCCGCCTGTTGGCCCGCGGGCACGTACAAGTCGCGCATTTTTCGCCAGAGGTTCTACGACAAAGACTGAGGAGGCTTGCATGGCTTGGGATTTCAGTACCGAACCCGAGTTCCAGGAGAAGCTCGACTGGGTGAAGCAGTTCTGCGAGGAGAAGGTCGAGCCGCTCGATCACGTCTTCCCGCACGCGGTGCGCGTGCCGGTTCCCGCGGTCAAGGCCTACGTCCGCGAACTGCAGCAGGAGGTCAAGGACCAGGGGCTTTGGGCGATTTTCCTCGACGAGGAGCTCGGCGGCCCCGGCTTCGGGCAACTCAAGCTCGGTCTGCTCAACGAGATCATCGGACGCTACGCCGGCGCACCCCACATGTTCGGCGCGTCGGCGCCGGACACCGGCAACATGGAGATGCTCGCCGCCTACGGCACCGAAGAGCAGAAGGAGCGCTGGCTCAAACCGCTGCTGAACCAGGACATGTTCTCGGCGTACTCGATGACCGAGCCCCAGGGTGGCAGCGACCCCAGCCTGTTCAAGACTCATGCCGTCCAATACGGCGACGAGTGGGTGATCAACGGCGAGAAGTGGTTCACCTCGGCGGGCCGGGTCGCCGACATCCTGTTCGTGATGTGCACCAACGGCATGTTTGTGGTGCCGCGCAAGACGCCGGGCGTGGAGATCATGCCCGAGCCGCGAAACCACAACCACATCGTCTACACCGATGTGCGGGTACCCCTCGACCACCTGCTGGGACCGCCGAATGGTGCAAAGGTGTTGGCGCAGCGCCGACTTGGCGGTGGTCGCATCCACCACGCCATGCGCACCATCGCGCAGTGCAACCTTGCCTTCGACATGATGTGCGAGCGTGCGCTGTCCCGCGAGTCGCACGGCAAGATCATCTCCGAACACCAGATGGTGCAGGAGAAGATCGCCGAGTCCTACGCGATGATCAAGATGCTGCGGCTCTTCGTGCTCGAGACGGCGTGGAAGATCGACAACACCTCGACCCAGGAGGCGCGCACCGAGATCGCCGCCGTCAAGTTCACGATGGCCAAGGTGCTGCGCGAGGTGTCGTTCAACGCCCTTCACGTGCTCGGCTCGCTCGGCACTACCGACCTGACTCCGATCCAGGCGATGTACGCGGGCGCCCCGACCATGGGCATCGCCGACGGTGTCGATGAGGTGCACATCGCCACCGTCGCGCGCCGCGTGCTGCGGGACTACCGCCCGCACGAGGGCAACTTCCCGACCGAATTCCTCCCGTACAAGCGCGAGGAAGCGAAGAAGAAGATGCAACCTGTGCTCGCTGACCGCCCGGAGTTGGCCGCCGCAGCGGAGGCCTACCAGGAGTACATCAAGCAACGCGCCTGAGCGGGCTGACCTGCGATGGGAGGAAGTGCCTGTCAGCAGGGAGGAAGCCGGTCATGGCCGCGGCCCACCCGGTGCACAAGGGTGGTCTCAAACGCAGCTCCATTCGCGCGGCCGTCTCGTCGTCGGAGCCATGTTCCCGTCAAACCCGGAGTAAGGCGATGAACGACAACGGACTTCACGATGGCATCTACCCCTTCCCGGCCGGTATGCAGTCGCGGGAGATCGAGACCAACGCCGCCAAGTTCCACGTGCGCGTCGGCGGGCATGGTCCAGCGGTCGTCTTGCTGCACGGCTTCGGCACGACGGGCGACATGTGGGGTCATCTGGCGAGCGCACTCATCGAAGACCACATGGTCGTCGCGCCCGACCTGCGTGGGCTGGGCCTCTCGTCGAAGCCTGATCGGGGCTACGACAAGAAGAATCAGGCGGCGGACGTGGTGGGCGTCCTGGACGCCCTGGGTGTGGGTACGGCCGAATTGGTGACCCACGACATCGGCATCATGGTCGGCTACGCAGTTGTCGCCAGCCACCGCGAGCGCGTGAGCCGGTGGGTGGCGATCGACGTGCCGCTGCCCGGCATCGGACCCTGGGATCAGATAAAACAGGATCCGGCCATGTGGCACTTTGGCTTCGGTGGTCAGGACATGGAGCGCCTGGTCGCCGGCCGCGAGCGCATCTATCTGGACCGCTTCTGGAACGATCTCTCCCGGGACCCGACGCGGTTCGATGAAGCGAAGCGCCAGCACTATGCGGCGCTCCATGCGCAACCCGGCGCAATGCGAGCGAGCTTTGCCCAGTTCCTGGCGTTCAGCCAGGATGTGGCCGACAACGCGACGTTCCTTGCACAGGGCAAGCTTCAGATGCCGGTCTTGGGCATCGGTGGCGAAGCCACATTCGGCCCCATGATCGGCGCGGTGCTGCGGTGCGTCGCCGATGACGTCGAAGATGTGATCATCCCGGATTGCGGGCACTGGATCACCGAAGAGCAGCCGCAGGCGACGACAGACCTGGTCGTCGACTTCCTGCGCCGGGCGCGGTGAAAGGCGTTCTCTGCCTTCGAGGCCCACCTCCGACGTGTCGAACTGCGACGGGTCACGAGTCGAAGATGGCCAGCGTGCTAGAGGCTGTAGCGACCACGGCGCCCGAGGCGTCCGATACACGGCCTTCGGTGAAGCCGATCCGTGAACCGGCCTTTATCACCGTGCCGGTTGCAGTGAGCAATCCGTTGCCGAGCCGAACTGCCTTGAGGTAGTTCACCTTGATCTCTACTGAGGTGCAGCCGCGGCCCTGAGGCAACGTGCTATGTAGTGCAAGGGCGGCCACGGAGTCGAGCAGGGTGCAGACCAGACCGCCATGAACGACACCGATCCCGTTGCACGCGGATTCGTCTGGCTCACAGGTGAACACGACCCGACCCGACTCCGCCGAGACGATGTCATACCGCATCAACTGACAAATGGGTGGCGGCGGAAGCGTGCCGTCGATCATCGCCCGCAGGTAGTCCAGACCGGCCATCGTCTGACCTCGGGCGGTGCTGGGTCCGGGATCGTGCCAGGTCACTAGCCTAGATTTCATAGATCTCGTCGTATTCGAGTGTCGCGAGGTTCTCGATGACGAACGGTAGGGTGGCGTCGATTATTTTGCGTACGGCGTCGATGCTGGGTCCTTCGAGGATGAAGTAGAACCCTGGCCCCGCGGAACGCCGGTATGCGGACTTGATGAGGCCCTCGGCCTTGAGTTCAGTCATGACCCGCACCTCGTCGTCGAGGTGTTGTGCCAGCGCTTCTGGCCGAGTTATGGAACCTTTGGCGATCACGATCATGTGGTCTTCTCCTACTGACGGTTGATCCGCGTGTTGGCGGTGCTAGCCGGCGAACAGCGCGACGTGCTCGTTCACCCAGTCCTTGACCGACCGGGGGGCGTGGCCGGTGAGGTCATGGACGGTGGGAGTGGGTACCGCGTAGACGTTGTCCCGGGTGATGTCGTCGACCCCTATTAACACATCGATGAGAAGGGCTGGTACTCCGGCAGATTCGAGCACGGCGCGCTGCTGGGCTTCGGTTCGGGCGTGATACTCGACGCGGGTGCCCTGCGCTGCGGAGAGGTATTCGGCGACTTCGCCCATCGTCACGGCCGCGGGTCCGGAGATGTCATAGGTCTTGCCAACATGACGGTGGGGGTCGTCGGTGAGGATGACTGCGAAGACCGCCGCCACGTCGCAGGTGTCTATCAGGGCCACCCGGCCCGCACCGCCAAGGCCACCCCACGCGCCCGAACGCACGAAGTTGGCGGCGAGTTTCAGCAAGCTGTCGGTGAAGGTGGTGGGACGCACCACCGTTGCCGCGACGCCTGTGCTGGCGAGGTAGGCGTCGATCTCGGTGTGCCACCGCACGACGTTGGCAGAGTGGGTGCCTCCCGCACCGCCGACCGACAGATTGACCAGATAGGGCACCTCCGCGCCGATGGCGGCGTCGATGAGGGCGATCTCGTCACGCACCTGACGGTCGGTGGTCCCATAGCTCAAATAGGCC
>NZ_JAVRPS010000371.1:0-10216 GCF_032162105.1 Mycobacterium sp. | reverse complement strand
GCAGTGCGTCGCGCCGGGAAACCGGGCGCGTTGATCGCAGGTCGGTAGTCCCCAGAGAGTCCTGCACCGGGCGACGTTAACAATGTGGCTGCTGTTACTTGTGTTGCGTCGGCTGGCTGTGTCCGGTTCGCGATCAAGGTGACGCGCGGCCGAAACATTCAATTCCACGGCCACGGCTGGTGCCGGGCCCGGGGGCGGAAGGGCCTCCGAAGTCGGCGGCGGTCACAATGCCCGTTGTCCGGCCCGAGAGTGGCTGTGCTGTAACGCGAATCGAAGACAATCGCGGTAGCCGAACACCTGCGGTTCCATCCGAAGGCGATGGTATGACAACGTTCGTCATCGATGCACAGCCTGGCGGCTCCCACGCTGCTGCGCTCGCAGGCGCTCGCCCTCATGTACGAATCGGTGCACCGCGGCGATCGGGCCGGAAGGTTCTCGACGATATCCGCGGGCTGCGGATCCGTGGCACGGGGCAAAACCACCGGGGGCTGAGGGGCCTGCAGTCCGGACTGCGATACCTCGTACGAAATCCCTGCGGTTCGAATCCAGCGGCGCTAGATCCTGCCGCCCGGGAACATCGTCTTGACGGCCTGAGTCATGTTCGTGCGGGCGGCGGCGTCGTCGTCGGGTTCGAGGGAGCTGATCGCCATCACGTAGCGGTGTTCGGGCCCGATCGCGCCGGTGGACACGTGCAACTGGTTGGCGCCGTTCCAGCAGCAGAACCAGCCCTGCTTGACCGCAACCGATTCGGCATAGAGCCCCTCGGGGATGCCGAACCGCTGCGGGTACCCGTCGGTTCCCGTCGGTGTGGATTGCGCCAGGTCACCGATGATGACGTTGGCCTGTTCGGGTGGCAGCCCTCCGGTGCCGGCCAACAGCATGTCGTAGTAGTGGACGAGATCGCTTGCGGTACTTGTCGTGACGTCCCAGTGCCCGTTGTAGGGCGCCGTCGTGCCCGGTAACCCGTACCGAGCCTTGACGCGGGCGATGATGGCGTTTCCGCCGCTGCGGTCCCAGAAGTTCTGGGCCGCGCCGTCGTCGGAGGAGCGCAGCATGACGTCGAGTGACGCGCGGTCGGCAGCGGATAGTTGCGTCTCGCCCTTCGACTCCTGCAGCAGCAGATCGTCGGCGATGAACAGCTTCACCACGGACGCGATCGGGAAGGGCTTGTTGACCCCGTTGGAGACGATCTGGCCGGTGTCGCGGTCCAACACGACGGTCTCGATGTTGGCCCCAGACTTCGCCGCGTCGGCCGTGGCTTGACGGACGCGGGCGTCGAGTCCGGCGAGTGGCGCCGCCGACTGGTTGGGTGGGGCTTCGGGCAGCACGGGAAGCGGGGCCTCCGGGGCGCTGACTGGCGCCTGCGGTGTGTTCTCAGCTGTCGGCGGACTACCCCAGACCTTCGCCTCACATCCGTTTACGAGCAGCGCCACACCGACGATCGCCATTCCCGTCATCGCCCGATTCGGCAGACGCCAACGCATTAGGTCTCCCCCCAACAGAATTTGAACCAGGGCAGCGGGCTCAACGCTGCGCTCACTGGTTACCCCAGCGTAATCGGCAAGCTCGGCGAATGCCCCGTCAACCTTCGCTGCGTCTCGACGGATGCGGCCCAGCGGGTAGCCTCGCAGACGTGCTGCTGGCCTCGCTGAACCCCGACGCAGTCGCCGGGGGGCACGACATCGGCGACGCGGTGCGCATCGACGGAGTGACGCTGAGTCGCAGCGACCTCGTCGGCGGGGCGACGTCGGTCGCCGAACGCGTCGGTGGCGCGCACCGGGTCGCCGTGCTGGCCACGCCGACCGCGTCGACGGTGCTGGCCGTGACCGGTTGCCTGATCGCTGGCGTGCCCGTCGTCCCCGTACCCGCCGACGTCGGCGCCGCCGAACGCCGTCACATCCTCACCGACTCCGGCGCTCAGGCCTGGTTGGGCGACCTGCCGGAGGAGACCGAGGGGCTGCCACACGTCCCGGTCCGCCTGCACGCCCGGTCGTGGCACCGCTACCGGGAGCCATCGCCCGACGCCACCGCAATGGTCATCTACACCTCGGGGACCACGGGCCCGCCGAAGGGCGTGGTGATCAGCCGGCGGGCGATCGCAGCCGACATCGACGCCCTGGCGCAGGCCTGGCAGTGGACGCCCGACGACACCCTCGTACACGGCCTGCCGCTGTTCCACGTGCACGGCCTGGTGCTCGGGCTACTCGGGTCGTTGCGGATCGGAAACCGGCTCGTGCACACCGGAAGACCCACGCCCGCGGCATACGCCGCGGCCAGCGGTTCGCTGTACTTCGGGGTGCCCACGGTGTGGTCGCGCATCGCAGGCGACCTGGACGCCGCTCTGGCGCTGGCCCCGGCGCGGCTGCTGGTCTCGGGCAGCGCCCCACTTCCGGTGCCGGTGTTCGACGAACTCGTCCGGCTCACCGGCCACGCACCCGTGGAGCGCTACGGCAGCACGGAGTCGTTGATCACGGTGAGCACCCTGGCCGACGGGGAACGGCGGCCCGGCTGGGTGGGACTGCCGCTGGCCGGCGTGTCCAGCAGGCTGCTCGACGACGACGGCGCAGAGGTACCGCACGACGGGGAAACCATTGGGCGCCTGGAGGTTCGGGGCCCCATGCTCTTCGACGGATACCTCAACCGGCCGGACGCCACCGCGGAGGTCTTCGGCGCCGACGGATGGTACCGGACCGGCGACATGGCGGTCGTCGACGGCGCGGGCATGCACCGCATCGTCGGTCGCGAGTCCGTCGACCTGATCAAGTCCGGCGGCTACCGGATCGGCGCAGGCGAGATCGAGACCGCGCTCCTCGGGCACCCCGGCGTCAGCGAGGCGGCGGTCGTCGGCGTTCCCGACGACGACCTCGGCCAGCGGATCGTCGCGTTCGTCGTCGGCTCACCCGAGATCGGGGTGCAACCCGCCGAGCTGATCGACTTCGTCGCACAACAGCTTTCGGTGCACAAGCGGCCCCGGGAGGTTCGGATCGTCGACGCCTTGCCCCGCAACGCGATGGGCAAGGTGCTGAAGAAGGAGTTGGCAGGGTGGCTTTGAAATGACACTGAAGTTCGACGAGATCTGCATCGACGCTCATGACGCCACCGCGCTCGGGGCGTGGTGGTCGCAGGTGCTGGGCTGGCCACACGACGTGGACTCCGACGGCGACGTGGTGTTGCTCACCCCGCCCGGCGCGGGACCGCAGTGGCTCTTCATCGCGGTGCCCGACGACAAGGTCGTCAAGAACCGCATCCACTTCGACTTCCGGCCCGACGATCAGCAGGCCGAGGTCGACCGGGTCCTCGCGCTCGGGGCACGGCACGTCGACGTCGGCCAGGGCGACGAGTCGTGGGTGGTACTGGCCGACCCCGAGGGCAACGAGTTCTGCATCCTCGCTGCCCGCGACTGACCCCCACTGCCGCGAGCGTGCGGGTCTGCTGCGCGACACGCCGTGCACGGTAGGCATTTTGCTCGCGAGTAGATGGTCAACCGCGGACCAGGCCCTCGATGAGGTCCGCGGCGCGTAGCCGCCCCGGAGCGGCCCGCAACCGCTGCGACGCCACGTCCAACCGTGCCCTCAGCGTCTGGTCCGCGACCAGGCGATCGATGGCGGAGTGCAACTCCTCGTCGGAGAACTCGTAGGTGGAAAGCCTCACCCCGTAGCCGCATTCGTCGATCCGCTGGGCGTTGTCGTACTGATCCCAGAACAGCGGAAGGACGATCGTCGGCACGCCGAACGTGAACGCCTCGCCCACCGTGTTGTTGCCGCCGTGGGTGATCATCACGTCGCACTGCGGCACGATCGCGGTCTGCGGCACGAACTGCTCGCCCCACATGCGATCGCCCAATCGGAGCTGGTCGTGCAGGGGTCCCATGGACACGATCACCCGGTGCGGCGTCCGATCCAACGAGTCGATCACACGTTGCATCAGAGGCACGTCCATGCAGCCGAGGCTGCCCAGCGACAGGTACACCAACTTGCCCGCCGTGCCGACCTTCTCCGCGACGTCGAACGCGCCGTCGGAGTTGCGCGTCGAGGTGTCGATTCGGTGCCACGTCGGACCGAGCGGCCGCGATCGCGGGTAGTCCAGCTCGGCGGGGAACATGTAGAGGTTCAGGTACGGCGACTCGTACTGGAAGGCATCGGCCGGCAACGGCGCCGCGCCACACTCCTGGTGAAAGGCGTTGTAGCGCTGTAGCAACGGGCCCGTCACCCGGCGGTACTCGGCGCGGAAGTCGTCCCAGCCGCTGCGGTCGTCGGCTGGATACCCGGAGAACACGGGCGCGATGCCGGGGTCGGGTAGCTCCAACGGGTTCGCCGACACCACGCGAGTCCACGGACACCCCGCCAGCGATACCGACGGGAAGCTGGCGACGCAGTCGAGCACGATGGCGTCGGGCCGCAACTCCGACCAGATCTGGGTCAGTCGATCGTGCGAATACTCGGCGCCGTCGACGAACTCGGCCCAGATGGGCGCCGTCACGGTCTCCAGTTGTTCGATGGTCGGCTTGCGGAACTCGGGCGACGTCACGCGTACGAACTCGGCCCACCCCTCGCCGACCGTCTCCCCACCTTCGGGTGGCGGTGCCAGCCGCATCAGGCGTTCCTCGAAACCCCTGGCCGCCAGTTCGCCCTCGAACGACTCCTCGACGACGAACACGGTGCGGATGTTCCGCTCGAGCAGGTGATTGCCCAGTGCGACGAGGTTGTTGGTGGGTCCCCACGCGCCGGGTTCGGGAAAGAGCGCCACAACGGGCCGGCCGGGCTGCGTCATACCGGCCGAATCTACGCCCGTGCGGACCCACAGGCGCTTCGAACCTGGCTCCCAGACTGCGATGTCACGATGGCCGCGTGCGTCGTGTCCTGCGTCTGGTGGTATGCGTCGCCGTGCTGGCCGCGTGTTCGTCGCCGGCGCCGCAACCGCCTCCGGTGCAAGCACCGCCGATGGGCTGGAACTCGTGGAACTCCGGCATCCCGCTGACCGAGCGGACCGTCGAGCAGACCATCGATGCGATGGTGTCGTCGGGCATGCGCGATGCCGGCTACCGCTACGTCAACCTCGACGCCGGTTGGGCGGCCCCCACCCGCGACGCCGACGGGAATCTGCGCGCCGACCCCGATCGGTTTCCGCACGGCATCGCCGCGCTGGCGCGTTACGCCCACGACCGTGGCATGTACCTCGGCATCTACCACAGCCCGTTCAACCAGGGCTGCGGGCAGGATCCGCGCATCGGGGCGGCCGGTCACGAACGGGCCGACGCGCACGTGTTCGCCGACTGGGGCGTGGACTACCTCAAGTACGACTGGTGCCGGCTGTCGGCCGGCCACACCGAGCAGGTGCAGTACTTCATCGCGATGCGAGATGCGTTGCGCGCCAGCGGCCGTCACATCGTGTACAGCATCAACCCGAACAGTTCCGGTGATCCCGACGCCGGGTCGGAGTACGACTGGTCACGCATCGCCGACGTGAGCCGGGACGGTATCGACCTGGTGCCTGCCTGGGGTGATGCCGACCTGTGGTCGGAGGGTCTGGTCGGCGTCAGTCAGGCGTTCAGCGCCGCAGGTACGGTGGCGCCGCGCAGCGGCCCGACCCACGTGAACGACCCGGACATGCTGGTGGTCGGCATCCCGTGGACCGCCTTCGCCACTGGCCACCCCACGATGACGCTGGGGCCGCCGCGGCCCGATCTGACCGACGCCGAACAGCGCGCGCACTTCTCGCTGTGGGCCATGCTGGCCGCGCCGCTGCTCGCGGGCAACGACGTCCGCTCGATGACCGAGCAGACCCGTGACATCCTGACCAACCGCGACGTGATCGCCGTCGATCAGGATCGACTGCTGGTTCAGGGCATCCCACTGCCGGGCGACCCCCGGGTGATCGTCAAGCCGCTCGCCGACGGTGCCGTCGCGGTGGCGCTGTTCAACTCGGACGCCGACCCGGTCCCAATTCGCACCGACGTGACGACGGTCGGTCTGCCCGCCGACGACTGTTACACCGTGCGTGATCTGTGGGCGCACACCGACGCGACCACCACCGGAGACGTCGAGGCGACCGTGCCAGGGCACGGCGTCGCGATGCTGAGGGTGACGCCGCGTTGCCGGTGACGCGTCAGTTCGCGTGCAGGGCTTCGTTGAGCGTGATGCCGCTGCCGTCGCGTCCTACCACCTCGACCGCGCCGGACAGCGAATTACGTCGGAACAGAAGGTTGTTCGCGCCGGACAGGTCACGCGCCTTCACGGTCTGACCATCCGAGGTCGTCACCTTGGTGCCACCGGTGACGTAGAGGCCGGCCTCGATCACGCAGTCGTCGCCGAGCGAGATGCCAAGCCCGGAGTTCGCGCCGAGCAGGCAACGCTTGCCGACCGAGATCACTTCCTTGCCACCGCCGGACAACGTGCCCATGATCGAGGCACCGCCGCCGACGTCGGAGCCGTCGTCGACCACCACGCCCGCCGAGATCCGGCCCTCGACCATCGACGTGCCGAGCGTGCCTGCGTTGTAGTTCACGAAGCCCTCGTGCATCACCGTGGTGCCCGCCGCCAGGTGCGCGCCGAGCCGCACCCGGTCCGCGTCGGCGATCCGGACGCCCGCCGGCACGACGTAGTCGACCATCCGCGGGAACTTGTCGATGCCGTAGACCGTGACGGGGCCGCGCCGGCGCAGCTTCGCGCGCACGATCTCGAAGCCCTCCACCGCACACGGCCCGTAGTTCGTCCACACCACGTTGGCGAGCACGCCGAAGATCCCCTCCATGCTGGCACCGCGGGGAGCGGTCAGCCGGTGCGACAGCAAGTGCAGCCGCAGGTAGGCATCGAATGCGTCGGCCGGCTTGTCGTCCAGCGAGGCGATCGTCGTGCGGACCAGGACCGTCTCGACGTCGCGTTCCTCGTCGCGGGAGGCAAGTGCGCCCAGCTCCTCGGTGACCTCGGCCACCGAGAGCCGCGTCGTCCCTGCTTCGCCGTCGCCGGACAGCTTCGGTTCGGGGAACCACGTGTCGAGAACCGTACCGTCGGCCGCGATGGTGGCCACGCCGACGCCTGATGCGGAAGTCACGCCGCCAAACGCTACTCGATCTGGCTGTCGAGCAGCGCTGCGGCGGCAGCGCGCGCGGCGACTGCGGCGGATGGGTCGTGGTCCATCCACGCATTGATTCCGGCGCCGTCGTAGAGCAGATGAAGCTGATGGGCGAGGGCCGCCGGGTCACGGGCACCCGCTTCTCGCGCGAGCCGGATGAGCAGTGCGCGAACGTCGTGGCGGTACTCGTCGGCCGCCCGCTCGACCAGCCCTCCGGCCGGTGCTTCGGCGCTGGCCGAGATGAACGCGCATCCGCGGAAGTCGGGCTGGGCAAAGGTCTCGCCTTGAGCGTCGAAGACCGCCAGCAAGCGCTCGACGGGATCGGTGTGCCGATCGACCGCTGCGTTGAGTCTCTCCGTGGTGCGCGCGTGACGGGACTGCAGGTACGCCTTCACCAGCTCTTCCTTGCTGCCGAAGGTGTTGTAGAGCGACGCCTTTGCGACGCCTGCGCGTTCGATGATCCGGTCGATGCCGACCGTCTGTGTTCCTTCGTTGTAGAAGAGGTCGTTGGCGGCCTCGAGCAACCGTTCGCGGGCCGGCCGGCGCTCAATGCCCTTCACCTCCGCGGCGGTGCCCATCGGGTCACCCTTCGGCCGCGACGGGTTCGAGCAGCATGACCGGGATCTCGCGGTCACCCGCCTTGGCACGGTACGCGGGGAAGTGCGGCCAATCCCGTTCGGCGACCTTCCACCAGCGGGCTTTCTCGTCACCGTGTACCTCCCGGGCCCGCACGCGGTGCACGGTAGCGCCGTCCTGCAGTGACAGTTCTGGATGCGCGACGATGTTGCGGTACCACGCAGGATGGGAGGTGGCTCCCGCGTTGGACGCGACCCCGACGTAGACGTCGCCCTCCTTGATTCGCATGACGGGGTTCTTGCGGATGTTGCCGGTCTTGGCGCCGACAGTGGTGAGGATCACGACCGGTCGGCCCTCAAGCGTGCCGCCGTCGCGTCCGTCGGTCGCCTCGTAAAGCGAAACTTGTTCGCGTACGCGGTCACTCGGGCTTGGCTCGTAGGTATCGGTCATGTTGTCACACCGCCGTCCGGCCGCCGTCGATCGGGATGACCGCGCCGGTGATGTAACTCGCCTTTGGTGAGGCGAGGAACGCGACCACTCCGGAGATCTCCTCGGGTTGCGCGCCTCGCTTGAACAGGGTGGTGGTGGCGAGGTTCTCGATGAGGTCGCGCTTGGAATCGTCGGTGAACACCGGGCCTGGAGCCACGGTGTTGACGCGCACGCCCGACGGGCTGAACTCGGCCGCCCATGCCCTCGTCATCGCCGTCAGCGCCGCTTTGGTCGCGCCGTACGCCGCGCCGCCGGCCAGACCAACGTGCCCGGCCATGCTGTCGACGCTGACGATGCTTCCGTGGCCGCGCGCGGCCATCCCGGGAGCCAGTGCCGCGACCAGCTGGTATGCGGCGCGCACATTGCTGGCGAACAGGTCGTCGAACGTGGCCGTGTCCAATTCGGCTGACGGTCCAAACCAGGAGAAGCCACCATTGTTCACCAGCACCTCGACCTCTCCCGCCGCCTGCGCGAGTGCGACGACCGCGTTGGCATCGCCGAGGTCGGCCGCCACGAACCGGGCGTGTCCGCCCTCGGCCTCGATTTCCTTGACCGTCGCGGCACCGCGGGTGGCGTCGCGTCCGTGCACGATCACGTCGAACCCGTCGCGCGCCAGGTCGAGTGCCACGGCCTTGCCGATGCCCGACGTCGCACCAGTGACGAGAGCGACCTGCTTGGTGTCTTGCGTCATCTCTGACTCCTTGGTTGAGTAGACCTGTCTGTCTAGTGGTGGTTACAAGTCCTGGATGGATCCGTCTATTCCCGGGCACCATCTAGCCTTGAGGTGTGCTCGATCTACGCGCTGATCCGATCGCGCTGACGGCTGCCCTCGTCGACATTCCCAGCGAGTCGCGCCACGAACAGCGCATCGCCGACGAGATCGAGGCCGCCCTGCGCGAACAGGCCACGGGCTTCGAGGTGATCCGCAATGGTGACGCCGTGCTGGCCCGCACCAACCTCGGCAGGCCGTCGCGGGTGCTGCTGGCTGGGCACGTCGACACCGTGCCCGTCGCGGACAACGTGCCCAGCCGCTTCGTCTCGGGTACTGGGGGAGGCGAGCTGTACGGCTGCGGCACCTCCGACATGAAGTCGGGCGACGCGGTCTTCCTGCACCTGGCCGCGACCGTCGCAGACCCGGCGCACGACATCACGCTGGTGATGTACGACTGCGAGGAGATCGAATCCAGCGCGAACGGCCTGGGGCGGATCGAACGCGAACTGCCCGACTGGCTGCGCGCCGACGTGGCAATCCTCGGGGAGCCGTCGGGTGGATTCATCGAGGCGGGCTGCCAGGGCACCATCCGCGTCGTGGTCAGTGCCGCGGGTACGCGGTCGCACTCCGCGCGATCGTGGTTGGGCGACAACGCCATTCACAAGCTGGGCGCGGTGCTCGATCGGCTCTCCACCTATCAGCCCCGCAGCGTCGACATCGACGGCTGCACCTACCGCGAGGGACTCTCCGCCGTCCGCATCGACGGCGGAATCGCGGGAAACGTGATCCCCGACGCCGCGTCGGTCACGGTGAACTTCCGGTTCGCGCCTGACCGCAGCGTCGAGCAGGCGCTGACGCACGTGCAGGACGTGCTGGACGGCCTCGACGTCGGCGTCGAGCAGACAGACGCCGCGCCGGGCGCCCTGCCCGGTCTGACCAATCCGGCCGCTGCGGCGCTGATCGAGGCCGCCGGGGGACAGGTCCGCGCCAAGTACGGCTGGACCGACGTGGCGCGGTTCGCGGCGCTCGGCATCCCCGCCGTGAACTACGGGCCGGGCGACCCGAACCTCGCCCACCGCGTCGACGAGCGCGTGCAGGTCGACCAGATCACCGCCGCCACCGAGATGCTGCGGAAATATCTGCTTGCCTGACGCCGCTAACATGGGTGGCGTATTCGTAGTCGGACAGAGGTGGGCCGCAAACGTGCTGGGAGACGACATCTCCGGATAACCCGGAGCTCGTGTTGGTCGTCCATTCCGCATGCCGTGGCTGGTGCCGCGGACCTCACCGAGAGATCTCTCGCGTGTCCATCGTTTCCTCACACCTGTCCTTTGGCTGGCCCGATGACACTGCGCTGTTCGCCGACCT
>NZ_JAVRPS010000370.1:0-8901 GCF_032162105.1 Mycobacterium sp. | reverse complement strand
TTCACTGTTCCTGCTGGCCCTTCTTCTCCCGTACACCACCTACAAAGCCGGCGAGAGTCCGTTCGTCACGTTCTTCTCCAAGATCGGAGTCGACGGCGCGGGCACGGTGATGAACATCGTCGTGCTGACCGCCGCATTCTCCAGCCTCAACGCCGGGTTGTACTCGACCGGCCGGATCCTGCGGTCGATGGCAATGAACGGCAGCGCACCGAAGTTCACGGCGCGGATGTCCAGCCGCGGCGTGCCGTACGGCGGAATCTTCCTGACCGCGGTCGTCGGGCTGTTCGGCGTCGTTCTCAACCTCTTATTCCCCGGCCAGGCGTTCGAGATCGTGCTCAACATCGCGGCCCTCGGCATCATCGCGTCCTGGGGCACCATCGTCATCTGTCAGATCCAGCTCTACCGCTGGTCGAAACGCGGCATCCTGGAACGGCCGTCATTCCGGTTGTGGGGCACGCCGTACACCGGCTATCTCACCTTGGCGTTCCTGTTCGGCGTCGTCGTGCTGATGGCACTCGACCCGCCGATCGGCACCTGGACCGTCGCCAGCCTGGTGCTCATCATTCCGGCCCTCATCGTCGGTTGGTACGCGGTCCGCGGGCGGGTGCTGGAGGTCGCTCGCGAACGCGAGGGCTTCACCGGCCAGTTCCCGGTCGTCGCCAACCGGCCGCCGCCACGCGATGACGAATGACCGCTGACCTCACGGCGCGATGGCGTCGATCGCGCGATAGATGCGCTGTTCGCTGACTGGTCGGGCGGTGCCGAGTTGCTGGGCCCACAGGCTCACCCGCAGCTCCTCGATCATCCGCGCGATGTCGCGCACGTCGTCGGCGGCCGCACGTCCCGGCGACAGTGCACTGACGAGGTCGTCGTAGGCGCCCTGCACCGCGTGCACCCGCTGCATGAGATCGCGGTCGGCGGTGACGCCGTGCGCCAGCCGCTCGAGGCGCCTGCCGATGGCGGTCAGGTACCGCACGAGGTCGGCCAGGCGCGCGACCCCGGTGGCGGTGACGAAACCCGCGGGCAACAGCCTGGCCAACTGGGCGTGCACGTCGGCGATCGCCTGGGCCTGACCGGGCAGCGGCTTGTCTGGCAACGCGAGCTGCACGTCATTCCATGCAGCGAGCGCCTTCTCGACGCGGCCGACGACGTCGAGCGTGGTCGGCACCAGGGTGGCGGCGACGCGGTCCCGCAGCGCGGCGAAGGCGTCCCGCGTCCACGCCGGCGCGGGCACCAACAGGTCCACCGCGGCGTCGGCGCAGTCGTCGAGCAGCGCGGTCAGCGACCCGTCCGGGTTGGCGCCGAGCAGCAATCGCGTGCGGGGATTCAGCGCCCGCTCAACGGCTTTGACCGGTGAGGTGACGGACAGCCGCAGCAACCGGCGGGTGCCTGGACCCATCGCGGCGCCCTGCTCGGCTTGCGTGGCGAATACGCGCACGTCCACCGCGGTACCCGCGTCGACCAACGCCGGGAACCCGCGCACGGCGTGACCACCAGTGGTGCGTTCCACGGTCCGCGGCAGTTCATCGAGGTCGTCGGGCCACAGGCGCAGCCCGGTGCGTTCCAGGTCGCCGGCCACCGCACCGGCCACGGCCTGCCGCACCGGCGTGGCGAGCCGCTCCTGCAACGCGTCGATGTCCTTGCCACGAGCCATCTCCGTGCCGTCGGCGGTTTCGACGGCGAACGTCACCCGCAGATGGGCGGGGATCTTGTCCAGGTCGAACGCGTCGATCGGCACCAGCACGCCTGTCCGCCTGCGTAATTCGCCCTGCAGCGTCTCCAGGAGCGGTGCCCCGTCGGGGTCCAGCGTCGCCAGGACCGCGCGGGCCGTGTCGGGGGCGGGGACGAAGTTGCGCCGCAGGTCCTTCGGCAGGGACCGGATCAGCGCGGTGATCAGTTCTTCGCGCAACGCCGGTACGTGCCAAGCGAATTCGTCGCCGCCGAGGCGCGCCAGCACCTCTACCGGCACGTGCACGGTGATGCCATCGTCGGCGGCGCCGGGCTCGAACCGGTAGGTGACGGGCAGCGACAAATCGCCCGCCTGCCAGGTGTCCGGCCGGTCGGTGTCGGGGTCGTCGCTGCGCAGCAGATCGTCGCGGGTGAACGTCAGCAGGTCCGGCGTGCGCTGCCGCTGCTTCTTCCACCAGGCGTCGAAGTGCCTTGCCGAGACGATGTCGGCAGGCAGGCGCGTGTCGTAGAACGCGTAGATCTCTTCGTCGCCGACGAGCAGGTCGCGGCGGCGCGCCCGCTCCTCGATCTCGGCGAGTTCCTCACGCAGCCTGGCGTTGTCGCGGAGGAAGTGGTGGCGGGTCTGCCAGTCGCCCTCGACGAGCGCGTGCCGGATGAACAGGTCCCGTGCGAGCACCGGGTCGATGGTCGCGTATCCGACGCGGCGCTGCACCACCAGCGGCAGGCCGTACAGCATCACGCGCTCGAAGGCCATCACCTCGCCGCGCCGGGCGCCCCAGTGCGGCTCACTGTAGGTGCGTTGCACCAGATCTCCTGCCACCCGCTCGATGGCCTCCGGTTCGATGCGCGCGGCGATCCGGCCATACAGCCGGCTGGTCTCGACCAGGTCGGCGACGACGATCCAGCGCGGCGGCCGCTTGGTGAGCACCGAGCCGGGCGCCAGCACGAACCTCGAGTTGCGCGCACCTTGGTACTCCCGGGTCTCGCCCTCCCTGAGACCGACGTGCGACAGCAGCCCGGCGGTCAGCGCGGCGTGCACGCGCGCCGGATCGGCGGGCTCGGAATCGGTCGACTCCCTGATGCCCATGTCACGCGCGATGCCGCGTAGCTGGCCGACGAGGTCCTGCCATTCCCGGATGCGCAGGTAGTGCAGGAACTCCTCGCGGCACATCCGCCGAAACGAGTTGCCGGTCCGCTCCTTTCGCTGCTCACCGAGGTAACGCCAGAGGTTCAGGTACGACACGAAGTCGGAGTGTTCGTCGGCGAACCGGGCGTGCTTCTGCCGCGCCGCCTCCTCCCGGTCCGATGGCCGCTCCCGCGGGTCGGGGATCGACAACGCCGCGGCCAGCACCAGCACCTCCCGCACGCAGCCCTCGGCGTCGGCCGCCAGGATCATCCGGCCGATGCGCGGGTCGAGGGGCAGCTGGGCCAGCCGGCGACCAAGGCTGGTGATCGCGCCGTGCTGGTCGAACGCGCCGAGCTCCTGCAGCAGCTGCACGCCGTCACGGACGCTGCGTTTGTCCGGCGGGTCCAAGAAGGGAAAGTTCTCCACGTCGCCGAGTTGCAGCGAAGCCATCTGCAGGATCACCGCCGCGAGATTGGTCCGCAGGATCTCGGGATCGGTGTAGCGGGGCCGGGATTCGAAGTCCTCCTCCGAGTAGAGCCGGATGCACACGCCGGGCGCAACGCGGCCCGACCGGCCTGCCCGCTGCGCGGCCGATGCCTGTGAGACGGGCTCGATGGGCAGCCGCTGCACCTTGGTCCTTCGGCTGTAGCGGGAGATGCGCGCGGTGCCGGGGTCGACGACGTAGCGGATGCCGGGCACGGTCAGTGACGTCTCGGCGACGTTGGTGGCGAGCACGACGCGGCGTGCGGCGTGGCTGGGATTGAACACCTTCTGCTGATCGGCGGTCGGCAGCCGGGCGTACAGCGGCAGCACCTCGGTGTGGTCGCCGAGCGCACCGCGCAGAGCCTCGGCCGTGTCGCGGATCTCCCGCTCGCCCGACAGGAACACCAGGACGTCCCCTGGCGGCTCTGCCGCGAGTTCCTCCACGGCGTCGACGATCGCCTCGGTGGGGTCGCGCAGCTCGGTGCGAACGATCTCGTGGTCGGGGTCGTCGGGGTCCTCGCCGCCGGACGCAGTGACGACGACTTCCAGTGGGCGGTAACGGATTTCAACGGGGTACGTCCGGCCCGACACCTCGACGATCGGCGCACCACCACCAGATCCATTTTCGGCACCCCGGAAGTGTTCGGCGAAGCGACCCGGCTCGATCGTCGCCGACGTGACGATCACCTTGAGGTCCGGTCGGCGCGGTAGCAGCTCACGCAGGTAGCCGAGCAGGAAGTCGATGTTGAGACTGCGCTCGTGGGCCTCGTCGAGGATCAGGGTGTCGTAGCGCAACAGACGGCGGTCGCGCTGGATATCGGCGAGCAGGATGCCGTCGGTCATCAGCTTGACCAGCGTGCGATCGCTGGCCTGGTCGGTGAAGCGGACCGTGTAGCCGATGGCCTCGCCCAGCGGCGTGTGCAGTTCGTCGGCGATGCGTTGCGCGACCGTGCGGGCGGCGAGCCGACGGGGCTGGGTGTGGCCGATGGTGCCGCGAATGCCGCGGCCGAGCTCCAGGCAGATCTTGGGCAGCTGGGTGGTCTTGCCCGATCCGGTCTCGCCGGCGATGACGACCACCTGGTTCTCGGAGATGGCCTTGGCGATGTCGTCGCGGCGCTCGCTCACCGGCAGGTCCGGGTAGGTGATCGTCGGGACGGCGGCGATGCGGGTGGCGACCAGAGCCTCGGCGGCGGCGAACTGCTCGGCGATCTTCCGGACGGCCGCCGGGTCGCTCCCCCGCAGACCCCTCAGGCGGCGGCCGAGCCGGGACGCATCGCGGATCGTCAGCCCGTCGAGCCGCGCGCGCAGCTCGGGGACGGACGGTTCGGACACTCCGGTGAGGATAGTTGTCGGCGGACCCACGGCGTGCTCTCGACCACCCAGTTCGTACCTTGCCGCGTCTTCGGCTTACATGGAGACGGTGAGTCGGCGAATCCTGAGTGCGTGTTTCCGGTTGGTCCTGCTGCTGGCGCTGTGCGCGGGCCTGGTGTCCGGCTGCACCACCCCGCCCGGCGGAACACCGGGGGGAACGGCCACGCCGCCGGTATTGCCGACGTTTCCGACCGCGCCGACCAAGACGCCGGAACCGAAGCCGCCGACGGGTCCCCTGGTGGCGTACCGGGCGTCGACCGAGATCGGTGTCGTCGACGGTACGGAGGCCTACGCCACCGCGTCGGGCAGCTTCACTCCGTCCAGCGAGCCGCTGGTCACCGAGGATGGCCGGTTCGCCTTTGCCCGCTCCGCGGACGGGAATCTGGTCTCACTCGACGTGCGCACCAAGGCCACCAAGGTCATCCCGTTGGCACAGGCGCCCCGACTGGGCACCGGCGGTGGCAGCACGATCGTGTGGTGGGAGCAGCCGAACCGGCTGATGCAGCTCGATCTGGCCGACGCCTCCGCCACGCCCAAGCTGCGCCAGACCGTGGATCTGCCGCCCGTCTACGGTTCGTCGCCGCCCGACCCGACGTTGCTCACCGCGCGGGACGGCACGGCGATCCTCGCCCGCGTCGAATCCGCGCCGTCGCCGTTCGGCGGCCCCGACACCTTGTACGCGGTGCGCGGCACCGCGCCGCCGACCTCACTGGGAGTCGTCGACGCCAACACGCCGGTTGCCAACGCGGCGCTCAGTCCCGACGGCGCCAGCCTCGTCTATGCCCTGTACCGGCGCTCGAGCAACTCCTGCGGCACGGCCGCCGTCGCGGTGGCCAATGCCGACGGGTCCCAGCAGACGTTCGACGTCGCCGCACCAGAGGCGCAGACCGGCTCGCAGGTATTGCGGATGTGGTGGCAGGGGTCGCTCCCGATGGCACTGTCGCTGGCGACCTGGCGATGCGACCCGGCCAGCTCCTATTCGCCGCGGGTGTGGGAGCTCGGCGACGGTCGTCTCACCCAGATGGACCCGCCGACGGTCGCCTTGCAAGCGACCGTGGTCACGCCGGGCCAGCGGGCGCTCATCATCCCGCAGGGCGGGCCTGCGCCAGAGGCGTCGGGGACGTTGGTGGTCGAGGACAGTGGCCGACGGTTCCCGGTCAAGCCGGACGTGGACGCGATCGACGTGATCCCGGCGCCGTAACCACCCTCAGCCGGTGATCACGTTCAGGACGAAGGTCGAGTCGGCCGGAGCGTCGGGCGCCATTTGAATCGTGCCGTCCCCGCGCGCGTTGGCGTAGATCCCGGTGCCCCCAACGATCGCGACTGCGCCGAGTTGGCCGGCCTCGGCCGTACCGCCGGTGTCCAAACCCTGGACGGCGAGCTCTCCGCCCTCGAGGACGAAGGTGCCGCGGCAGAAGGCATCTCCGCCCGACGCGTCACCGCTGAGCATCGTGCACTGGCCCGCGACGTGGCCGATGTTCGTCCCGCCGGGATGATCGAAGACGTCACCGGCGAAGAGGAACTGATCTCCTGGGCCATGCCCTGGCTCGCCGAGATCGATCTCCGTGGATTGCGTGTCGTGCTCGAACAAGGTGAGTGCGGTGTCGGCCGCGGCACTCTGACCGAACACCCCCACCATCGGTAGCGATACGGCGGCGCAGACGGCGAACAGGCCCACACCCACTCGCCGCGCACATCGATCAATGGTTGCCACGGTGCCCCCTCCCCAAGGAATGTGGCGATTGTAGGCACGTCCTGCCCGTCGCGCCGAGCTTTGCTGTGAATGGAGATGGGCTACAGGTAACCCATTTCGCAGGCGCCCAGTAACTCTGCGTAGGCGGTCTCGATCGCGTCGGCGAGCCGCGCGACGTAGGGCAGCGCCTGCGGATCGGTGCACAGCCCGATGCCGAGATCCCCGGCACACGAGATCGCCGAGATGCGCAGCGCGTGATGGGCGGCCGGCTCTGACGAGGAGAAGAGATGCTGCACCCCGCGACCGGCGATGCCGACCGGGACGCGCGGCCCCGGAACGTTCGATATCGACACGCTGAACTCGCGCGCGCTCTTGGAGATCCGTTGTGCGGCGCTGCCGAGGTGCTTGATGCGACCGAGGGCGTGGAAGAGGTCGTACATCTCCTCGGCGTCGTCGAGGCGCTTGCGCTGGCTGGTCTCGGCTCGGATCCGGTCGAGCCGGACGAGGGGATCGGCCTCACCGAGCGGCAGGTCGACGTTCATGAACGAGTCCCGGTTGCCGAGCTCGGTCGCTCCCTCGTCGCGGTGGTGGAGGCTGACCGGCACCTGGGCGTGCAGATGGTGGGCGAGCGTCCCCGCCTCGCCGAGCCAGGTGCGCAGGCCTCCCGTGATGACCGCCAGCAGAACGTCGTTGACCGTGGCGCGGACGGGTCGCGAGGCGCCGATCGCCTTCACCTCCGCCAATGGCGCGACCGTGAAGGCGAGCTCGCGGGCGATGGTGATCGGGCGATCGAAGGGTGACCGCTCGCCGGGATGGCCGAGTTCGCGAAGGACGGCACCGGGCATGCGCCACGCCTCGGCGAAGCCGCTGGGCTCCTGCGCGGATTGCACACCTGGGCGTGCACCCGTCCTGGCCGGCGCGTCGGGGTGGGCGTCCCAGAGCACCGCGTCCAGGAAGCGGACACCGGCGATGCCGTCGCACATGGCGTGATGGATGCGGACGGCGATGGCCTCGCGACCGTCCGCGAG
This sequence comes from Mycobacterium sp., assembly GCF_032162105.1. Classification (GTDB taxonomy): domain Bacteria; phylum Actinomycetota; class Actinomycetes; order Mycobacteriales; family Mycobacteriaceae; genus Mycobacterium. The sequence goes on along the minus strand of NZ_JAVRPS010000370.1, from coordinate 1,511 downwards.
CGGTCCGATCACGTCGAACGTCCACAGCGGTCGACTGCGATCGAGGTGCTCGGACATCAACCCGCTGACGATCCGCCACAGGTCGGCCCGCGTGACGCATGCGGTCGGCTGCCGCCGGACGTGGTCGCGGATGTCGAAGTCTTCCGCCTGCACCCAGCGCGGTTCGGGTCCGGAGGTGTCGACGCGCTGCGTCGCCCGTGGCTGGCTAGTGAGTCGCTTCTCGACCGCGGCCCGCAATGCGTCGACGTCGAGTGGACCATCGAGTAGGCCACTGCCCGGCTCGAGCACGTTGAGCTTCAGCGTGTGGCCGGTGATCGCCGCCGATTCGAGATCGAGGATTCTGGCGTCGTCCGTAGACAGCCCATCGGGATCGTCCTGTCGGGCCACGCGGCCAGTGTAGGGGTCTCGACGTCGACCGAAGGGGCGGAATCGAGGGGCCGCAGCGCACGGGTGCGGTAGTAGAGGACGGCCGCGGCGACGGTCACCTCGACTGCCGCCAGCGCGGTGGCCAGGGTCATGACCGTCGACTCGGGCATCGGTGCGGTCGCAGCCAGGCCCCCGCCGTGGTGATGCGCCGACGATGCGGGCAGGTGGACGGCGATCATCGCGAAGTTCATCAACGCAACCAGCACCCAGCCCCGTTGCGTTCCGCGAAGCCACAGGTCGCGTGCGCAGTACAGGCACGCGACGAGCATCGCCACCATCAGCGCCATGGCCGCAATGTTCGTCACGTGGTCCAGGGAAATCCCGTGCAGCACAGCCGAACACGCCGCGAGCAGTGCGCATGCCCGTCGTCCGAGAACACGGGCGCGCGCGGTCACCTCGCGTCACCGGGCTTCGTGTCGGGGTACTCGTCGTGCCAGTTCCACCACTGATACGGCGCGGACTGTGGGCGGCCTTGCGGCGAATCCTCCCAGTCCTCCTGACGCCCGAGGGCCGTGATGTCGAGGTAGCTCCAGGTGCCGCCCATCTTCTCGTCACCGCGGTTGTTGAGGAAGTAGGTGCGGAAGACGTCGTCGCCCTCACGGATGAACACGTTCGTGCCATGCCATTCGTCCACGCCGAAGTCGGTGTCGAAAGCATGCCCGTTCTTGGGGAGGATGGTGTACCACGGGATGTCCCAACCCATCCGTGCCTTCAGTCGCTCGATGTCGGCCTGCGGCGCGCGCGAGACGAACACCAACGTGGTGTCGCGGGCGTTGAGGTGCGCGACATGGGCGACCTGGTCGGCCATCAGCGAGCAGCCGGGACAGGCATGCTCGGGCCAACCGTGCACGCCGGGCTCGAAGAACGCGCGGTACACGATGGCCTGACGGCGGCCGTGGAAGAGGTCGAGCAGGCTGACCGTCCCCTCGGGTCCGTCGAACGCGTACTCCTTCTCCAAGGCGAGCCATGGCATGCGGCGACGCTCCGCGGCCAGTGCGTCTTGAGCGCGGGTCACCTCCTTCTCCTTGACGAGCAGCTCCTGGCGGGCCTTCTCCCACTCCTGCTCCGACACGATCGGGGCTGTG
>NZ_JAVRPS010000369.1:0-2527 GCF_032162105.1 Mycobacterium sp. | reverse complement strand
GCAGTGCGGCGAAGTCGTTGTTGAAGCCGAACTGCTGCCGCTGGGCGGCGGCCGTCTGGGCCTTCACGTCGAATGCGGGCGCGCCGGGCAGGATCGGGTCGCCCCAGCTGATCACGACGCCCTGCTGGTAGCCCTCGGGGATGACGACGGCGTCCTCGCTGTTCGGCGCGACGGCATTGAACTTCATCCCGGGCGACGGCTCGGCGGGCGGCGCCGACGAGGGGGGCGTCGCAGCGGGTTGTTGGTCGCTCCCGCAGGCGGCCAGCGCCGAACCGGCGCCGACGGCCAGCACGGTGACGCCGGCGGCCTGCAGCATCGACCGCCGCGATACCTGCTTGACGATGTCGCCGAAGTATTCGTTGCCGCTGGCGTTGGGGACGGGTTTGGAGCAGGCGTCGCCGCACTTGTAGCGGCAAGTCACATGCTGACGTGAGGACCGCCCGTCGTGATTGACGAATAGATTCAGCGGCAATAGAGCCATGGCGTGGGGGTTCCTTCCGAGTGTCACCGGCCGGGCTGGGGCCAGTGAACGGAAAATTACGGGAACCTGTTGATCAGCTGTGAAGCAGAAGGTGAACGGAAGGCAACGGACCCTCAGTCGGCGAGGACTCCGCGCAGGATGTCGACGAGCGCGCGGGGCTGATCGCCCTGCACCGAATGGCCGGCGTCGGCGACGATGTGGGTGCGCTGAAATCCCGGTGCGCCCTTGGCGAATGCGGCGGCGTCCTCGTCGTTGACGAAGTAGGAGTTCGCGCCGCGGACCAGCGTGGTCGGCATGGTGATCGACGGGACGTCGTCCCACAAGCCCTCGAAGCCAGAAAGAAGGGGACCTTTGCGGAACGAATCGTAACGCCACGTCCACCTGCCGTCGTCGAGTCGCTGCGAGTTGTGGAAGACGCCGCGGCGCAACGAGTTCCGGTCGCGATGCGGCGCCGCGGCCACCGTCACGTCGAGCATCGCCTCGAAGGAGGGGAAGTTGCGCTCACCCTGTACCAGTGCGACGGCGCCCAGTTGCGCCTTCGTCATCTCCTCGTGGCGTTCTGGGGCCGACGGGGTGACGTCGACGAGTACCAGCGTCGGCACCAGCGCGGGCTCGGCGGCAGCGATGCGCAGCGCGGTCAGCCCGCCGAGCGACATCCCGACGACCAGGCGCGCGGCGGGAGCCCAGTCGCGCAGCACTGGCCGCAGCGTGTCGGCGCTGCGCTTCGGCCCGTAGTCGCCGTCCTCGCGCCACGCGGAGCGGCCGTGCCCGGGCAGGTCGACCGCGAGCGCGGGCACGCCGAGTCCGAGGACCACCGTGTCCCAGGTGTGCCCGTTCTGCCCGCCGCCGTGCAGGAACACCACTTGCGGGGATTCGGCGCCCCACTTCAGCGCGCTGATGTCGCCGGAGTCGATGCGCTCGACGGGCGGCAGCGGACCCGTCAGGCCGATCTGTTCGGCGTTCTCGGGCAGCAGGGCGAACTCGCCGAGGCCCACCAATTCGTCGTCTGAGAAATGCGGGTTGACCACATGCCGACCCTACAAAACGCCCCCGAAAGTGAATCTGGCGACGCCACACTCGTGCGGCGTCGCCAGATTCACAATCGAGCAGGGTTGCTAGCCCTCGATGAAGGTTTCGAGCTCCGCGCGCGCGATGTCGTCGGCCATCTGCTTGGGCGGGCTCTTCATCAGGTAGGCCGAGGCGGCGACCACGGGGCCGCCGATGCCGCGGTCCTTGGCGATCTTGGCCGCGCGGACCGCGTCGATGATGACGCCTGCCGAGTTCGGCGAATCCCACACCTCGAGCTTGTACTCCAGGTTCAGCGGCACGTCACCGAAGGCGCGGCCTTCGAGGCGGACGTAGGCCCACTTGCGGTCGTCGAGCCAGCCGACGTGATCGGACGGGCCGATGTGCACGTCCTTGGTGTTGAACTCGCGCTGCAGGTTGGACGTGACGGCCTGGGTCTTGGAGATCTTCTTGGACTCCAGGCGCGAGCGCTCCAGCATGTTCAGGAAGTCCATGTTGCCGCCGACGTTGAGCTGCATCGTGCGATCGAGTTGCACACCGCGGTCCTCGAACAGCTTGGCCATCACGCGGTGGGTGATGGTGGCACCGACCTGGCTCTTGATGTCGTCGCCGACGATCGGGATGCCGGCGTCTTCGAACTTCTTGGCCCACACCGGGTCTGAAGCGATGAACACCGGCAGCGCGTTGACGAACGCCACGCCTGCGTCGATGGCGCACTGGGCGTAGAACTTGTCGGCCTCTTCGGAGCCCACTGGCAGGTAGGACACCATCACGTCGACGTTCGCGTCCTTGAGTGCCTTGACCACGTCGACGGACTCGGCGTCGGACACCTCGATGGTCTCGGAGTAGTACTTGCCGATGCCGTCCAGGGTCGGGCCGCGCTGCACCGTGACGTTGGTCGGCGGCACGTCGGCGATCTTGATGGTGTTGTTCTCCGAGGCGAAGATGGCCTCCGACAGGTCGAAGCCGACCTTCTTGGCGTCCACGTCGAACGCGGCGACGAACTTCACGTCGCGGACG
>NZ_JAVRPS010000368.1:0-11107 GCF_032162105.1 Mycobacterium sp. | reverse complement strand
CGAGCTGGTTGGCGGCGATCCGGGCGGATCCCGGCCGCGCCGGCGTCGTCGCACTGGCCGCGGTCGGTGTCATCGCGGTGCTGGTCACGGTGTTCACGCTGGTGCGCGACGACCCACCGCCGGTGGTCTCCGCGAAACTCCCTCCGGTACAGATGGTTTCGTCGACCAGCCCGACGGCGGGCAGCCCGGCCCCCGAGCCCGACGGGCCGGTCGTCGTCAGCGTGGTCGGCCTGGTCCACCGGCCCGGGCTGGTCACGCTGACCTCGGGCGCGCGCATCGCCGACGCACTGACCGCGGCGGGAGGGACGCTCGACGGTGCCGACCTGATCGGGCTGAACATGGCCCGCCCGGTGTCCGACGGTGAGCAGATCGTCGTCGGCATCGCCTCGCCGCCCGGCGCACCGTCGTCGATGGGCAGTTCGATCACGGCGCCACCGGGTCAGTCGCCCGCACCCGGCGGGGACGGCGAGGCGGCACCACCGGGATTGGTGAACCTCAACACCGCCACGCCAGAAGAACTCGACGCGTTGCCCGGGGTCGGACCCGTCACCGCGTCGGCGATCGTCGGATGGCGCGACGCCAACGGTCGGTTCACCACCGTTGAGCAACTCGGCGAGGTCGACGGTATCGGTCCCGCGCGGCTGGAGAAGCTGCGTGACCTGGTCCATGTGTGACCACGCCCGACGCCCGCGCGGCCGGCCACGACCTGCGCTTGGTTCCCGCTGCGTTGACGGGTTGGGGCGTGATGGCCGCGGGCATCGTGTGGGGCGGCGTCGCGTCACTCTGGGCCACGACGGCGGCGGTGGTCGTCACGTATCTGGTGACGCGGTGGTGGCGCGGCAGGCAGCCGGACGCGGCGGTGTGGCCCGGCGTCCTCGCGGTGACCGTCGTCGGGGTGGCGTTCTCGATCGCGGTGACGTTGCGCGTGCACGACGTGGCCCACCATCCGGTGTCGGGCCGCGTCGGCGCGACGGTCTCCGTGGTGGTCGTCGCGGCGGAGTCGCCCCGCGTGGTGGGTGGGGGACGGCTGATGTTCCGCGGCGACCTGCGTGCCGTCGACGAGCGCCGACTGACCGGTCGGGTCGTGGTGTTCGCGTCGGGGCTCGGATACGGCGAGCTGACCGCGGGCCGCCCCGTCGCCTTCCGCGCCCGCATCGGGGCGCCCACCCGTCGCGACCTCACGGTCGCGGTGCTCACGGCGGCGGGGGAGCCGACGCTCGGCCGGGCGAGTCTCGTCCAGCGGATCGCCGCGCGGGTGCGCACCGCCTTCGCCGACGCGGCGCGCTCGGCGCTGCCCGCCGACCAGGCGGCGATGCTGCCCGCGCTGGTGCTGGGCGACACGTCGACCCTGACCGGGCCGACGGTCGACGAGTTCCGGACCGCCGGCCTGACCCATCTGACCGCGGTGTCGGGTGCCAACGTCACCATCGTCTGCGGTGCGGTCCTACTGGCGGCGGCGGTGGTGGGCCCGCGGGTCGCCGTGGCCATGGCCGCGCTGGCGCTGACGGCATTCGTCGTCGTGGTGCAGCCGTCGGCCAGCGTGCTTCGGGCGGCGGTGATGGGCGCCATCACCCTGCTGGCGATCGTGGCGCACCGACGGCGGCAGGCGATTCCGGCGTTGTCGGCCACCGTCCTGATCCTGATGATCGGCGTGCCCGAACTGGCGGTCGACATCGGCTTCGCGCTGTCGGCGTCGGCCACCGCGGCGCTCGTCGTGATCGCACCCATCTGGTCGCGACGGCTCGTCGACCGGGGTTGGCCCAAACCCTTTGCCGACGCGGCCAGCGTCGCCGTCGCCGCCCAACTCGTCACGGCGCCACTCGTCGCGGGGATGTCGGGGACCGTCAGCCTGGTGTCCGTCGCCGCAAACCTCGCGGTGGTGGTCGTCATCGCTCCCGTCACGGTGATCGGCACCGGCGCGGCGGCGTTGTCGGCGTTCTGGCCGGCGGCCGCGCAGTTCCTGGTCCGGTTCACCGGGCCCGAACTGTGGTGGCTGCTGCGGGTGGCGCGATGGGCGTCGGCCGTGCCGGGCGCCGTCGTGCCGGTGCCGTCCGGCCCCGCAGGCGTGTTCTGCGTGGCGGCGGCGGGAATCGGTTCCGTCGTGCTGTGGCGGTGGCGCTGGGGACGCATCGGCGTGGCGTCGGCGGCGCTCTGCCTGTTCGCGTGGGCGGTGGCGGGCGCCGGTGCCGGCCCGGGAACCGGCGCTGTCGGCGCGACGTGACACGATCTCAGCGTGAGCCAACTTCACCTCGTGCTGGGCGACGAAGAACTGCTCGTCGAACGCGCCGTCGGCGAGGTCCTGCGGTCCGCGCGCGACGCGGCGGGCACCGTCGACGTCCCCGTCGACCGACTGCGCGCGGGCGAGGTCAGCACCAGCGAGCTGGCGGAGCTGCTGAGCCCGTCGCTGTTCGCCGATGAACGGGTGGTGGTGCTGGAGTCTGCGGCCGAGGCAGGCAAGGACGCCGTCGCGCTCATCGCCGACGCCGCGGCGGATCTGCCACCCGGCACCATGCTCGTCGTCGTGCACTCCGGAGGGGGGCGCGCCAAGGCGCTGGCCGATCAGATCAAACGGCTTGGCGCCGAGGTGCATCCGTGTGCCCGGATCACCAAGCCCACTGAGCGCGCCGAGTTCGTCCGCCGGGAGTTCCGTGAGCTCAAGATCAAGGTCAGCGACGACACGGTCACCGCGGTCCTGGACGCCCTTGGCTCCGATCTGCGCGAACTGGCCGCGGCGTGCTCGCAGCTGATCGCCGACACCGGCGGTCAGGTGGATCCCGCCGCGGTGCGCCGCTACCACAGCGGGAAGGCCGAGGTGAAGGGCTACGACATCGCCGACAAGGCGGTCAACGGTGACGTCGCAGGCGCGGCCGAAGCCCTGCGCTGGGCGATGATGAGCGGCGAACCGCAGGTGGTGCTGGCCGACGCGCTCGCCGAGGCCGTGCACGCGATCGCCCGGATCGGGCCGCTGTCGGGTGATCCGTACCAGCTTGCCGGTGAACTGGGCATGCCGCCGTGGCGGGTGCAGAAGGCGCAGAAGCAGTCCCGCCGCTGGTCACGCGAATCGGTGGCCGAAGCGATGCGGTTGGTCGCGACGCTCAACGGCGACGTCAAGGGTGTGGCGGCAAATGCCGACTATGCGCTCGAGACGGCGGTGCGCCGGGTGGCGGAACTGGCCGCCAAGGGCTGAGAGGCAGCGCCCGATCAGGGTCTGCTGCCCGATCTCAGAGCTTGTTGAGGGCCAGCGTGAGCGCGGACTTCTTGTTGGCCGCCTGGTTCTTGTGAATGACGCCCTTGCTTGCGGCCTGGTCGAGCTTGCGGTTGGTGGAGACCAGCAACTCGGCGGCCTTCTCCTTCTCGCCGGCGTCGATGGCTTCACGGAGGCCGCGGACAGACGTGCGAAGTTCGGACTTCACCGACTGGTTGCGCAGACGGGCGCGCTCGTTGGTACGGATGCGCTTTTCCTGCGACTTGATGTTGGCCACGCGTTGATTCCTTCTAAATGTCAGCTTGGGTTGGCGTAAGTCTTCATGGGGGCGCCCGGTGACGGGCAGCGAGAGTTCAGGCTACCAGCGCGTACCCCAATTACCCAAAGCAATCGTCACTGGCCTGCCGAAACGGCGCTAGTGCGGCAGCATGTCACTGGTGAGCCTGCGAACCCTTCCCACAAACGGCGCGCGGTCGTCGCGCAACTCCTCGTCCTCGACGAAGCGCTACGAGGGCATCTTCGACGGCTACAACAACGTTGGCGACTATTCGAAGGCCTTCGACGAGATGTTCGACGCCCAGGGCAACGTGCGCGGCCCGTACAAGGGCATCTTCACCGAGCTTGCCCCGTCTGACGCCTCCGAGCTCGCGGCGCGGTCCGACGCGCTCGGCCGCGCCTTCATCGACCAGGGCATCACCTTCTCCTTGTCGGGTCAGGAGCGCCCGTTCCCGCTGGACCTGGTGCCAAGGGTGATCTCGGCCGCCGAGTGGTCGCGGCTCGAGCGCGGCATCACCCAGCGGGTCAAGGCGCTGGAGATGTACCTCGACGACGTGTACGGCGAGCAGGAGATCCTGACGGACGGGGTGATCCCGCGTCGGCTGGTGACGTCCTGCGAGCACTTCCACCGCGAGGCGGCAGGCATCGTGCCGCCCAACGGCGTGCGGATCCACGTCGCAGGGATCGACCTGGTGCGCGACGCGCAGGGCACCTTCCGCGTGCTCGAGGACAACCTGCGTTCCCCGTCGGGGGTGTCCTACGTGATGGAGAACCGGCGCACCATGGCGCGCGTCTTCCCGAACCTGTTCGCCACGCATCGGGTGCGCGCGGTCGGTGACTACTCGTCGCATCTGCTGCAGGCGCTGCGCAAGGCCGCCGCCTCCAACGAGGCCGACCCGACCGTCGTGGTGCTCACCCCCGGCGTCTACAACTCGGCCTACTTCGAGCACTCCCTGCTGGCCCGGCAGATGGGCGTCGAACTCGTCGAGGGCCGCGACCTGTTCTGCCGAGACAACTCCGTCTACATGCGGACCACCAACGGCGAACGCCAGGTCGACGTAATCTACCGGCGCATCGACGACGACTACCTCGACCCCATGCACTTCAAGCCCGACTCGGTGCTCGGGGTGGCCGGCGTGCTGAACGCCGCTCGCGCGGGCAACGTCGTGATCTCCAGCGCGGTCGGCAACGGCGTCGGCGACGACAAGTTGGTCTACACCTACGTGCCGACGATCATCGAGTACTACCTCGGCGAGAAGCCGCTGCTGGCCAACGTCGACACCTTCCGCTGCTGGCTGGCCGAGGAACGCGAGGAGGTGCTCGACCGCGTCGACGAGCTGGTCATCAAGCCGGTCGAAGGCTCCGGCGGCTACGGCATCGTGTTCGGCCCCGACGCCTCGGAGAAGGAACTGGCCACGATCTGCAGGAAGATCCGCAACGACCCCCGCGGCTGGATCGCCCAACCGGTCGTGCAGCTGTCGACGGTGCCCACGCAGATCGACGACCAGCTGGCGCCGCGCCACGTCGACCTCCGACCGTTCGCGGTCAACGACGGCGATGACGTGTGGGTGCTGCCGGGCGGGTTGACCCGTGTCGCGCTCCCTGAGGGCTCGTTGGTGGTCAACTCCAGCCAGGGCGGCGGCTCGAAGGACACCTGGGTGCTCGCCTCGCGGGCCTCGGTGGCCGATCGTGAGCTGGCCGCCGCCGAGGTGGTCCGTGCACTGCCGAAGACCGCGAATGGGACCAAGTCCGAGAAGAGTCCGGACGCGTCCTCGCAGCAGCAGCAACAGCAGACGCAGTCGTCGGGGCAACAGACCCAGCAGCAACAGCAACAGCAACAGCAACAGCGGTAGGCGGGGAGGGCACTGATGCTGGCACGCAACGCGGAATCGCTGTACTGGATCGGCCGATACGTCGAGAGGGCCGACGACACGGCCCGCATCCTCGACGTCACGGTGCACCAGTTGCTCGAGGACTCCAGTGTCGACCCCGACCAGGCGTCCAGGACGCTGCTGAAGGTGCTCGGCATCGAGCCGCCAAAGTCCACGCTGGATCTGTGGTCGCTCACCGACCTCGTCGCGTTCAGCCGCGACACCCAGGGCGGCTGCTCCATCGTCGAATCCATCTCCGGGGCTCGCGAGAATGCCCGCGGCGCACGCGAAGTCACGTCGACGGAGATCTGGGAGTGCCTCAACACCACCTACAACGCGCTCGCCGAGCGCGAACGCGCCGCGAAGCGACTCGGTCCGCACGAGTTCCTGTCGTACGTCGAGGGCCGCGCCGCGATGTTCGCAGGACTGGCCGACTCCACGTTGTCCCGGGACGACGGCTACCGCTTCATGGTGCTCGGCCGGGCGATCGAACGCGTCGACATGACGGTGCGGCTACTGCTCGCCCGCGTCGGCGACAGCGCCTCGTCACCGGCATGGGTGACGGTGCTGCGGTCGGCGGGTGCGCACGACACCTACCTGCGCACGTACCGCGGCGTGCTCGACGCCGTACGCGTGGTCGAGTTCATGCTGCTCGACCGGCTGTTCCCGCGCTCGGTGATGTACTCATTGCGGCTGGCCGAGCACAGCCTCGAGGAATTGCACAGCGGCGCGCACAACCGGATCGGAGCCACAGACGAGGCGCAACGCCTGCTGGGCCGCGCCCGCAGTGAGCTGGAGTTCCTGCGACCCGGCGTGCTGTTGGAGTCCCTGGAAGAGCGCCTGGGTGGCCTGCAGCAGACGTGCGCCGACGTCGGAGAGGCGTTGGCGCTGGAGTACTTTCACTCCGCGCCGTGGGTGGCGTGGACCGACGCCGGCCGGAACGGGTCGCTGGTCATCGAAGAGGGCGAGATCTAAATGTGGCGATTGCGCGTCGTGCACTCGACCGGCTACGCCTACAAGTCACCGGTGACGGCGTCGTACAACGAGGCGCGGCTGACCCCACGCTCGGACTCCCGGCAGAACGTCATCCTCAACCGCGTCGAAACCGTGCCGGCCACCCGGTCGTACCGCTACGTCGACTACTGGGGCACTGCGGTGACGGCGTTCGATCTGCATGCGCCGCACACCGAACTGGAGGTCACCGCGTCGTCGGTGGTGGAGACCGACAAGGAGGAGCTGCCGACCGAGAAGGTGTCCTGGGAGGACCTGCAGTCAGAGGCGGTGGTCGACCGGTTCGATGACATGCTGAGCCCCACCGAGTACGCGCCGGCGAGCAGCCGCATCCAGGCGGTGGGCAGGCGGATCGCCAAGTACAACAACCCGGAGGACGCGGTCATCGCCGCCGCGCGGTGGGCGCACAGCGAACTCGAGTACGTGCCGGGCACCACCGGCGTGCACTCGTCGGGGCTTGACGCGCACCGGGAAGGCAAGGGCGTCTGCCAGGACTTCGCGCATCTGTCGCTGATCCTGTTGCGCAGCATGGGCATTCCGTCGCGATACGTGTCGGGCTATCTGCATCCCAACAAGAAGGCCAAAGTCGGCGACACCATCGACGGGCAGAGCCATGCCTGGATCCAGGCATGGACCGGCGGCTGGCGGAGTTACGACCCGACCAACGACAAGGACATCAACGAGCAGTACATCAGCGTCGGCGTTGGCCGCGACTACTCCGACGTCACGCCCCTGAAGGGAATCTACTCGGGGGCGGGATCGACCGACCTCGACGTCGTCGTGGAGATCACCCGGCTGGCTTAGATCGCCCGTTGGGGCGGCCGAGTGTCCGATAACCCGGGTGGACGTGCGGGGTCAGGCCCCGTTGCTCCGCCAGAGTCCCGAGCAGCTCGCGCAACGTTCCCCGTTGTTGTTCGTCGAGCCCCGCGGTCATGCGGCGCTCGTGTTGGCGGGCAAGCGTTGAGATCTTCTGCATCAGCCGTTTCCCGGATGCCGTGAGGTACAACGCATGCAGTCGCCGGTCGTCGGGGTTGCGGCGCCGTTCGACGTAGCCGCGGTCCTCCAACTCGTCGACGTATGCCACTACGCGGCTCGGCAGCACGCCGAGTCGACCGCTGAGCGACTGCTGGCTGCGCCCGGGTTCGGCGGCGATGGTGCGAAGTATCCCGGCGTGCGGCGGGGATAGCTCGATCGTCGCCATCTGCTCGGCGAACTGGGTCGCGGCGTCGTGTCCCAGCTGGGTGAGCAGGAAGGCGATCCCATCGCCGTGGTCGTTGTTGGTGGCTGACACCCGACGATCATACATCCGGCGAATCGTTCGAATGTGAAATCATCTTGGCTCTTGTGCTGGCGGCTGTAGCGGCATATCGTTCGTCACATGAACGATTCACTTACCGATCGAAATAACGTCTCGGGTCGGCCACGACAGGCTGGGCCGCCGCTGGTCGTGTTGGCCGGGATTTCTCTGGGGCTCTTGGTGGTCGGACTCGGCGTCAGCGCTGCCATGGGTGGCGTCATGCCGCTGCCGTACGGCTCCGATACGGCGATACAGGACTACTTCCAGGGCAATTCGGCCGCGGTGCAAGCCGGCGCCGTCGGAGTGTTCGCGTCCTCCGTACCGCTGGCAATCTATGCCGCCACGGCCAGCGCACGACTGCGCCAACTGGGCATTACCGCGCCCGGCGCCACGATCGCGCTCGCAGGTGGCATCTTGGCCGCCGGCGGGCTGGGTCTTTCGGGACTGCTGGCCTGGACCCTGTCGCGACCTGAAGTCAGCGCCGACCCCGCACTCGTTCGTGCGGTGTATTACCTGGTGTTCCTCACCGGCGGCACGGGGCACGTCGTTGCTCTCGGACTGCTGATCGCAGGTATCGCGGTACCCAGCCTGATCCTCGGCCTCCTCCCCAGACCGGTCGCCTGGACCGGCCTGGCCATCGCCGTCGTCGCCGAGCTGACCACGTTGGTGCTCATCTGGCCTGCGCTTGCCGTGCTGTTGCCGGTCGCCCGGTTCACCGGGTTGATCTGGCTGATCGTCGCCGGCGCACGACTGCCGCTGCGCCGCCGGCGCCGGAACGAGGCCGTCCACACCGCCGAGGTGTGACCATGAGGCTCAGCGTCAGCGTCACCAACTACTCTTGGCCACATCGCGAAATCCGGGCACGGCTCGCAGCACTCGCCGACACTCTGGACGATTCCGCGGTCGACACCCTGTGGGTCGCCGATCATATCCTGCAGGCCGATCCGTCCAGCCGCCTCGATGAGCCGATGCTGGAGGCCTATACCGCGTTGGGCTTCCTGGCCGCCCGAACGTCGCGGCTGCGGCTGGGCACCATGGTCACTGCCGCGACATTCCGCGCCGCCGCACTGCTGATCAAGGCGGTGACCACACTGGACGTGCTGACCGATGGCCGGGCCTGGCTGGGCATCGGAGCCGGATACAACGCCGACGAGGCGCGTGCGATGGGCTTGTTCATGCCCGCAACGGCCGAACGGTTCACCCGGTTGACCGAACTGCTCCGGTTGGCCCAGCAGATGTGGAGTGGCGACGACCGTCCGTTCCGTGGCGACTATCTGGAACTGGAGCACCCCATCGGAAGCCCACGACCCATCGCGAGGCCTCGGCCGCCCGTGTTGATCGGTGGCACGGGCGAGCGGCGCACGCTGCGCCTGGTCGCCGAATACGGCGACGCCTGCAATCTGTTCGACGTTCCCGACGGCGGCCAGGCAATCCGGCGCCAACTCGACGTGCTGGCACGGCATTGTGCTGACGTCGGCCGGCCGGTCGACGAGGTGGAACGGACTGTCAGCACAGCACTCGAGCCCCGTGAAACGGTCGACGAATTCGCCAGGCGTTGCACCACTTTGGGCGATCTGGGGATAGATCATGCGGTCGTCATCGTGCGGGGCCGGCCGTGGACTCCCGAAGCCCTCGCCACGGTGACGGACGCGGCCGCACGCCTGGCCGCTACCGGTTGATGCACACCCCGGGGTGCACCTCGACACGATGCAAGTCGTCGCCCAGCTCGATCTGGCGGGGGAACACCGAGGCGGCCAGCGCGCGCCAGTCGTCCTCCTGGCCGGGGGCCAGCGGTGGGACGTAGTGGGTGAGGATCAGCGTGCCCACACCGGCCCGTGTCGCGGTGGCCGCCGCTTCCTCGACGGAGGAGTGGTAGTCGAGGATGTCTCTCAGCCGCTGCTGCGGCACCTGCTCGATCAGGTCCTTGCGGATCACGGTGTGAACCAGCGCGCCCGCCCCGGCGGCGAGTTCGTCGAGGCTTTCGCAGGGCACCGAATCACCCGCGAGCACGACCGATGCTCCGCCGTACTCGATTCGAAATCCGATGGTGGGCTCCACGGGTCGGTGATCCGTTTGGGCAACCCGGATCTGCACACCGCGCTGCCGACTTCCCGTCGCTTCGCTCGCGCTGTCGTCCCACACGGGTCCCTCGGTGTATTCGTGCACTTCGATGGCGGGCGGCTCGGTGATGTCAGCGTGATGGCCGATCCGGTAGCTGATGTCCGGTGCCAGCGCGGCCAAGGTGGCCTCGACCACGGCAGCCGTACCGGGCGGCCCGATCACCGGCAGTGGCGTCCGCACGAACGTCGTCACCCACCGCGTAGTGATGACGTCACTGAGGTCGGTGATGTGGTCGCTGTGCAGATGCGTCAGCAGCAGCGCCGTGAGGTCGGCGGCCCCAACGCCGACGGCCGCGGCCCGCTGCAGGACGCCCCGTCCGCAATCCACCAGGAAGATCTGCTCGCCGGCGCGGACCAACGTGGACGGCCCCGCGCGGTTCGCGTCGACCATGGGACTGCCGGTGCCGAGCAGGGTGACTTCGATCATGACGTCATACCTAACCCGTTCGGATCGGACCTGGGGCCGGAACGGAAGGACCGGCCGTCTCACGTCGGGCGTTCGTAACGCGGCGCCGCGTCAGGTTTCAATACTCTATTGAGAGATGTGGATGAATCCGCTGGTAGAACGAATCGACTCGGCGTAATGGCTGGTGAGTAATTTCAATTAGTCATTTACCACGACGAAACAGCCCAGCAACAGAGTCTGGTTAGCGTCACCGCCATGACATTCGACTACTCACGGCTCACCGCAACCTGTGCGGTCGAGTCGCCCGAGAACGCGGTCACTCTGCCGCCCGAGGCCTACGGCAGCGACGAGCTGTACGCCGCCGAAGTCGACCGGGTATTCAAGCGCGGCTGGATTCCGCTGTGCCGCATCGAGCAGGTTCCCAAGGACGGGAGCTACTACAGCATTGACATCCTCGGCACGCCGCTGGTCGTCACCCGCGACCGCAAGTCCGACATCCGGGTGTTGTCGCGCAACTGCAGCCACCGATGGATGGAGGTGTGCAGCGGTGCTGGGGAGGCCAACGTGCTCCAGTGTCCTTATCACCTGTGGTCCTTCGGCCTCGATGGGCACCTCGCCGGCGCGCCGGAAATGAAGCAGTCCCCAGGCTTCGACCGCAACGACTATCCGCTCAAGAAGTTCCGGCACGAAATCTGGAAGGGCTTCGTACTGGTCAACTTCGACGGGCAAGCGGAGTCCTTGGCGAGCCAGTACGCGGCTCTCGATCCGATCGTCGACGCCTACGACTTGGAGAACTACCAGACCGTCGAACAGACCGACTGGGGGGTGTGCGACTGGGACTGGAAGATCATGGTGGACAACTTCATGGAGTGCTACCACCACATGGGTCCGCACCGCGGGTCGCTCGAGGACCAGTTCCCG
>NZ_JAVRPS010000367.1:0-5905 GCF_032162105.1 Mycobacterium sp. | reverse complement strand
CAGGTAGAGAAAGTCGATGGCGGTGTCGGACAACGAAGTATCTTTCTGACAGGCTGCTGCGCAATGGAACACGGACAACGTTACGTTTGTAATGTTTCTGTTTTCTGTACGTATGTGGCGATTGGGTTACACGTGGCTAACCCAGCTCAAACCGGTCCCACGACCTTGGCGAGCGACACTTGCTTTGTCATGTGAGGTAATACCACCGGTCGCGCCCCGATGCTATGGGCGAAACGGGCGAGGCCGCAGATCGTGTCGGCCGCGTCATCTGAAAGAAATGACACGCCCGCGATTCAGGATCGCCTTCTCTTCAACGCGACACTAGCGATCGCTTGTAGTTGATACGCAGTTGAACTGGGGTTATGCAGCGAAGATTGACCGGCCCTCGCGACACGCCGATATCTTGTCAAAGTAGCGCGGCGATTTCTGTCAGTCTTCGCTGCATCTCGACAACCACTGTCGTGATTCCGGGTTCGTTCACGTCGGGCACCAATCACTTCGCCCACGCGGGCCAGGCGGCGGACGACGCGGGTGACCGCCGAGTACGAGCAGCGCTAGGGCGGGCTGATGGATGACGTCAGCCGCAAGCTCGCCGAACTCGCGCCGGAAGACGCAGACGCCGGTGAGGTGGCCCGGCATCGCGCGGGTGATCGACACACCGAAGGGCAAGGGTCCGTTCCGCGTCTACGTCGATCCCTCCGACGACGGTGCCAAGGACGTGTTCCGTGTCGGCGATCGGGTCCGGCAGTGGTTCTACCAGCGAATCGGGTACTCGGACCTGCTCAGCGTGAGCAGTTCAGCGACACCGACACGGTCTGAGTGACGGTCTGCGGGACCAGGAGCCTGCGGTCGTTGCCGCCGAGGCCGGGACCGACGTAGGGAACCAGCTGCGTGACGGTCTGCGGGTTACGCACGCTGGTGACCGTGCACTGGTCGATCGGTGCGGTGCCGATCTTGTCGATGGTCACCGTGTAGCCCTTGGACTGAAGGTCGCTGATCACTTGCTGCGCCGTCTCCGCGGCGGCCAATGCCGCTGGGGCGGCGATGGCCGCACTCACTCCCATGATCGCTGCCGCGAATGCCCACTTGGTTCGCATGATCGCGCCTCCTGTCGTATTCCTGTCAATCATCCCCTAGTTACATCGACTGAGGTACTCGATTACTTCCGCGCGGGTCAGCGGCTGCAGTCCAGGGATACCGAGATGGACCGGTTGGTGACGACCTGGACGAGGTCGTAGTCGCGGTTGCCCTTGCTGTCCTTCCTGCCGTTGTAGACGCGGATGGTGCGGTACTGGATCTGTGGGTTGCGCACGCTGGTCACCACGCACTGGTCGAGCGTGCCGCTGCCGACGCGGTCGACATTGACGTCATAACCCTCGGCTTCCAGTAGGCCGATGGTCTCCAGGGCAGTCTGCTCGGCGCTGGCGATCCCGGCGGGCGCGACGACCACAGCACACGCGGCTGCGACCGAAGTGACCAGTGTGGCGAGAGTCAATGATGGACGCATGGTGCGCCCCCTATCTGTCTGGGAAATGCATCACCCAGTACATCGCCGCTGGTAACCGATTCGTTGCAGCGGGTGCGGCTCCGGCGGAATCGCCGACATCACCGTCGCCCCGCACTACCATCGCGCCCAACGACCGCAACGCGAAGCAAAGGCGAATCGACATGCGCAGCACGATGCAGGACGTCCCGTTGACCGTCACCACGATCCTGCGCCACGCCTGTGGCGTGAACGGCGATCGCACCGTCACCACGGCGATGGGCGAAGGGCGCTACCGCACGATCACCTACCGCGAGCTCGGTGAGCAGGTGGGCCGGCTGGCCAACGCACTGCGTGGGCTCGGCATCACCGGCGACGAACGGGTGGCCACGTTCATGTGGAACAACGCCGAACACCTTGCGGCGTATCTGGCCGCGCCGTCGATGGGAGCGGTGCTGCACACGCTCAACATCCGGCTCTCGCCCGAGCAGATCGCCTACATCGCCAACGAGGCCGAGGACACGGTGATCATCGCCGACCTGTCGTTGACCGCCCAGCTCGCCCCGGTGCTGCCGCTCCTCGACACGGTGCACACCGTGATCGCCGTCGGCGAAGGCGACCTCGCGCCACTGACGGGAGCCGGCAAGACGGTGCTGCGCTACGACGAGTTGCTGGCCGGTCAATCGCCAACGTTCGAATGGCCCGAGCTCGACGAAACGTCAGCGGCCGCCATGTGCTACACCAGCGGCACCACCGGGAATCCGAAAGGAGTTGTCTACAGCCATCGTTCGAGCTATCTGCACTCGATGATGGTGTGTACCGCGAACGGAATGGGCCTCGGCTTCAACGATTCCGCGCTGCCGATCGTGCCGATGTTCCACGCCAACGCGTGGGGGCTGCCGTACGCCGCGATGATGGCGGGTGCCGACCTCGTGCTGCCGGACCGGTTCATGGACGCCCCGTCGTTGATAGACCTGATCCAGACGCGGCGCCCGACCGTCTCGTGTGCGGTGCCGACGATCTGGAACGACGTGATCCACTGCCTGGCCAAGACGCCCGGCCGCGACATCTCGTCCCTGCGCCTGGTCACCTGTGGAGGTTCGGCCGTGCCGCTGTCGATGATGAAGACGTTCGAACAAGACCACGGCGTGCAGATCATCCAGGGCTGGGGGATGACCGAGACGTCGCCGCTGGCCACCCTGGCCTGGCCGCCGGCGGGGTCGTCGGGCGACGAACGCTGGTCGATGCGGTCCACCCAGGGCAAGGTGGTGTGCGGTGTCGAGGTGCGCATCGTCGACGAAGACGACAATCCGTTGCCGCACGACGGCAAGGCGGTCGGGGAAATCGAGGTGCGCGGCCCGTGGATCACCGGTGCCTACTACCGCGGGCACGACCAGTCCAAGTTCGACAGGGGCTGGTTGCGCACGGGTGACGTCGGCCGGGTGGACCCGCTCGGATACGTGACGCTGACCGACCGTGCCAAGGACGTGATCAAGTCCGGTGGCGAATGGATTTCGTCGGTGGAATTGGAGAACCACCTGATCGCCCATCCGGCGGTCCTGGAGGTGGCGGTCGTTGCGGTTCCCGACGAACGTTGGCAGGAACGTCCGCTGGCCGCCGTCGTCCTCGAGCGCGGCGCCCAAGCCACTCCGCAAGAGCTCCGGGAGTTCCTGGCGGACAAGGTGGTTCGCTGGTGGCTACCGGAACGGTGGACGTTCGTCGACGCGGTGCCGCGGACCAGCGTCGGCAAGTACGACAAGAAGACCATCCGCGCGCGGCACGCCGACGGCGCCTATGAGGTGGTGGAGTACCGCGACTAACGTTCGGCGCGCTGGTAGGCGGTCACGACTGCCGCGCCGCCGAGGCCGATGTTGTGCTGCAGCGCGGCGTTGACGTTGTCCACCTGACGCTTGTCGGCGGTGCCGCGCAGCTGCCAGGTCAGCTCGGCGCACTGCGCCAACCCGGTGGCGCCCAGCGGGTGGCCCTTCGAGATCAGGCCGCCCGACGGATTGACCACCCAACGACCGCCGTAGGTGGTGTCGCCGTTGTCGATCAGCTTCGGCGCCTCGCCCTCGCCGCACAGGCCAAGGGCCTCGTAGAGCAACAGCTCGTTGGCCGAGAAGCAGTCATGCAGCTCGATGACCTGGAAGTCCTCCGGCCCGAGTCCCGACTGGTCGTAAACCTGTTTGGCGGCTTGGACATTCATGTCGTAGCCGATGATGTTGGCGGCGCTGCCGTCGAAGGTGCTGGCGAAGTCGGTGGTCATGGCCTGCCCGACGATCTCGACGGCCTGGTCGGCCAGCCCGTGCTTGGCGACGTAATCCTCACTCACCACGATCGCGGCGCCTGACCCGTCGGAGGTGGGGGAGCACTGCAGCTTGGTCAGCGGGTCCGAGATCATCTTGGCCGCCAGGATGTCGTCGAGGGTGTACTCCTCCTGGAACTGCGCGTACGGGTTGTTCACCGAGTGCTTGTGATTCTTGTAGCCGATTTTCGCGAAGTGCTCTGCGGTGGTGCCGTACTTCTTCATGTGTTCGCGGCCCGCCGCACCAAACATCCACGGCGCCACCGGGAATGCGAACTCGTCGATCTCGGCGAGTGCCTTTACGTGGTTGCCCAGCGGGCTCTCGCGGTCGTCGGCTCCGCCGCCGAGTGAGCCCGGCTGCATCTTCTCGAAGCCCAGCGCGATGACGCAGTCGGCCAACCCGCCGCGAATGGACTGCGCGGCAAGGTAGAGCGCCGTCGACCCGGTGGAGCAGTTGTTGTTGACGTTGACGATCGGGATGCCCGTCATGCCGAGCTCGTAGAGCGCACGCTGTCCCGACGTCGAGTCGCCCGAGCAATACCCGACGTAGCCCTGCTCGACCTCGCTGTACTCGATGCCCGCGTCCGCCAGCGCCTTGGTGCCGGACTCCTTGGCCATCTGCGGGTAGTCCCAGCCCTCACGGCGGCCCGGCTTCTCGAACTTCGTCATTCCGACCCCGACGACGAACACCTTGTTCTTATTGGCGGTCCCCATGGCACTGTCCCTTCGGTGCACTGCGGTTTCCTCGAACATAGCGCGACGAAGAGGCCTTGAGGAATCGGTGCCGCATTCCCTGGCTCAGATCAGCTGTAGTTCAACCACCAGGTGTGCAGTTCGTCCATGTTGGTGCTCTGTACGTCGGCCAGCATCAGCGCGTCGTACTGCGTCCACATGACATCGGCGTTGCCCTGGTAGGTGCCACACGCCACCTGCCCCGCGACCTCGTCGGGCTTGGACTTGAAGTTCCAGTCGATCGGCGAATCGGCGTCGGCACCCGGGCACCGCAGTGTCTCGTCGTTCTCCTTGAGTGACTCGTTGAAGTGCAGGATCAACTGGTCCTTGTCCGCGAAGATCGAGTAGCGCGCCGCTTCCGGGCCCCCGGGCTGGACGGACTTGGCGCAGTCGATGGTGGCCAGCGCTCCCGGCGAGGGCGGGCTGGCTGCCTCGCACACGCTGGTCGGGTAGCCGGCAGGGATGAGCGCCATCAGCTTGGCCTGGAACGAGTCCGGGTTGTCCAGCGGCGGGGTGGTGGTCGTGGTGGTCCTGGTCCGCGTCGTCGTCGACCGCTCGGGGGTCTTCGAGGTGGACGCGGTGGGCATCGTCGGACCCGCCTTCTTGTCGTCGGGCTTGACCATCAGGAAGATCCCGATGGCGGCCAGGGCGAGCAGGAGGACGCCGCCGATCGCGGCAATCGGGATCCACGCCTTCCTCTTCGGCTTCTGGCCGGGCGGCGGCGAGCCGGGCGGCGGGGGCCACGAAGAGCCGCCGGCGGGACCGGTTGGCGGCGCTGGCGGCCCGGTGAACCCGTACTGCTGGGGCGGCGGCGGCGGAGTGGTGCCGAACGGTGCCGGGGTCGCCGCCGCGAACGGGGCGGGGGTGGCGCCGTAGGGTTTCGGGGGCGGGGGGACGCCCGGTGTGGGGGTGGCCCCGAACGGGGGTGGCGGGGCGCCAGGAGGTGGGGTGGCACCAAACGGCGTCGGGGTGGGCGGATGCGCGGCCATCGTGGGCGCCGAGCCCATCGACATCCCCGGCATGGTGGCCGCCTCGCCGCGCTGCAGGATGGTCTCGGCCTGATCCTGGTCGCGGGCGGTCAGCGCCTCGGTCGCCGACATCGCCAGGTCGCCCGCGGAGGCGTAGCGGTCGTCGGGCTTCTTGGCCATGCCCCTGGCGATCACCTGATCGAACGCGGCGGGGATACCCGGGCGCTGCACGCTCGGGCGGGGGATCGGCTGCATCAGATGCGCGGTGATGACCACGCCGACGCTGTCGCCGCTGTAGGGCTGCGCGCCCGTCAGGCACTCGTGCAGTACGCACGCCAGCGCGTAGATGTCGGCCCGGTAGGTCACCGCGTCGTTGGTGAACCGCTCCGGAGCCATGTAGGCGTAGGTGCCCACCGC
>NZ_JAVRPS010000366.1:0-13455 GCF_032162105.1 Mycobacterium sp. | reverse complement strand
GCGGCGGGCCACGAGACCGTCGACTGCGGCGCTCACGTCTACGACGCCCTCGACGACTACCCAGCCTTCTGCATCGAGACGGCACGTCGTGTCGTCGCCGACGAAGGCAGCCTGGGCATCGTCCTAGGCGGCAGCGGCAACGGTGAGCAGATCGCCGCGAACAAGGTGCAGGGTGCGCGATGTGCCTTGGCGTGGAACGTCGAGACTGCGCAACTGGCCCGCGAGCACAACAACGCTCAGCTGATCGGGCTCGGCGGTCGCATGCACTCCCTCGAGGAGTCCCTCGCGATCGTGGACGCGTTCCTCGCCGCGCAGTGGTCGAACGAAGAACGCCACCAGCGCCGCATCGACATCATTTCCGAGTTCGAGAAGACCGGCGTCGCGCCTGCACTGGCCGAGGCCTGATCGCCCTTGCCCGAAGGTCGAACCCACTTCACTGGCCATCAGATTCGCGGCCTGGGGTGAAACGCATGGGGCCATCACCATGAGTCCGCACCGAGAAGACCCGTTGTCAGGCGTTGGGCCGGGCGGGGACGATGACCCACGATTACAAGCGCCTCGGCACGATAGATCTGTTCGCCGCGATGACCGTTGCCGCCGGCGAGGTCCTGACCGATCTGCGTAAGGGCCATACCGGCGCCGACTGTTGCGGTTCTTCAAACAGATCGACGCCGCGGTTTCTCGCGATCAGGACGTGCATGTCATCCTGGACAACCTGTCAGCGCACTGCACGCCAGCGATCGCGAAATGGTTGGCGCACAAGGACCGTCGCCGCTGGAACATGCACTTCACGCCGACCTCGAGTTCCTGGCTGAACCTCATCGAACGCTGGTTTCAAGGAACTCACCCACAAACGCCTGCGCCGCGGAGCGTTCAGCAGTGTCGCCGATCTCACCGCGGCGATCACCACTGGGCCGAGTATTGGAACCGCGATCCCAAGCCCTTCGTATGGAAGGCCACCGCCGACGACATCATTGCCAAAGTCCAACGTGGACGCGACACCCTCCGCCAGATCAAGTCGCAGACGGACCACTAGGCCATCGGGGCGGCCCCTACAGGCATCCCTGGAACTGGCGGCCTGCAACATGTTTCACCGACGCCCGGTCAGCGTGGGCCGACCGGCACGGTTGCCAGGAGGTCGTCGGTTAGAAGACTGCTTCTGCGCGTGGTGCGCTCTCCAGCGCCGTGGTTCGCAGCTGTTTGACGGCCGCCGCCTTACCGTCCGGATAGGCGTACATCCAGGAGCCGGAGATGAAGACATCGGCGCCTGCGCTTGACGCGCCTGCGATGGTTTTGTCGGTGATGCCGCCGTCCACCTCTAGTTCGATGGGCAGGCCGGATTCGTCGATCATCGTTCGCAGGCGCGTGATCTTCGCCTCCACGGACGGGATGTAGGCCTGACCGCCGAATCCCGGGTTCACGGTCATCGCGAGGATGAGGTCGGTCTCGGACAGGACATGCTGGACGACCTCGGCAGGAGTGTGCGGGTTCAGCGCGACGCCGCTGCGCGCGCCGAGGTCGCGGATGTGCGCAAGCGTGCGATGGAGGTGGGTACAGGCTTCGGCATGCACGATGACCAGCGCGCAACCCGCGTCGACGTAACGCCCCAGGAGCTCGTCGGGGTTCACGACCATGAGATGGGCCTCGAATCCGACACTGCTGTGCGGTCGCGCCGCCGCGATGACGTCAGGGCCGAAGGTGAGGTTGGGAACGAACACGCCGTCCATGACGTCCCACTGGATCCGGTCCACGCCCGCCTCGCACAGTTCGACCACCTCGTCACCGATGCGGGCGAAGTCGGCCGGTAACACCGACGGCACGATGAGGGGCTGATTGACACTGGAATCGGTCATGGCGTAGCGGCCTTTCTGGTCGGGTTGTGTCCATCCGACCGCGTCACGCCTGTGTGGCGCAATCACCCCTGTGGGTGGGGTAGCGGGTGATATCTCCCGCTCGGTTCACTCGGATCACGATGCTGACCGCCGTAGGGTTGGCAGCATGCCGGATTCGCCTCCGACCCCGCTGCGTGTCGTGCTCGTCGACGATCACGAGATGGTCTTGCATGGGCTCGATGCCATGCTCGGCCACTTCCCCGAGGAGGTCTTGATCGTCGGACAGGCGACAACGGGGGCGACGGCGTTCCGGTTGGTGGGCGAGCTGCGGCCCGACGTCGTCCTGTGCGATGTGCGCATCGGGGAGGGGAGCGGCCTGGACCTTTGCCTTCAGATCACGACGCAGCATCCGGACACCAAAGTCGTCCTTCTGACGGTGTACGACGACGAGCACTACCTCCTCCAGGCGCTGCGGGTCGGTGCTTCCGGTTACATCCTCAAGCGCATCGACGGACAGGAGCTGGTCGGGCACTTGCGTCGGGTCTGCCAGGGCGAGACCGTCATCGACCATGCGCTGGCCGGTCGAGTGGCGCTCTCCGCTGCACGCCTGAGCGCTGGTGAGTTCTGGTCCGGTGCACACCTCGGCCTCACCCGCCGCGAGTCGGAGGTACTGGAGTTGCTGGTTTCGGGGCACTCGAACAAGGCGGTCGCGAGCAAGCTGGTGGTCAGCGAGGACACGGTGAAGACTCATATCCGCGCGCTGTACCGGAAGTTGGGGGTCTCCGACCGGAGCGGCGCCGTCGCCGTCGCGTTACGTGAAGGGCTGTTTCGTTGAGACCTGCTGCGGCGGCCCCCACCGCGACGGACCTGGCCCGCCTGCTCGGCGCCGACGGTGTCCTGGTGTACGCGGTCAACGGTCAGGACCTCAACGTCGTCGACATCTGGCCCGCCCACCCTTCTGCCGACTCCCTGACGCTGCAGGTCGGCTTCGGGGTCACCGGATTGGTTGCCCGCACAGGCAAACCGGCGCTGATCGAGGCCGACTCACCCCGCAATGTGCTGCACCGTCAGCTGCTTCAGCTCGAGCGACAGCAGACCGTGGCCAGGATGTGCATCCCGCTCCCGGGGCTGGAGGGCGATGTCGTTGGTGTCCTTGCCGCTCACCGCGATCCGCGCCTTCCGTTCGGCCAGGTCGACCTCGACACCGCGGAACCGTACGCCGCGATCCTCGGGTTGCGGCTGGACGCGGAGCAGCTGTGGCGCACGGTCAACAGACAGCGCACCGAGAGGGACCGGCTCATCAAGGCGGCGATTGCGGCGCAGGAAGGGGAGCGGCGCAGAATCGCCTTCGAGCTGCACGACGGCGTCACCACCGCGCTCGCATCCATGTCGTTCCACCTCTCGGCGGCGGACCTCACGATCTCGGCGGCGCAGGAGGCATCGGAGGACTCGATGCTCCTCCGCGAGCTGGATTGCGCGCGCGCCGAACTGCTGAACGCACGCAAACTGGGCGACCTGGCCTACAACCAGACGAGGGCGGCCATCACGGGACTGCATAGTCTCGTGCTCGACGATCTCGGCCTGACTGCCGCGATTGAGTCACTCGTCCTGATGGCCCGTCGTCACGGCGGCCCGTCCATCGAACTCGTCGTGGACCCGGCCGCTGCGGTTGATGACATTCCCGATCATGCCGCCGCGGCGCTGTACCGGATCACCCAGGAGGCCCTGGCCAACGCGGTCAAGCACGCCGACGCTGATCGGATCGTGTTGTCGCTGCGCGGCGTCGGTGACTCGATCGTTCTCGGCTGCGCCGACGACGGGAAGGGTTTCGACGCAACGGAACACCCGACGGCACGCGCGGTGGACGCCGATGGGGCTCAGCACTTCGGCTTGAGTTCGATAGCCGAACGCTGCGCCATGATCGAGGCATCCCTGCGGGTGGAGTCCTCCCCGGGCCGCGGCACCACAGTGCTGGTCGAGCTCCCGATCTAGAGGTGTCCGGCCACTAGCCTTGGTAGGCGTGTACTCGTGCGTCTGGCTCTGCTGTCTGTGTATGACCTTGTCCCGGTGCGTGTTTCAGGTGTCTGGTGGACTAGGGATGCCAGCGAGGCGTCGGACGGCATGGAGTGCTTCTGGGGTGCCGGGCCAGTGCTTGTCGATGGCGCCGGGCCCAGCGCGTCGGACGACTGAGCGCAGCGCGGCGGCAACGATGATGGCGTCGTCCGCGTAGCCGAGAACGGGGATGAAGTCCGGTACGAGGTCGATCGGCAGGATCAGGTAGGCCAGCAACAGGAGCAGACGGACCCGGACACCGCGGGCTAGCTGCGGATCGGCGGCCAGGCGCCGCAGCAGGACCACCGTGTCGGGCAGCAGCCGCAGTGCGTCGGTGACGCTGAGGTCGTCTGGCCGGATCACGGCCAGTGCGATCAGCAAGGCAATCCACACGATGACGAGGCCGATCGCGACCGCGATGAGTGCCCCCCAGAGTTCTGTCATCAGTGATCCGTGCGCCGCGGCGGGCTCAGACGCGACGGCTCCCAGGGTGCCGGATACACCAACTCAAGCCACTGCAGGTGCTCCGTCATATCGCCAAGTGTTACCGACAACCCCTCCAAACCAGCACCCAACGGCGAACGACACGCTCCTTCGAGAGAAGTCACCCACCCGCGTGTTGGGCTTCTACTCGCGCGTGGCGTCGACCTCGCCGTCCCTGCGGAGAATCCAGATTGTGGCGTCTAGTCCTGGCCGGGCGCCGAATGTGCCTCGCTGGCAACGATTCCGGCCCGTATTCCCATCGCGGCCGCCTCCCCACGGTTGGCGACGTCGAGTTTCCTCAACAGGCTGGCGACGTGAAACTTGATCGTGCTCTGACTGATCCCGAGCTCATCGGCGATGGCGGCATTGCGTTTGCCGACCGCGAGATGCGCGAGGACTTCGAGCTCGCGGGGATTCAGGGCGGACAGAAGGTGCTCGTCCGGACGAGCCGCGGGTGGGTCGAGAGGGATGGTGAGCAGCACCTTGCTTCCCCATCCAGGAATCGATTCGACGTCCATCTGGCCGCGCAAGGTGCGAAGGCGTCCGGACAGTTGGAGTCTCAGGGCGTTGCAGTCGATGGTGCCGGGCCCGCGGTCACGGATCTCGATCAGGACGTTGTCACCCCCGCAGTCCCAAGCGATCCGCATTCGGGTCAGCTCCGGTTGAGCGTCGAACGCCAGCACGATGGCGCGCACCATCGCCCGTGCCGCGTGCGCCACCTCACCGGGAAGCGGACGCCCGTCGGCCGGGGGATCGACATAGTCGACCTTTATGTCCCGATGCCGCAACAGGGGGCGCAACTCGCCTTGCAGCCTGGCGAATGCGGTCGTGACCGCTTCCTCCGACAGGGCGCGATCAGCGGCGCCCGCGGACCGAAGTGCGATCAATGCGGCCGATGCCGTCTCGCTGGCGGTGATGCGCGCGCGGCGATCGTCGAGGTCGTTGGAGCGCAGTGTTCCGAGGATGGACGACAGGGTCGCCTCGTGCGCCTCGGTCAATTCGACGATAGTGCGGGCGCGTTCACTCGACGCGGCCCGTGACTCGGCGAGATAGTCGGGGCTGGCCTGCGCGACCTGATGCTGGATGGAGGTCGCGACAATCCCGAAGACTGCCGCGACCTCGTCAAGGTCGGGGGCGGCTGTCTGGGACGGTCGCGGAACCAGGATGAGCAGGGTGTCGCAGGAGTCGTCGCGCACGGCCCAGATTCGGCGACGAGAACCGGCCAGCACGGCTAGATCGTCGCGGACGCCTCCGGGATCGACGGATCGTTTGATCTCGTCGAGCTCATCGATGGTGACCCGGTCGACGATTTCGCGGTTTCCGGCCACTTTGCGTGGGCGCCCCGTGCATTCACGCGTGAAGATCACCAAGGCGTCGTGCGACGTGTGACCAAGGAACTGCGACAGGCGGACCGCGATCTCCGGGAGCGGTCCGGTGATCACCTTCCGCATCTCCATCCAGCGGACGACCTGCACCCGAACGGAATCCTCGACGCTTATCACCCATTCAGAGTATTGCCGAGGACGGCACTAGCCAACCGGCCAGCGAGGACTCGCCGTGCGGCCGGGTGTCGACGCGTCCCGGGATCGGCATCCTTGGGACAGAACACAGCCGGCCAACACCGAGGAGGACCATGACCGTCACAGTCCTGAAAACAGACACCCGATTCAGCGACGGGCGCCGCATCGTGCTCGACGAGAACGAGCGGCTGCTCAATTCCGTTGCCGCAGAACAGTGGGACCGCGCCGGCTCGCTCATCACGACCGCGCGGGCGGTGTTCGTGATCGGCAACGGACGCAGCGGCCTGGCCACCCAGATGGCTGCGATGCGGCTGATGCACCTCGGTCTCCGCGTCCACGTAGCCGGCGAGGTCACCGCCCCCGCGATCGGCGCAGGAGATCTGCTAATCGCCGTGTCGGGTTCGGGTACCACCGCCTCGGTGGTCGGCGCGGCCGACACCGCAAGGAAGGTGGGTGCCTCGGTGCTCGCCGTCACCACGGCCTGGGAATCGCCGCTCGCCCAACGCGCGGACGAGGTTCTGGTCCTGCCGGCGGCCGACAAGCAGGACCACAGCGGATCCGTCACCCGTCAGTACGCAGGCAGCCTGTTCGAGCAGTCCGTGCTCCTCGCCTTCGACGCGCTGTTCCAGGCGCTGTGGAGCAACGAAGACCAGACCGCCGAGCGGCTGTGGGAACGCCACGCCAACATCGGCTGACCCGGCACACCGCGAAAACCCCTGAATGGCACACCGCTAGATCCCCAACAAGATTCACAATTGACAGGAGAAACACATGACGAAACTGCAGGTTGCGGTCGATTTGCTCACCACCGCCGAGGCTCTGGCGCTCACCAACAAGGTGGCGCCGTACGTCGACATCATCGAACTCGGCACCCCGCTGATCAAGAGCGCCGGCCTCACTGCCATCAGCGCAATCAAGGCTGCGCACCCGGACAAGGAGGTCTTCGCCGACCTCAAGACTGCTGACGCAGGCTTCCTCGAGGCCGATATCGCCTTCTCGGCCGGCGCAGACCTGGTCACCGTCCTCGGCGTCGCCGGTGATGCCACCATCAAGGGTGCAGTCGAGGCAGGACTGAAGCACGGCAAGAAGGTCGTCGCAGACCTGATCGGCGTCGAGAACCGCGTCGAGCGGGCCCGTGAGGTCTCCAAGCTCGGTGTCGCGTTCGTCGAAATCCACGCCGGTCTCGACGAGCAGGCCCAGCCGGGCTACTCCATCCAGAACCTCCTCGACGACGGAAAGATCGCCGGTGTCCCGTTCTCGATCGCCGGTGGCGTGAAGGTCGACACCGTCGCCGCCGTCCGTGACGCTGGCGCCGATGTCGCCGTCGCCGGTGGCGCCATCTACAGCGCCGAGGACCCCGCAGCGGCGGCGAAGGCGCTCAAGGCAGCTCTCGCCAGCTAGTTGCACACCCACGGAGGTCCCCGAACGCCTTGGTGTTCGGGGACTTTCGTCGTCGAAGGTCAACGGCGAGCAGAAGATGACAGCAGAAGATGACTACGCCTGAACCTGCTTCACCTGGACGGCATGTGCCATCTCCTCGGTAAGATCGAACCCGCCGTGGCCGGACACCGTAATGGTGACCGAACCGCGCCTGGTCTCGACAGTGACGTGCGCGTCCGGAACGATGCCCAACGCCCGCAACCGTCCGATGACGTCCGGATCCGACTGCACATGCTCTGCGAGACGCCGGACGACGACCGCGGTCGGCCTGCCCGGTGGCACGTCCGTGAGCCGGATGAGTGTCTCAGGGTCGCCGATGGGGCGGTCCAGCCCCAGCAGCCCGAGCCCCGGAATCGGGTTGCCATACGGCGAGGTGGTGGGGTTGTTGAGCACCTTCACCAGGCGCCGCTCGACTTTCTCGCTCATGACGTGTTCCCACCGGCACGCCTCTGCATGAACCTTTTCCCACTCTAGGCCGATAACGTCGACCAGCAGTCGTTCGGCGAGGCGGTGCTTCCGCATCACCGACACCGCGAGTTCACGGCCCTTCTCCGTCAGTTTTAGGTGGCGGTCAGAGGCGACCAGGAGGAGACCGTCACGCTCCATCCGGGCAACAGTCTGGCTGACCGTGGGACCGCTCTGCTCGAGTCGTTCGGCAATACGGGCTCGAAGTGGGCGGACGCCCTCTTCTTCCAAGTCATAGATCGTCCGCAGGTACATCTCCGTGGTGTCGACCAGATCCTTCACACTCACACCTCCTTCGTCTCGGTTGAATCCACCGGTGATTGCACGAGCAGTTCGATGCCGTCGTCCGGCTGGACCCCGAAGACTCGCACGTTCGAACCCGCCGCCGCCCGCGCAACGGGGTACCGCGGATGTGCGGCGCGAAGGCCTTCCTCGTCCGCCAATCCTGTTGCAGGAAAGTCGTTCTCGATGCCCGCGCCACAGTGGCCACGGGCTGACGTCTCCGACATTGGGCTGTCGGCGCACACTCCGTCGTTATGGCCGGCACGCCCGGTATCGCCGTTGAATGCCTCGTCTCCATGGCGGATCCAACCATCTACCAGCGGATTTCTCGCCTGTACTCCAGACATCGTCACCTCAGTTGCACCCCGCTCTCTCGCTGGCGCATTCAGACCTGCGGCAAGTACCAGTGTCGAAAGCCTTGAGCGCGAATGCACTTGGCCGAGCGGCCAGTGACAGCTCCCCGTCCGGCTAGGTGAGGCGGCCTCGAAACCGCCGTATACATAGAAAACGGCAAGACACTGAAAACCGATAAGGGGAACGGTGACTATGGAACTGGGATTAGTCGGCCTGGGAATGATGGGCCTGAACATTCGCGGGCGTCTACGTGAACGGGGACTCGCGGTGATCGGATACGACCCCCACGTCGCCGACAGCGATGTGGATAGCCTCGTAGCGTTGATCGAGTCGCTTCCCACCCCGCGAGCGGTGTGGGTGATGGTTCCCGCTGGTGCACCAACCCGCCAGGTGATCGGGAAGCTCTCTCGCCTTCTCTCACCCGGTGACATCGTCGTCGACGGCGGCAATTCCCGTTTCACCGACGACACGGTCAACGCGCACATCCTCGCCGAACACGGCATCAGCTATCTCGATTGCGGCGTCTCGGGCGGGGTGTGGGGACGACACAGCGGCTACGCGTTGATGGTCGGCGGTGACGCCGCCGACATCGACCGGTTGATGCCGGTCTTCGACGCATTGCGCCCGGATGGAGACAGGGCGGACTCCTTCGTCCACGTCGGCCCGGTCGGCGCGGGCCACTACGCGAAGATGGTTCACAACGGCATCGAGTCAGGGCTGATGCAGGCCTACGCCGAGGGGTACGAATTGCTCGCGGCAGAAGCGTCCATCGTGGACGTGCCCGCGGTCCTGCGTGCCTGGTCGAAGGGTGCCGTGGTCCGGTCCAGGATTCTTGACCTCCTAGTACAAGCCCTGTCCGAGGACCCCGAACTGGTATCCCCATCCGGCCATGCCGAGGACTCTGGAGAAGGCCGGTGGACCCTGGAAGCGGCCATCGCACACGCCGTTCCCGCACCGGTCATCTCGGCTGCACTGTTCGCGCGGTTCGCCTCCCGTCAGGACGACTCGCCGGCCATGAAGGCCGTCTCGGCGCTGCGTAGCCAGTTCGGCGAGCGTGCCACCTTACGACGCGCCGAACCCGTCGGGATCGGCTGAACCGCAACGATGCCGACCGTCCCAAGTAGCGGTATCACCGCGACCTCCCGGCAACGGCTCAGTTACTCCGAACCCACCATCGAGAAATTCCGTCCGAGCACTACGAGCAGAGAGACTGACCAATGACATTGACAGTGAACGAAATCCGAACCGCACCGGCAGATCGCGGAGGCGCCGCATCGACGAGCGCCGTGTATCCCGCCGATTGGATCGAGCTGGACACCAAGGCTGTCGACACGGCTCGTGTTCTCGCCGCGGACGCGGTCGAGAAGGTCGGCAACGGTCATCCCGGGACGGCGATGAGCCTGGCCCCGCTCGCCTACACCCTGTTCCAGCGGGTGATGCGGCACGATCCGTCGGACGCCGACTGGGTCGGCCGGGATCGCTTGGTGCTCTCGTGTGGACATTCCAGCCTCACGCTGTACACCCAGCTGTATCTGGCGGGGTACGGCCTTGAACTGGACGACCTGAAGGCGCTGCGGACCTGGGGGTCCAAGACGCCAGGTCACCCCGAGGTCGGGCACACCCGCGGTGTGGAGATGACCACCGGCCCGCTGGGCCAGGGTCTGGCATCCGCGGTCGGCATGGCAATGGCGGCCCGGCGCGAGCGCGGGCTCTTCGACCCGGAGCCCGCCGGGGGCGAGAGCCCGTTCGACCACCACATCTACGTGATCGCCTCGGACGGCGACATCGAGGAGGGTGTGACGTCGGAGGCATCGTCGATCGCGGGCGTGCAGCAGCTGGGCAATCTGATCGTGTTCTACGACGACAACAAGATCTCCATCGAGGACGACACCGCCATCGCGCTGGGTGAGGACGTCGCCACCCGGTACGAGGCGTACGGCTGGCACGTGCAGGTCGTCGACGGCGGCGAAGACGTCTACGCGATCTTGGCGGCCGCCGACGCCGCCAAGGCCGTCAACGATCGTCCCTCGATCATCCTGCTGCGCACCGTCATCGGCTTCCCAGCGCCGAAGAAGATGAACACCGGTGGGGTGCACGGCGCGGCACTGGGCGCCGACGAGGTCGCCGGGGTCAAGCGCGCTCTTGGCTTTGACCCGGACAAGAGCTTCGACGTCGACCCTGAGGTGCTGGCGCACGCGCGTCGGGTCGTCGACCGCGGCGACAAGATCCGGGCGCAGTGGCAGAAGGAGATGGATGCCTGGGCCACCAGGGAGCCGGAACGCTTCGAGCTGTTCTCGCGCCTACAGGAAGGCATCCTGCCAGACGGCTGGGCGGACGCGCTCCCCGTCTACGAACCCGGATCGAAGGGGGTGGCCACCCGCAAGGCGTCCGGCGCCGCGATCAACGCCCTCGCCCCGGTCCTTCCCGAACTCTGGGGTGGGTCCGCCGACCTGGCAGGCAGCAACAACACCACGATCGAAGGCGCGGACTCCTTCGGGCCGGTCTCCATCTCCACCAACGACTGGAACGCCCAGCCGTACGGGCGAAACCTGCATTTCGGGATCCGCGAGCACGCGATGGGATCGATCATCAACGGTATCGCGCTGCACGGGCCGACCCGCCCCTACGGCGGCACGTTCCTGGTGTTCAGCGACTACATGCGCCCGGCCGTGCGGCTTGCAGCGCTGATGAAGACCCCCGCCCTCTACGTCTGGACGCACGACTCGATCGGCCTCGGCGAAGACGGACCAACGCACCAGCCGATCGAGCACCTCGCCTCGCTGCGCAACATCCCCAACGTCGCGGTCATCCGTCCTGGAGACGCCAACGAGACGTCCCAGGCCTGGCGCGCGGCAGTCGAACACACCACCGGGCCGGTCGCGCTGGCGCTGACCCGCCAGGACATCCCGATCCTCGACGGCACCCGCGAAAAGGCCGCCGAAGGTGTCTCCCGCGGCGGATACGTCCTTGCCGAAGCGTCCACCGGCAACCCCGAGGTCCTGCTGATCGGCACGGGTTCCGAACTGCAGCTCGCCGTCGCCGCCCGCGAAGCGCTCGAGGCCGACGGCGTGCCCACCCGGGTGGTGTCGATGCCGTGCCTGGACTGGTTCGAATCCCAGGACCAGGGCTACCGCGACGTCGTGCTGCCGCCGACGGTCAAGGCCCGCGTCTCAGTGGAAGCCGGACTGGCCATCTCCTGGTACCGCCTTCTCGGTGACGCCGGCGAGGCGGTCTCGATCGAGCACTTCGGCGCTTCCGCCGATGGAGCAACCCTGTTCCGTGAGTTCGGTGTCACCGCCGAGGCCGTCGCCGCGGCCGCACGGCGCTCACTCGCACAAGTGAAGGGATAGAACAGCATGACTCAGAACTCCAACCTCCAGAAGCTCTCCGACGCGGGCGTCTCGGTGTGGCTCGACGACCTCTCCCGTGACCGCATCGAGTCCGGCAACCTCGCCGAACTCATCGCGAGCAAGAGCATCGTCGGTGTCACCACAAACCCGTCGATCTTCCAGGCCGCACTTAGCAAAGGGCACGCCTACAACGCACAGGTCCGGGAGCTCGCCGAGCGCGGTGCTGACGTCGAGGCCACCATCCGCACGGTGACCACGGACGACGTGCGCGCCGCGTGCGACGTCCTCGCCCCGGAGTTCGAGGCGAGCTACGGCGTCGACGGGCGGGTGTCCATCGAGGTCGACCCGCGCCTCGCCCACGACGCTGACAAGACCGTCGCGCAGGCCGTCGAATTGTGGAAGATCGTCGATCGCCCGAACGTGTTCATCAAGATCCCGGCCACCGAGGCCGGTATCCCGGCCATCGCCAAGGTGCTCGGTGAGGGCATTAGCGTCAACGTCACGCTGATCTTCTCGGTGGAACGCTACGAACTGGTCATGGGCGCCTACCTCGACGGCCTCGAGGCCGCGAAGACGGCCGGGCGCGACCTGTCCCGCATCCACTCGGTGGCCTCGTTCTTCGTCTCCCGCGTCGACACCGAGATCGACAGTCGTCTCGAGAAGATCGGCACCCCCGAGGCTCTCGCGCTGCGCGGCAAGGCGGCGCTCGCCAACGCTCGTCTCGCGTATGCCTCGTACCAGCAGGTCTTCGAGGTGCAGCCGCGGTTCCAGGGTCTGCTGGCCGGTGGTGCGCGCCTGCAGCGGGCGCTCTGGGCGTCGACGGGAGTCAAGAACCCCGACTATCCCGACACGCTGTACGTCAGTGAATTGGTCGCTCCGAACACCGTGAACACAATGCCGGAGAAGACCCTCGACGCGTTCGCCGATCACGGTGAGGTCGCCGGCGACACCGTGTCCGGCGCCGCGGTCGAGTCGCAGGAGGTCTTCGACAAGCTCACTGCGGTCGGGATCGATCTGACCGACGCATTCGTCGTCCTTGAGAACGAGGGCGTCGATAAGTTCGAGGTCGCCTGGAACGAGCTCCTGGAGGCCACCGCGGAGCAGCTACGCGCCGCCGGAGCCGAAATCCACTGAGACCGCCCGTTCGCGTCTGCCTTGCGGCGACGTCGACGGGTGCTCCGAATCCGCGGCGGTCTTGCCGGCCCGACGGCCGTCCTGGCCGTTTTCGTCAGGGATCTGTCGGCGTCGACGAGTTCACCGATGGGCGGGCGCATTCGATGTTCTCGTCGGGTGCGGAATCAGCGATACCGCTGATCGACCCTGCGGGATTCGGGTCGACTCGCCGCCGTCAGGCCTTGATCTCCCCCGGCGATCCGGCGCTCGATTCCGGCGCGCGTGATGGCGGGCAACACCATCAGCCCATCGAGCTCGTGGCGCGCCTTGGCGCAGGCGCTCTGGCGTTCGTGTGGGGTCGCTGCGTCGTCGGACGCCACACGCAGCAGATGCTGCGCGTTCCAGCCGCTGCTGCCCTTCGGCCGAGAAGTCGCTGCGCCGCCGCCGGATCGCATCGGCCTCGGCCACGTCGAAGGCCGCCGCATACTCGTGCACGGCGTCGCGGTAGTCCAATTGCGTGCCGTGGTCACCGATCGCGTCGTCGACGGTCGCTGGGCGCAGCAG
>NZ_JAVRPS010000365.1:0-9137 GCF_032162105.1 Mycobacterium sp. | reverse complement strand
CAGCAGTGGCGGAGGCGAGAGGATTTGAACCTCCGGTCCGCTTTAAGACGGACAACTCATTAGCAGTGAGTCCCATTCGGCCGCTCTGGCACGCCTCCTGAACGATCCGAGGGTACCGGATTCATGCATTAGCCCGGAACCGCCGAGGCAGAAGCGTACACAGCCAGGTGAGGGGAAGGCAAAGCGCGGCTGAAGGACGCGTCCCGCGGTCCCCCTAGACTGTTTCGGGTGACCGCCCGCCTGCGCCCCGAGCTGGCCGATCTGCCCGCCTATACGCCGGGCAAGACCGTGCCGGGCGCCATCAAGATCGCGAGCAACGAGACGGTCGATGGTCCGCTGCCCAGCGTGCGGGCCGCGATCGAGCGGGCCGTCGACCGGATCAACCGCTACCCGGACAACGGCTACGTCGAATTGCGGGAACATCTGGCCAAGTGCATCGACAATGGGGCGTTCGCTCCGGAGCACATCTCGGTGGGCTGCGGCTCCGTCAGCCTGTGCCAGCAGCTGATCCAGATCACCGCGTCGGTGGGCGACGAGGTGATGTACGGCTGGCGCAGTTTCGAGATCTACCCGCTGCAGGTCCGCACCGCGGGCGCGACCCCGGTGCAGGTGCCGCTGACCGACTACGCGTTCGACCTGGACGCCATGCTGGCCGCGGTTACCGACCGGACCCGGCTCATCTTCATCTGCAACCCGAACAACCCGACCAGCACCGTCGTCGACCCCGGCGCCCTTGCCCGGTTCGTCGCCGCGGTGCCGTCGGACATCCTGATCGTGCTCGACGAGGCGTACGTCGAGTACATCCGCGACGGGTGGCTGCCGGACAGCTTCGGGCTGGTCCGTGCGCACAGCAATGTCGTTGTGCTGCGGACGTTCTCGAAGGCCTACGGCCTGGCCGGCCTGCGGGTGGGCTACGCCGTCGGCGATCCCGACGTGATCAGCGCGCTGAGCAAGGTCTACGTGCCGTTCACGGCGACGAGCGTCTCGCAGGCCGCCGCCATCGCATCGCTGGACGCCTCCGACGAACTGCTGGCGCGCACCGACGTCGTCGTGGCCGAGCGGGCCCGGGTGACCTCGGCGCTGCGGGACGCCGGCTTCACCGTGCCGCCGTCGCAGGCCAACTTCGTGTGGCTCCCGCTTGCCGGGCGCACGACGGACTTCGTCAACAGCGCCGCCGACAACCGCCTGCTGGTCCGGCCGTACGGTCAGGACGGGGTCCGCGTCACCGTCGCCGCGCCGCACGAGAACGACGCATTCCTCGATTTCGCCACCCACTGGATCTCGAGCTCGAAGGACGTCGACCAATGACCGATGCGCGCGACACCTTCGCCGAACTCACCGCACGCGAAGGGCGGATCCCGGACGCCGAGCTCGACGCCTTCTGGGCCACGCTGGAGCCGACGACCATCGACTTCATGATCGGTGAGTGGAAGGGCGGCGCGTTCGACACCGGCCACCGCTTGATCGGCTCGCTGGAGTCGGCGCGCTGGTTCGGCAAGTCGTTCACCTCGCCCGCCGACGTGAAGCCGCTGATTTGCCTCGACGAGGACGGCAACAAGTTCTCCAACGTCGAACTCGGCAAGGGCGAGGCCACGCTGTGGATCGAGGAGTTCCGCGGTGAGCGGGTCGCGACGATGGTCTACGACGGTCAACCGCTGCACGACCACTTCAAGAAGGTCGACGACGACACCGTGATGGGCATCATGAACGGCAAGCACGCGATGCGCACCGGCAGCTACGGCTACTTCTACCTGCAACGGGTCTAGCGGCTGCGGCCGGTGTAGGCGAGCAACCGGTCCAGCGCGTTCGCGGTGGCGGCCACGTCGATCGGGTCGTCGAAGCCGACTCCTTTGCGGCCCTCCGGCGTGATGATGGTGCGGCACAAGCCCAACACGTACTCCGACAGGTCGTCCGACGCATCCACCTGGTGGCCCGTCGTTACCGCGTAATCCCAAGCGTGAACCAGGAATTCGATCGACAGAATGCCCGCCATGACCTTCGCGGGCGCTTCGTTGGGGCCGATGGTGACCATGCCGTCGAGGCCGTGCCTTCGCCACGCGTCCACGGCCGGGCGCGCCGCGGTCATTACCTGGTGCTCGACAGAGGCCCCCGGATCTCGCTCCGGGAACTGCGCGCCCACTGCCCCGCCGATGGAGGTGATCGAGTTCATCAGATGGTCGGTCAGCCCGGCGACGTCGAACTCGCGGCACGGCGTCTGCTTCGCGGTGTCGTCGGGACCCAGTTGGGCGAGCACCCGCTGCAACACGGCCAGGCTCGCGTCGGCGCTGTCGATCTCGTCGGCTGGGGTGTCGGTGGGCATGCGCTCACGCTAGAACGCGCGTGCGCCTATCGTTGCCCAGATGAGGACGCGAGTTCTGATCGCCGGGGCGTCAATCGTGCTCGCCGCCGGGATCACCGCCTGCGACCGCACCACGCCCGGCACCGTGGCCATGACCACCGAGCCCGGCATGAGCACCCCGCGCTCGACGTCGCGGCCGAGCACGTCGTCGCCCCGCACGTCGTCGCCAAGGACCTCGTCGCCCCGCACCTCGTCCAACGTTCCGGCACCGTCGAACTCCCTGACGATGACGTGTGAGGAGTACAACGGCCTCGACCCGGACACCCAGACCGCCGTCATCGAGGAGATCGTCGCGCAGGAGGGTTCGGTGATCGGCTCGCAGAACACGGAGATCGCCAAGACGCTCGCCGACGCGATGTGCCAGTTCATGCCCACCAGCACCGTCAACGAGCTCCTCCTCGGCGGGTCGCCCCCGTAACCCGCTAGCCTGCCGTCATGGGCGATACCTACCAATCCCTCGCCGTCGACGTCGACGGCCACGTCGCGCAGGTGACGCTTCTCGGCCCCGGCAAGGGCAACGCGATGGGGCCGGAGTTCTGGGCCGAGTTGCCTTCAGTGTTCGCCTCGCTCGACGCCGACCCCGACGTCCGGGCCATCGTCTTGACCGGATCGGGCCGCAACTTCAGCTACGGCCTCGACCTGCCCGCGATGGGTGACACGCTGTCGCCGATGCTGGCCGACGGCGCGCTCGCCAAGCCGCGGGCCGAGTTCCACACCCGCTTGCGGTCGATGCAGCAGTCCATCACCGCGGTCGCGGACTGCCGCACGCCCGTGATCGCGTCGATCCACGGGTGGTGCATCGGCGGCGGGGTCGACCTGATCTCCGCCGTCGACATCCGCTACGCCAGCGCCGACGCGAAGTTCTCGGTGCGCGAGGTCAAGCTCGCCATCGTCGCCGACGTGGGCAGCCTGGCCCGACTGCCGCTGATCCTGTCCGACGGGCATCTGCGCGAATTGGCGTTGACGGGCCGGGACATAAATGCAGAACGCGCGACACGAATCGGTCTGGTCAACGACGTCTACGCCGATGCCGAAGCGTCATTGGCGGCGGCGCATGCCACCGCCAAGGAGATCGCGGCCAACCCGCCGCTGGTGGTGCAGGGCGTCAAGGACGTGCTCGACGAGCAGCGCACCGCCCAGGTGTCGGCGAGCCTGCGCTACGTGGCGGCGTGGAACTCGGCCTTCCTGCCGTCGAAGGATCTCACCGAGGGCATCACCGCGATGTTCGCCAAGCGGGCACCCGAGTTCAAGGGCGAGTAACCCGCGCCACGTCGACGCTGAACCACCAGGCGATCGCGTGGACCAGCAGACCGACCGCGATCATGATGAAGTCGAAGACGCCGACCCACGGTGGCGTCGCATTGCCGATGTCGATCAGATGACTGATCGAGTGCAGCACGTAGTGCGCCGTGGCGAACGCCAGGGTCGGCACCCGCCAGCCGGGCCATCTGATGGCGGCGAGGTACATCAGCCCGAGCGGCAGTTCGAAGCTGGCGAGGTCAAAGATGTAGTGGCCATTGCGAACTCCGAAGCCACCGAAGGTGTCGAACATGAAGCCAGGCGCGAACAGCATCACCAGGCCCACCACCGTCGAGTAGATGCCGTAGATCACCAGCACGGCGACCACGACGCGGGACTTGAAGCGAATGTCCATGGCCGCAGACTACGACGGGCGACGAGCGGCCCAGTTCACCTCATTGGAAGTGTGGCAGCGAGTCGCGGACGCACGAAGCTTCCCGCTCGACCACCTCGGTCACCGCTGCGATGGTTGCCCGCAACGTTCCGCCATCCGACGCGGCGAGCCGAACCGCCCAGCCAGCCTGGTTGGGCAGGTCGCTCACCGCAAGATAGACACGCCTGTCCCCCGTGACCGCACTGAGCGATTCGAGGTCTGGCGATAGCGCCGTCATCGTTTCGTCGAACCCGCCACCGACGACGTACACGGTCCCGAAGGCCGTCGGCGCACGGCGGACCCGCGGCATCGTCTCGAGCACCTGCGCATCGAGTGCGAGCAGCGTTCCGTCCGGGGCGGCGACCGCGACGCTGGACTCGTAGCTGCCGAATGCCTCGTCCGTCAGGTCGGGGTGCAGCACGACGGCGTCGACGATCACCGCCCGTCCACCGGGCTCGACGCACACCTGCGTGCGCTGGCGATAGCGCGCGTGCGCGGTGAGGATGCGCGGCGAGGGGTCGAACAGCAGCCGACTGCGCGCGTCCACCCGAAGGCGCGTGTCCTCGACGGCCGGCTCGCCGCCGCGAACGCCGGCGACGGTCGTCGCACCCTGGCCACGGACCACCGCCGACCCGCCGTCGACCACCTCGATCCGCTGCCTGACGACATCACCGGGAATTACGGTGCCTGCGCAGTTCTGGATGGTCACCGACCCCACGCCCGGCCGTGCCCGGTCGGTGAAGACCCGCCCGATCAGCAGAGGCCACCGGTAGCGGCGCCGGGTCAGGGCGGTGCGTCCGCCGACGCAGGCGAACACGAGGTCTAGGGCGTTGCCAGAGCCGGCGCTCACACGAACAGCACGTCCCGTTCGAGCACGTCCATCAGCGCCTCGATCCCCTCGCCGCTACTGGCGTTGGTGGCGAGGACGAGTCTGCCGCTGCGCACCTCGTTGGCCTCCTTCAGCATCAGGGGAAGGTCGACGCGAACGTAGGGCGCGAGATCGATCTTGTTGACCACCAGCAGATCGCACCGGATGACACCCGGTCCGCGCTTGCGCGGGATGTCGTCGCCCCCTGCCACGTCGATCACGAACAGCCAGTAGTCCACCAGATCGCGGGAGAACGTCGACGCGAGGTTGTCTCCACCGGATTCGAGCAGAATCATCTCGGTATCGGGGTGGGCGGCCTCCAGCGCATCGGCGGCGGCGATGTTCAGTGACGGGTCCTCGCGGATCACGGTGTGCGGACAACCTCCGGCTTCGACGGCCCGTACCCGCTGCGGGTCGATCAGCCCGGAGCGGCGGATCCGCTCGGCGTCCTCGGCCGTCACCAGATCGTTGGTGATCACGCAGACCGAGCGTGCGCGGCCGGCGAATCCAGCCAGCAGCGCCTCGATGAGCGCTGTCTTGCCGGATCCGACCGGCCCACCGATGCCGATGCGTGCGGCTCTCATCGCAGCATGTACTTTCTCGAAAATGCCACGGTGGCAGCCGGTTCGGCGGTGAGCAGCTCGCCGTCGGCGCGGACCTCGAACGTGCGGGGATCGACCTCGACGTGGGGCAGGGCGTCGTTGCGCACCATGTCCTTCTTGCGCAGCGCACGCACCGACCTGATCGGCAGCACGTTCTTGCGCAGCCCCAGCTTGTCCGGCACGCCCGCATCGATCGCAAGCGAGGACATGAACACGAACCCCAGTTCGGCGGCTGCGTCGCCAAGAGCACCCCAGTTGGGGCGTTGGATGATCGGCTCCGACGACGAGATGGATCCCGCCGCGTCGCCGAGTGCCGCCCACGCGATCATTCCGTTCTTGATCACCGCCCTCGGTTTGACGCCGAAGAATGCGGGCTGCCAGATCACCAGGTCGGCCACCTTGCCGGTCTCGACGGAGCCGATGTGCGCGTCGGCGCCGATCGAGATGGCCGGGTTGATGGTGAGTTTCGCGATGTAGCGCTTGACGCGTTCGTTGTCGGCGAAGGCCGTCGTCTCCTCCGGCAGCCGACCGATGCGCTGCTTCATCACCGCGGCGAGCTGCCAGCAGTTGGTGATGTTCTCGGCGAGCCGGCCCATGCCCTGGGTATCGCTGCCGAAGATCGAGATCGCTCCCATGTCGTGCAGGAAGTCCTCGGCGACCATGGTAGGTGGCCGGATTCGGGCTTCGGCGAACGCGATGTCCTCGGGCGCTTCCCAATTCATCAAGTGGGCGATCATCGTCATCGGCACACCCTCGTCGAGCCCGGTGACCGTGTAGGGATTGGTCGGGTTGGTCGTGCCCGGAATGACGTTCTCGTAGCCGACGCACCGGATCAGATCGGGGGCGTGCCCTCCGCCCGCGCCCTCCACGTGATACATGTGGATCGTCCGACCGCCGATCGTCGACAGCGTCCGTTCGGAGAACCCGAACTCGTTGATCGAGTCGGTGTGCAGGTGTACCGCGAAGTCGGCGGAATCGGCGGCCTGCAGCGTCTTGTCGATGACGGCCGGCGACGCCCCCAGGTCTTCGTGGATCTTCACCGCGCCTGCACCGGCGGCCACCGACTCCAAGACTGCCGCCGGATCGGAGGAGCCACGGCCGAACGCGACGAAGTTCATGGGTGTGTACTCGCCTGCCTTCAGGAACATCCCGAGGTTGCGGGGGCTTCCGGTGGCGACTTCGAACGTCGGTCCCAGCGACCCACCGATGAGGGTCGTGGTGCCGGTCGACAACGCATGCTCGACCTGCTGCGGCGAGATCAGGTGCGCGTGGGTCTCGATCGCCCCGGCGGTCACGATCATGCCCTCGGCGGGAATCGGCGTCGTACTGGTGCCGACGACCAATCCAGGAGTGACGCCGGGCATGGTGTCCGGGTTGCCCGCCTTGCCGATGCCGACGATTCTGCCGTCTCGGATACCGATGTCCGCCTTGATGATTCCCGCCACCGCGTCGATGATGACCGCATTGACGATGACGTAGTCGAGGGCGCCGTCCGACGGCTTCGTCGACGGGCGGTATCCCTCGCCATCCCGCACGGACTTGCCTGCGCCGGCGAGCAGCTCATAACCGGGCACCGTGTCATCCCGTTCGACTTCGACGAAGAGGTCCGAGTCAGCGAGGCGGATCCGGTCCCCCTTGGTGGGGCCGAACATCCGGGCGTA
The DNA here is from genome assembly GCF_032162105.1 of Mycobacterium sp. Classification (GTDB taxonomy): domain Bacteria; phylum Actinomycetota; class Actinomycetes; order Mycobacteriales; family Mycobacteriaceae; genus Mycobacterium. Next base: position 1,975 of record NZ_JAVRPS010000365.1, on the reverse strand, counting down.
GGACTGCCGATCGATCGTTGTCACTGCGCTTTCAGCCTTCGCGCTGTGCGGCAAGTGCCGCTTCGAGGGCCCCACCAGCGTCGAGTGGCCCGTTGACCACTCCCGAGAAGCCTTGGGCGACACGATCACCGGCGATCGGGACCAGCTTCACCTCCACGGGGATGCCGGGTTCGAATCGCGCTCCGGCACCGGAGGCCACGTCGAGCTTGTGGCCCCATGAAGCGCGGCGGTCGAACTCGAGCACTGGGTTGGTTTCGAAGAAGTGCGACTGGCTACGCACCTGGATGTCCCGGTCGCCACGGTTGACGACGGTCAGTGACAGTCGCTCGGCACCGGGGAACAGGTCGACCGGTTCGTCGCCGACGATGATCTCGCCTGGGCGGATGTCGTTCTCCCCAGCGATGATCGGGTCGATCAGCGTGACGAGCTTGGTGCCGTCCGGGAACGGAGCGTCGAGCGCCACGATGCGTACCATGTCGGGCACACCCGGTTCGCACTGGTCGGCCGAGAGCAGCGACGCGGCGTGGTCGATCACCTCGTCGTAGGCCATGTTCTTGCGCGCCGCGAGCATCACCTCGTCGGCCAGCAGAGCGACCGCTTCGGGGTGGCTCAACGGGATGCCTTCGCGGAGATTGCGACGCGCCAGCTCGGCGGCGTTGAACACCACGAGGCGCTCGATCTCGGTGGGCGTCAGGTTCACACGATCTCCTTCACATACGGTTTTCAGCTGGCGAACAACCGCACGCCATCGTCGTGGCGCTGGGCCGCGATGTCGGCGTAGGCGGTGAAACCGGCGGGCTCGGCGGGTGGCTGGCGTTGCAACAGGTCGAGTAGCAGCGGGGTTATGTTCGTCGCGATCCGCTGGGCGCCGAGGTGTCCGTGGACTCCGAGACGCAGTGCGGCACCTGTGATTCCGGAGACTACCTGCCATGCCGCTACGGCCTCTGCCGTTTCGAGGGTCAGGCCAGCGGCACGCAAGCAGACCGCCTGGGCCACCGCAAGGTGGCCGGGGACGACCCCCGCGAGTACCCGGCCGCGGTAGTCGACGACACCAGGGGCGACGACTGCGGCGAACGTTGTCAGGGTGGCGGCGCCAGCGCGGCGGGAGGCCTCCCGCAGCACCGACATCGGCGTGATGGCCTCGGCGAGAGTGTCCACCGCGGAAGGGTCCGGCTCGGCCCAGGCCCGGCGCAGCAGGACCCGGTCACGCCGATGCCAATTTCCCTCGAGCTGCTCGGCGACGAAGGCGCTGACATCGCCCTCGTCCTGCACCATTCCGTCCCGGTAGGAGCCCTCCAACCCCGAGGAGAAGGCGAACCCACCGGACGGGAATGCGCTGTCACCGAAACGGATGGCGGCGAGCAGCTGCCCAAGATCAGTCATCGAGCGACTCGACCCGCCCACTCTCGAGCAGCTCGACGATCCGGGCGGTGTAGTCGGATTCGGGTCCCTCCAGGTGAACCACGACGGTGTCGCCGCGCTGGTCGGCCTTCCAATGTAAGTGGCCGGCAAGGAGGCCGAGCCGCAGCGCAGCCCCGACATCGTTGGCCCGCAATGTCATCGTCCGCGGCGCCCCCGCGCGCACGACCACCGCGCGATCGGGCTCGAGCAGCAGCACCGCCCCATCGGCGAGGGCACTGCCCCGCGGCAGCACGATGGCGTAGTCGGTGCCGGCATCCGATGTCGCGCGCAGCCGGCTGCGATCGAGGTCGTGAACATCGAGGTGGAGGTACTCGACGGCCTGCTGGTGGCGCAGTTCGTGCAGACGATCGGCGACGGCCTGGTCCGTCACCCAACCAACGATTTCGTCGAGGATCCGCAGGCCGACGCGGGCACCAGTCACTGCGTGGCCTTTTCGAGGACCGGCGCGATCCTGCCGACCACGTCGGTGTTCTGCTCCAGCGCGTAGCCGAACTGCAGGATCTCGGGCTCGGCGAACGGCTTTCCGATGATCTGCACCCCGAGCGGAAGCCCG
>NZ_JAVRPS010000364.1:0-4603 GCF_032162105.1 Mycobacterium sp. | reverse complement strand
CGACCTCAGTTCGGTGGGTATTCGGGTCAACACCATCGCGCCGGGCACCATGAAGACACCGATCATGGAGTCGGTCGGCGAAGAGGCGATCGCCAAGTTCGCCGCCAACATCCCGTTCCCGAAGCGGCTGGGCACACCCGACGAATACGCCGATGCGGCAGCGTTCCTGCTCACCAACGGCTACGTCAACGGCGAAGTCATGCGCCTCGACGGCGCTCAGCGCTTCACCCCGAAGTAGCACAGAGACCACGGGCTGGCTGCCCGCTCGGCAGCCAGCCCATCGGCCGCGAGCTAGAGTCGGCCCTCCAGCTGAAGTTCGGGGTGCACCCACGTTGGCGACGTCTTGGTCTTGAACGCGCGGAAGCCTTCCCGCGCCTCGGGACCGAACAGGCTGGTCTGCATGCCGATCCGGTCGAACAGACCCAGGTAGCCGTCCAGGCTGGACTTGATTACGCCCCGCGCTCCGGGAGCGGTCCGGCAGCATTGCGCCAGAAGCTCTTTGGCAATTTTGAGCAGGTCGTCGTGGGGAACCACCCTGGCCACCATGCCCCACTCCACCGCCTCTTCGGCGTTCAGCGTCCGGCCGGTGAACATCAGATCCCTGGTGCGGACCGGCCCGATCATGCGCGCCAGCACCTGGCTGTAATACGTGTCGGCGATGCCGCGGAACAATTCGGGCACGCGGAAGGTGGCCCGGTCGCTGACCACGGCGAGGTCGCTGCACATCGCGATCTGCAGGCCACCGCCCTGACAGAGCCCGTTCACCGCTGAGACAACCGGCTTCGGCGACTGACGCAGGACGTCGAACGGCGTCACGTCCATGCCCATGGTGGCGGCGAAGTCCATCCAGTTGTCCTCCGCGGCCTGACCGAGGTCGCCGCCTGGCGCGAAGACGTCGCCGGTGCCGGTAATGAGCAGGCCCGCGAGGTCGGGATCGGCGTTCACCCGGCTGATGGCGTACCGGATGCCGAAGTACATCGCGGGCGTCATCGCGTTGCGCGCCTTGGGACGGTCCAGAGTGCAGATCGCGAAGGCGCCTTCGCGTTTGAAGTTCAGGAAGGGCGTACCCAGCCAATCGCCCTCGGGTGGGCGCGGGCCGCCATTGGGGCTATCGGACATGTGGGAATCCCTTCCAGAGCGTCGACAGGTCTGTCTCCATCAAATTAGCCAAATAGTTGTATGATTCCAAACTCCGGGCGTAGCATCCTCGAAGTGGCACGCGTCACTGCCACGTGCCCCGCCGCCCTTCTCAGCGGGGCCAATAGCAAGCTACTGGAGGAAATACGAATGGGTTCACTGGACGGCCGCGTCGTCTTCATCACTGGCGCCGCCCGCGGTCAGGGCCGCTCGCACGCGGTGATGTGCGCCGAGCAGGGTGCGAACATCGTCGGAGTCGACATCTGCGAAGACCTCGAGGTCGTGCCCTACAAGCTGGGCACCTACGAGGATCTTGAGGAGACCGCTCGCCTTGTCGAAAAGACCGGCCAGGAGATGCTCATCCGCAAGGCGGACGTCCGCGACAAAGCTGCCCTCCAAGAGGCTTTCGACGCCGGTGTCGAGCAGTTCGGTCACATCGACACCGTGCTCGCCAATGCAGGTGTGGTGCTGACCAATGCTGACGAGCGCGACGCCTCCGAAGCCCTGCGGCTGGGCCTCGACATCATGCTCATCGGGGTGTGGAATGCCTTCCAGGTCGCGATCCCGCACCTGAAGGAGCGCGGCGAGGGCGGCAACCTCATCGCGACCAGCTCGATGATCGCGCTCCTGGACCTGACCGACGGCCGTGGCGGCAGCGACTCGTACCTGATGTCCAAGGTCGCCGTCGTCGGCCTGGTCCGCGCGTACGCGGCCATGCTCGCGCCCGACCGCATCCGCGTCAACGCAGTCGCACCCACCAACTGCGCGACACCGATGATCACCGAGAACCCGGCGTTGTTCAAGGTGATCGAGGAGAACCCCCGCATGGTCAACGCCGTACAGACCGCGCTGCCGGACCTGCCGTTGATCGAGCCGCGCGACGTCAGCAACGCGATCCTGTTCCTGATCAGCGACGCGGGTCGCTCGTTCACGGGAAGCATGCTGAAAGTGGACGCCGGCATGGACGTGCGGCGAGGCTAGCAGGCATTCCGCAATGCACTTCGGAATAGCGGACCGCTCGGCGCTGATCGTCGGAGGCAGCAAGGGAATCGGCTTCGAGGTCGCCACGCTGCTCGCCGACGAGGGCGCACGGGTGGCCGTGCTGGCACGGACCAAGTCCGACGTCGACGCGGCGGTCGAGGCGATCCGCGCCGAAGGCGGTACGGCGATCGGCGTCACGGCCGACGTCAGCAACCCGGAGCAGCTTGGCCATGCGATCCGCGAGGTCAGCGACCAACACGGCCCGCCGCTCATCGTCGTCGGCCAGGCCAAGTACCAGCGCCCCGGGGACTTCGCCGACATCACCGACGTGAACGTCTACCGCGAGTCCTTCGAAATGCACACGATGAGCCAGATCCTGCTCCTGCAGGCGGTGCTGCCGGCGATGAAGGAGGCGGGCTGGGGTCGGTTCGCGCACATCGGGTCCGCCACCGCCAAGGAGCCTGCGGGCAACATCCACCACGCAGTGGCCAACACCAGCAGGCCATCGACCATCGGCCTACTCAAGACCGTGTCCGACGAGTACGCCCAGCACGGCATCACCGTCAACACCGTCGCGCCCGGCTGGATCGAGACCGAGAACGCGCTGGCCTACTTGCAGCAGCATCTCGGCGCGAGCACCGAGCAGGAGCGGCGCGATTTCATGCTCACCCAGGCCCGCGTCCCCGCAGCCCGCATGGGCAAGCCGCGCGAGATCGCCTCGCTCATCGCGTACCTGTGCTCGGAATCTGCCGGATATCTCACCGGCAGTTGGATCGAAGTCGACGGTGGCTTGCACCGGTCGGCGTTCTAACCCCTAGGAGAACACGTGGAAACCCTTGGCGCACCCGAACTCTCCTTTGCCGGCCTGCCGATGGCGGCCGACCGTAGCGTCGGGTGGAAGACCCTGCGCGACGCCGGGCGGGTGGTGTTCGTCGACGGCTGGTTCTACCTGAGCCACCGCGACGATGTGCTGTCTGCGCTGCGGAATCCCGAGCTCTTCTCGTCCAAGAAGGCCTTCGACGTGCTTGGCAGCCCGCTCCCGCTGGTGCCGATCGCATTCGACCCACCCGAGCACACCCGGTTCCGCAAGATGCTGCAACCGTTCTTCAGCCCGCACACCCTGGCGGAGATGTTGCCGGCATTGCAGAAGCAGGCCATCGACATCATCGACGACGTCGTCACGAAGGGTGAGTGCGAAGTGGTGGCCGACGTCGCGATTCCCTACCCCTCGCAGGTGTTCCTGACGCTGTTCGGACTGCCCCTGGAGGACCGCGACCGCCTCATCGCGTGGAAGGACTCGGTCATCGCGCTGGCGGATGCGCCGTCGCTCGAGGGGGCCGACCTCACACCGGCACTCGAACTGTTCGGCTACCTCACCGAGGCCATCAACGAGCGACGCGCCGACCCGGGACCAGACATCCTCTCCCAGTTGCTCACAGGCGAGGATGCCCTCGACGACTCCGAGGCGATCGGCCTGAGCTATCTGTTCGTACTTGCCGGGCTAGACACCGTCACCGCGGCGATGACGGCAGCCCTGCTGGAACTCGCCCGCAATCCAGGTTTGCGGGCCACGCTGCGCGACGATCCCGACCAGATGAGCGTGTTCGTCGAGGAGATCGTCCGGTTGGAACCGCCTGCGCCAATGCTCCCCCGGGTCACCACCGCCGAGGTCACCATCGGGGACATCACCCTGCCCCCTGACACCCAGGTGCGGCTGTGCATCGGCGCGATCAACCGGGACGACAGCGACGAGATCTCGACCAATGGCGTGGTGATGGACGGAAAGGTGCACCGGCACTGGGGCTTCGGCGGCGGACCCCACCGCTGCCTGGGCTCACACCTGGCGCGCATGGAACTGACGCTCATCGTGCGCGAATGGCTGCAGCGCATCCCCGACTTCTCGGTCGAAGCCGGCTACGAACCTCATATCGTGTTCCCCGCGAACACCTTCGGGCTGGAGCGCCTACCGCTGAAGTTGGGCTGAAACCGCTACCCCTTCGGCGAGTACCTGCCGACAAGCTGCTGTTTGTACAGCTTGCCGGTGTCAGTGCGGGGCAGCTGCGCCTCGAACGAGAGCGACCGCGGACACTTGTAGTGCGCCAGCTGGTTTCGTAGCCAGTCGAACAACTCCGCGGCGAACTCGTCGGTGGCGTCGGCCGGGTCAACGGTCTGCACCACGCCCTTGACGGACTGCCCCATGTCGTCGTCCGGGATGCCGAACACCGCGGCGTCGAGCACCCGCGGATGGGTGATCAGAAGATCTTCAGCCTCCTGCGGGTAGATGTTCACTCCGCCCGAGATGATCATGTGGTGCCTGCGGTCGGTGAGGTAGAGGTAGCCGTCGACATCGAGGTAGCCGACGTCGCCCACCGTGACCCAGCCGTGTGCATTGCGCGCAGCCGACGTTTTCGCCTCGTCCTTGAGGTAAGTGAAGGAATATCCACCGTCGTAATAGATTTCGCCCGCTTGTCCGGGCGGCAACTCT
>NZ_JAVRPS010000363.1:0-2997 GCF_032162105.1 Mycobacterium sp. | reverse complement strand
TCGTCATCGCCTGCCCCGGCCGGCTCGAGGACCACATGCAGTCCCGCCACGCCGACCTGTCCGCGGTGGAGATCACCGTGCTCGACGAGGCCGACCACATGGCCGATCTCGGCTTCCTGCCCCCGGTCAAGCGACTGATGGACAAGACGCCCAAGGACGGCCAACGGATGCTGTTCTCCGCCACGCTTGACGGCGGGGTCGACGTGCTGATCAAGCGCTACCTGCACAATCCGGTGGTGCACAGCGTCGATTCCGAGCAGTCGCCGGTGTCCGAGATGGTTCACCACGTGCTGCACGTCGACAACGCGGCCCGCATCGACGTCCTCACCGACCTCGCTGCAGCGCCGGGCCGCACCATCATGTTCGCCCGCACCAAGCACGGCGCGAAGGGTCTTGCCCGCAAGCTGAATTCGCGGGGCGTACCTGCGGTTGAGTTGCACGGCAACCTGTCTCAGAATGCACGTACCCGCAACCTCGCAGCCTTCTCCGACGGTTCGGCCGCGGTGCTGGTCGCCACCGACATCGCCGCGCGTGGCATCCACGTCGACGACGTCAGCCTGGTCATTCACGCGGACCCGCCAGTGGAACACAAGGCGTACCTGCACCGCTCGGGCCGCACGGCCCGCGCCGGCGCCGAGGGCACCGTGGTGACGCTGATGATCGACTCGCAGGTGTCCGACGTCCGCACCCTGACCCGCAAGGCCGGCGTCAAGCCTACGATCACCCGGTTCAGCGGCGCCTCGCACCCTGTGCTGCAGGAGATCGCGCCTGGCGAACGCAAGTTCGGCGAACCGCTGATCCTCGAGGCTCCGGCCTCGCAGCCCCAGAGGCAGCGTAGCCACGGCGGTGGCAGCGGTCGGTCGGCAGCGAGCCCCCGCACGGGTGGCGGCAATCGGTCCGGGCGCGGCAACCGTTCACGAGGCGGAGAGCTGCGTTCCTACACCACGACGTCGAGTCGCTCGGGCGGATCGCGCGGCCGCTAGACCAGTACGGTGCCGCCGTCGACCTTGAGTACGACGCCGGTGCCGAAGGCCTGCTCCATGCAATACACGTAGGCCAGCGCCACGTCGTCGACCTCACCGATGCGGCCGAGCGGAAGTTCTTGCGCCGCTTGGCTGTACATCGCGTGACGGTCGACTTCGGCCATCACATCCCACAGCGGGGTGCGCACCACCCCCGGCGCGATCGCGTTGACCCGGATCGGTGCCAGCTCGACGGCGAGTGCGGTGGTCAACGCGTTCATCGCGCCACACACGCTCACCGGCAGGGCGCCGAATCCCGGCTGCTCGGCGGCGGTGCCGCTGGTGAGCGTGATGGATCCGCCTTCGGTGATGCGCGGTGCGAACGTCCGCACCGCACTGAGCGCGCCGACGAAGCGGGTCTGGAAGAAGCCGGTGATGCGCGCAGGCGTCAGGTCGGCCAGGCTCGCCAGCTCGAGTGACTCTCCCGCGGTGAACGCCAAGTGGTCGATGTCGCCGACGCTGCGCGCGAGTTGATCCAGCGACGCCTCGTCGGTGAGGTCGACGGTGGCGCCGCGGGCACCTTCTGGCAGATGCGCGAGTGCACGGTCGACACTGGACTGACGACGCGACGCCACGATCGGGGTGCCGCCCCGTTCGGCGACGGCGGTCGCGACGCCAAGGCCGATGCCGGAGGTGCCGCCGATGACGAGGACTCGGGTGTTCTTCAGACTCATGCCTCCACGGTCCGCCCGCCCGTTGAACATCGTCAAAGACTCTTTTCGTCGTTTCGCGATACCCTCAAGGTATGACGAATTCGGACCTCGACATGCGCAAGCTGAGGTACTTCGTCGCGGTGGCCGAGGAGTTGAACTTCGGCCGGGCGGCGCGGCGCCTGCACATCGCCCAGCCGGTGTTGTCTCGTCAGATCCGCGCGTTCGAGGACGAGCTCGGGGCCCGGTTGTTCTTTCGCGACTCCCGCGGCACCGAGTTGACGGCCGCGGGCACCCAACTTCTCGAGGATGCCCGGTTCATGTTGCGCGAGTCGAAGGCCTTGCAGGAGAGGCTGGTTCGGGCCAAGTCACCGACGGTGACGGTGGTCGTCGGGGTCATGCCGGGACTCTTGGCGACGGCGGCGGTACGCAAGTTCGAAGCCGCAGAACCGTCGTGTCATGCCCGGGTGATCCAGGTGGGGTGGGCCGACCAGATCGACGTGGTCCGGCGCGGGGACGCCGACGTGGTGTACGCCCGCGAGCCGATCGATCACCACGGGCTGGGCACCGCCGCGCTTCTCGAGGAGCCGCGGGTTGCGCTGTTGCACAGCGACGACCCGTTCGCGTCGCAAGCGTCGGTGCGGCTCGCCGACCTCGGCACGCGCAGACTGCTGCAGGACCCGAGCACCGTTCCGGAGTGGTACGCGGTCGCGACCGCCGAGCAGCGCAATGCATCCACAGCCAAGATGGCGGCGACCGTGGAGGAGAAGCTGGAACGCGTTGCCGCGCAGGAAGGGTTCGTCATCCTGCCCCGCTCGACCACCGCCTTCTACCGTCGCCCCGACGTGCGGGTGGTTCCGATCGAGGACATCGCCCCGGGCCAGGTCACGCTGATCTGGGATGCCGCGACGGCGAACCCGGCCCGCGACGCCTTCGTGGCGGCGGCGTTGGCGTGCCGCGACGAGACCATCTGACCTCACTCGCCCACCTGTGGCAGCTCGTCGGCGGCGATCTCGCACGGCGTCCGCTCGACGGGAAGCGCCTCCGGGACGGCAGGCGGGATCGGCGGAGCGGGATCGGGCGGCGGTGGGACGGGTGTCGCGGCAGGCTCCGGTGGTACGGGTTCCGGTTCGTCGGGTGGAGCCGGGTCCTCGTCGGGCGCGGATTCGTCTGCGGCGTCCGCGGGTTCGGTCTCGGCTTCCTCGTCGGGATCATCGTCCGGCTCGTCGATCTCGTCGGTCTCGTCGGGCGGGTTGAGCTCCTGCGGGTCGGGTAGCGCATCCTCCGACGATCCGATCAGTCCGCCGATCAGGTCGGCGAGCTGC
>NZ_JAVRPS010000362.1:0-23648 GCF_032162105.1 Mycobacterium sp. | reverse complement strand
CGAGTTGCCGCCGTCGATGATGATGTCGCCTTCCTCCATCGCGTCGGCGAGCTCGTTGATGACGGCATCGGTGGGGTCGCCTGCCTTGACCATGATCAGCACGCGGCGCGGCTTCTCCAGTGCGGCACGGAATTCCGGGATCGTCTCGCTGCGCACGAACTTGCCCTCGGAGCCGTGCGCTTCGAGCAGCGCATCGGTCTTGGCGACCGAGCGGTTGTGCAGTGCGACGGTGTAGCCGTGGTGGGCGAAGTTGCGTGCGATGTTGGAGCCCATCACGGCCAGGCCGGTGACCCCGATCTGGGCGGTGGCGGAGGTTTCAGACGAGCTCACAGGCAGCCTTTCGTTGTTTGGTTGTGGCACCGGGAGTTTGACGCTATGCGGCGAAGAGCCTCTGCAGCTCGGTGAGCCACGGCACCGCGAATGCGATGGTCGGCACGATGACCACTGCGGCGGCAGCCAGGTATGCGGTGATGGCGAACGGCACGCTGTTGGGCCTACCGCCGAGCCTGCGCACGCGGATGACGGTGGTGGGGCCGCCTGCGGCCAGCGCGCCGGACGGGGTTCGCCCCGAAGCGCACGCGACGAGGGCACGGGCCAGGGACGTCGGTCCGGCGGCACGCACCGCGGCGTCGTCGGCGAGCAGTTCGATGAGCAACCGCACGGCGTCCAGCGCGCTGGCGCTGCGGACGAAGCGGGGGAACGCGGCGTGTACCGCGGTGAACATCTCGAGGACGAGGTCATGACGGGCACGAAGGTGCGCCTGCTCGTGGCTCAGGATGGCGGCGATCTCGCTGTCGGCCAGGGTGGTGAGGGTGCCAAGACTGACCACGACGCGGCTGCGGACCCCGGGCAGGCAGTAGGCCAGCGGTTGCTTCACGTCCAGGATGCGCAGGCCGCTGGCCCGCGTACAGACCTCGGGAGCGGCATCGCGCGAGCTGCCGAGCAGGTCGACGAGCATCCGGTGGTGGGCGCGCCTGCGCCGGGTCGCGATGGCGACCTGGACCACGGCGACGAGCAGGCGGCCGCCGACGACCAGCGTCAGCGCGAACACGACGACGTAGATGCACCACAGCGGCCAGCCGAGGACCGCTATCTCGCTGGTGATCGTCGCGGACGGGCGCCCGTCGGGACCAGGTACGAAGAGCCGGCTGGCAATCGCGATTCCGGCGCTGAACGCGGAGAGCACTGCGGCGACTGCGATCGACTGCCACAGCACGACGGCCGCACGTGGCGCACGCAGCGGCCACGACGCTCTGGCCAGCAGCGCCGGCACCGGTCCGACGAGGACCAACGCGACGATGGTGAAGGCCAGCGCGGACACCCCATTAGTGTCCCTCAGGCGGTGCCCGGATCGCCAGTGGGCGGGCCGGTTCGATGCTTGTCTTCCAGTTCGGCCAGTGCGCGTCGCAGGGCGGCGGCCTCGTCGGCCCCCACCCGCTCGACGAAGTGCACCAGCGCCGACTCGCGGCTACCGGAGTCCGAGGCCTGGTCGAGCGCGTCCACCATGAGCCCTGCGACCAGCACGTCGCGGCCGTGGGTCGCGGCGTACCGATGCGCCCGGTCGTCGCGATGCTGAACAACCAGATTCTTCTTAGCCAGCCGCTGCAGGACCGTCATGATCGTCGTGTAGGCCAGATCGCGCCGCGCGGACAGCGCCTCGTGCACCTGACGCACGGTCTGGGGTTCGCGCGATGACCACAGATGGTCCATCACCTCGCGTTCGAGTTCCCCGAGTCGCGTCATCTTCGCCATGTTTCGTTCACTCTCCTGGGCACTGAATTCAGGGTACTACGGGCTTACTACCGTGTGTCGTATCCAACGACCGCGTCCGAGCGTCGTCAATGGGGGCGCCGACGCCGGTAAACACCCGTTTCTCCGGTCGTTGTGAGCCCAGTCACAAGGTGTTTCGCTGCCCGTTACGCTCTCTATAGTAAGGCTAACCTAACTTACTACGGAGGTGTACATGACCGTCGTGGTCGACGACCCCCTGATCGCCCGGATGGCGATCAGTCGGACGCTGCCCCTGCACGAGTCCAGCCGCAGACTGCGCGAGTTGTATCCGGAGTGTCCGCGCGTCTACGGCGTGGCCGTGATGGGCGACCTGACGCGCAGGCGCTGGTGGCCGGTGTCCGACGTGCTCGGCACCGACCGACTCCGGGACATGTTCGCCGCGGCGGCCGCGGAGACCGAAAGTCGCACCGCCGTCGCGCAGCAGTTGGCCGCGACTTTGTCACACGTCGTCATCGGCCGGGTGATACCGCTGCTGGTGCTCGAGGGGCGGGCCTGGGACACCGGGCTGGAGAACCTCTGGGTGCACGTCGACTCCGAGGGTGCGATCGACTGGGTCGGCGTGGTCGACCCGACGCTGCGCGTGCTGCCGGACGACCCGTACTTCGGCGGCCGCGCGGGGCTACGACGGCGCCATCCCGGACGCGATCGCATCGTGGCGCTGCCTAATGAGGCGGCATTGACCACCTGGGCCGCCCACCGCAGCCACCGCGCGCTGGAACCGTTGTTCGACAAGCTCTTCGAGGTCTGCGGCGGCGCGTTGTCGGTCGCCGCGATGTGGCACATCGTCGGCGCCGCCGTGGTCAGCGCCGCTACCCAGGTGCCGTTGATGGCAGGGTCCAGCGAACTGACCAGCATGCGTCGGGGTCAGGCCGTGCTCGACGCGTTGGTGGGCTTCGGTGCGCCGGTTCGCGGATCGACCAGAACACTCGCAAGTTAGGTCTTGCTAAATTAGGGCAGCCTTGCCTATTGTTAACGATAGGAACGCAACGAAGACGTCAATGAATCATCGGAGAAACCACCGGACCGAGCCGGAGTCCTGAGGGCTGCAGAGACCCCCGGTCCACTCGAGGTCGGGCCCCGTACACATCGTGTGCGGGGCCCGACCGCATTTCACGTGTTCTTCGCCGAAATGCGGTCAACCCTGCGGCTTGTCAACGGCGCCGCCGCTTTCCACCCAATCACCGAACCCGCCCAGGTTGTGGACCTCGCGGTAACCCAGCTCCTTGAGCGCCTGCCCGGACAGCGCCGCGCGGCCGCCGGACGCGCAGTACACGATCACCGTCTTGTCCGGTGCAAAGTGCGGGTCGTGGTACGGCGACTCGGAGTCAGCGCGGAATTCCAGCATTCCGCGCGGCACGTGGACTGCGCCAGCGATCTTGCCGCTCTTCTCCACTTCTTGCGCGTCCCTGACGTCGACGACCAGCGTGTTGCCCTCGGCGATCATCGCCTGAGCCTGCGCCGGCGTGATGCGGGGCACCACGGCGTTCGCGGCAGCGACTAAATCCTTGACACTTTTGGCCATGGTCGACGATAACGCCGGACCCAGCACACCGCGGACGAACTCCGGCGTGTAGACACAGTTCCGTGACGACGAACGTGACAGCGGACTTCGGCGCTGGATTCGACACCGAAATCGGCCTGACCTATCTGGACGTGACCCCCGACGGGGCCACGGCGCAACTGATCATCACCGACAAGCTGCTCCAGCCGTACGGCATCGTGCACGGCGGCGTCTACTGCTCCATCGTGGAGAGCGTGGCCAGCATCTCGGCAGCGGCCTGGCTCAAGGCCAACGGTGCCGGAGACAAGGTCGTGGGGGTGAACAACAACACGGACTTCCTTCGGGCCATCACCGCGGGAATGGTCACGGCGGTCTCCACCCCGATCCACCGCGGCCGACGGCAACAGCTCTGGCTCATCTCCATCACCGACACGAACGACCGCGTCGTCGCGCGCGGTCAGGTCCGGCTGCAGAACCTGCCGAACGAGGCCTAGCCACACGACCAGGCGCTCAGCCGCATCTTGTGCGCTGCTGACTGCCGCCTGCCGTGGCAGGATCGCGGCTTATGCGCTTGTCCCCGCACGAGCAGGACCGACTGCTCATCTCCTACGCGGCCGAACTCGCCCGTCGCAGGCAGGCGCGCGGTCTGCGCCTGAACCATCCCGAAGCGGTCGCGGTGATCACCGACCACCTGCTCGAGGGCGCCCGCGACGGCCGCACGGTGGCCGAGTTGATGGCCAGCGGTCGCGAGGTGCTCGGCCGCGACGAGGTGATGGAGGGTGTGCCAGAGATGCTCTACGACGTCCAGGTCGAAGCCACCTTCCCGGACGGCACCAAGCTCGTCACCGTCCACCACCCGATCGCGTGAGGCGGCCATGATTCCTGGAGAGATCGTCTACGGCGACGGCGACATCACGATCAACGAAGGCGCCGAGCGGCTCGCGCTCAACGTGGTCAACACCGGGGACCGCCCCGTCCAGGTCGGCAGTCACGTACACCTGCCGCAGGCCAACACGGCACTGGAATTCGACCGCGCCGCCGCGCACGGTCATCGACTCGACATCCCGGCGGGCACCGCGGTGCGCTTCGAGCCGGGGGTGGCCCAGCACGTTTCGCTGGTTCCGCTGGGCGGCACCCGCGAGGTGCACGGGCTGTCCCTGACGCCGCCAGGAAAGTTGGATGCCTCGTGAGCGAGCTCTCCCGCGCGCGCTACGCCGCACTCTTCGGTCCCACCACCGGTGACCGGATCCGCCTCGCCGACACCGACCTGTTCATCGAGATCACCGAGGACCGCAGCGGCGGCCCCGGACTGGCGGGCGACGAGGCCGTGTTCGGCGGCGGCAAGGTGCTGCGCGAGTCGATGGGGCAGTCCAGGGCCACCCGCGCCGACGGCACGCCCGACACCGTCATCACCGGCGCGATCATCATCGATCACTGGGGAATCATCAAGGCCGACGTCGGCATCCGCGACGGGCGCATCACCGGCATCGGCAAGGCGGGCAACCCCGACATCATGTCCGGAGTGCACGCGGACCTGGTGGTCGGGCCCTCCACCGAGGTCATCTCCGGCAACGGCCGCATCCTCACCGCAGGCGCCATCGACTGCCACGTCCACCTGATCTGCCCACAGATCATGGAAGAGGCACTCGGCGGCGGCATCACCACGATCATCGCGGGCGGTACCGGGCCTGCCGAGGGCAGCAAGGCCACCACCGTGACGCCCGGCGCCTGGCATCTGGCCCGCATGCTGGAGGCGCTGGACACCTGGCCGCTGAACGTCGCGCTATTGGGCAAAGGCAATACCGTCAACCCGGCCGCCATGTGGGAACAACTACGAGCCGGCGCAGCGGGTTTCAAGCTGCACGAGGACTGGGGCACCACCCCGGCCGCGATCGACGCATGCCTGACCGTCGCCGAAGCCGCGGGCGTCCAGGTGAATCTCCACTCCGACACCCTCAACGAGGCCGGCTTCGTCGAGGACACCCTCGCCGCGATCAACGGCCGCGCCATCCACGCCTATCACACCGAGGGTGCAGGCGGCGGCCACGCGCCCGACATCATCACGGTGGTGTCGCAGCCGAACGTATTGCCCAGTTCCACCAACCCGACCCGCCCGCACACCGTCAACACCCTCGACGAACACCTCGACATGCTGATGGTGTGTCACCACCTCAACCCCAGCGTGCCAGAGGATCTGGCGTTCGCCGAGAGCCGGATCCGGCCGTCCACGATCGCCGCCGAGGACCTGCTCCACGACATCGGTGCGATCTCGATGATCGGCAGCGATGCGCAGGCGATGGGCCGGATCGGCGAGGTGGTGCTGCGCACCTGGCAGACCGCGCACGTGATGAAGCGGCGCCGCGGCGCGCTGGAGGGTGACGGCGCGGCGGACAACAACCGCGTTCGCCGCTACGTCGCGAAGTACACGATCTGTCCCGCGGTCGCACACGGTCTCGATCACGAGGTCGGTTCGGTGGAGGTCGGCAAGCTCGCCGATCTGGTGCTGTGGGAGCCCGCCTTCTTCGGCGTGCGCCCGCACGCGGTGATCAAGGGCGGCATGATCGCGTGGGCGGCGATGGGTGACGCGAACGCATCGATCCCCACGCCACAACCGGTGCTGCCGCGACCGATGTTCGGCGCGTCGCCCGCTGCGGCGGCGGCCACGTCGGTGCACTTCGTGGCGCCGCAAGCCATCGAGGACGGCCTTGCCGACCGGCTCGCGGTCAACCGCAGGCTGGTCGCCGTCGGCGACGTCCGCATGGTCGGAAAGGCCGACATGCCCCTCAACCAGGCCGTCCCGCACATCGAGGTCGACCCCGACACGTTCACCGTGCACATCGACGGCGAGGTGTGGGAGGAGCAGCCTGCCGTCGAACTGCCGATGGCGCAGCGCTACTTTCTGTTCTGATGTCCAGTTTGGCGGTGTTGCTCGCCTTGTCCGACTCCCGGCTGCCGACCGGTGGCCACGTCCACTCCGGCGGTGTCGAGGAGGCCGTGACGAGCGGTCTTGTCGTGGACCTGACGACGCTGGGGGCCTTCCTGCGCCGCCGCATCCGCACCAGCGGTCTGGTCACCGCATCGCTGGCCGCCGCCGTACACGCGGGCACGCTGAGCGTCGGCGATGCCGACCGTGAAACCGACGCGCGCACGCCGGCTCCCGCCGCGCGCAGCGCATCCCGGGCGCAGGGGAGAGGCCTGACCCGGCTGGCCCGGAAGGTGTGGCCGGAACGGGACTGGGCCGCCATCGGCGTCAAACCCCATCTGGCCGTGGCAGCCGGTCAGGTCGGCGTGGCCAGCGGTCTGGTGCCGGAACAGACCGCCCTGTCGGTGGTGTACACGACCATGACCGGGTCGGCGACGGCGGCGCAACGACTGCTGGCGCTCGACCCAGGTGACGTGGCGGCGGTGACCTTCGAGCTGTCGCCGCTGTGTGACCAAACCGCCGCGGAGGCGGTCAAGGAACTCGCCGACCTGTCCGATCCGCTACTCGACGCGCTGGCCCAGCGCCACGCCCAACGCGACCGCCCGCTCTTCGTCTCGTGAAGGTTTTCTCCCGAAAGGTGCACCATGCCACCACATCTGCTCGACGGTGAGCCACACACCCACAGCGAGCGGCCCCGTCGGGTCAGGCAGGCCGGCGAGCCGCTGCGCATCGGCATCGGCGGCCCGGTCGGCTCCGGCAAGACCGCACTGGTGGCCGCGTTGTGCCGACAGTTGCGCGACGAGTTGTCGCTGGCGGTGCTGACCAACGACATCTACACCACCGAGGACGCCGACTTCCTGCGCAGGCACGCCGTGCTTCCCGACGCGCGCATCGCCGCCGTGCAGACCGGCGGTTGCCCCCACACCGCGATCCGCGACGACATCACCGCCAACCTGGACGCCATCGACGACCTGATCGCGGGCAACGACGCCCTCGACCTCATCCTCGTCGAGTCCGGTGGCGACAACCTCACCGCCACCTTCTCGTCGGGTCTGGTGGACGCGCAGATCTTCGTCGTCGACGTGGCCGGTGGCGACAAGGTGCCGCGCAAGGGCGGCCCAGGCGTGACCTACTCGGATCTACTGGTGATCAACAAGACCGATCTGGCTCCGCTGGTGGGCGCCGATCTGGAGGTGATGCGTCGTGATGCGGCCGCGGTGCGCAACAACCGTCCGACGGTGTTGATCTCGCTTACCGACGACCCGACGGCGGCGCCCGTCCTCGGCTGGGTGCATCAGCAACTACGCGTGCCGGTGTAGTGGTCCTCGCGCACAATGCTCTCCGACGTCCTGATCGTTGCACGCCCCGACCGCGCCCCCAGCATCGAGTGCGCGGGAGGGGTGGCCGCCCGTCGCACGGACGCCGACACCGTGCATCTGGTGTCGGCGGCAGCGACGCCGCTGGGCGGGGACACCATCAGGGTGCGGGTGGTGGTCGAACCCGGTGCGCGGCTGCGGGTGCGCAGCGCCGCGGCGACCATGGCGATGCCGGGTACCGCCACCATGGAGTCGCGGGCCAGTTGGGACCTGGCGGTGGCGGGCGACCTCGACCTCGACCCGCAGCCCACCATCGTGGCCGGCCAGGCACGTCACCTCAGCACGATCCGGCTGACCCTGACCGGGCACGGCCGCGCGCGGCTGCGCGAGCGAGTTCAGATCGGCAGATCCTATGAACGGCAAGGGTTCTGGTCGGGCTCGATGCACGCCGACGTCGACGGCGCACCGCTGCTGCGACACCGCGTGGAACTGGGCGCCGGCTCGGTGACCGACGACGAACTCGGTACGCCAATGGCCTGTGTCAGCGAATTGCGCTACCCCGACCCGACATTCGACGCCACCGGTACGCTGCTCGAACTCGCCGCGGGCGGCTGCCTGGCCACCTGGCAGGGTGAGCGCCTGGAGCCCTAGGAGGCCGCCCTCTCGGTATCCTTCACCGCGGCAGCCATGTCCTGCAGCTGCTCGATCCTGGTGCGCGCGTACGCCTGCTGTTCAGTGATGGTGAGCTGACCGCGGTTGCGGCTGAGGAACGTCACCGCCCAGGACAACAGAGTCGCAATCTTGGTCCTGAAGCCGACGAGGTAGATCAGGTGCAGGCCCAACCACGCCAGCCAGGCGATGAAGCCACCGAACTCCAGCTTGCCGACCTGTGCGACCGCGTTGTACTTCGAGACCGTTGCCATCGAACCCTTGTCGAAGTACTTGAACGGCTCGCGGGGCTTCGGGACGGTGCCGTGTTCGCGCGCCTTGACCTCGTTCTGGATGATCTTCGCCACGTACTTGGCGCCCTGGATGGCGCCCTGCGCCATGCCAGGCACACCCTCGACGAACGCCATGTCGCCGACGACGAACACGTTGGGGTTACCGGGGATCGACAGATCGGGATTCACCTTCACCCGGCCCGCGCGATCGATCTCGGTTTCGGACTGCTCGGCCAGATCACGGCCAAGCGGGCTGGCCGACACGCCGGCCGACCACACCTTGCACGCGGACTCGATGCGACGGATGGTGCCGTCGGTGTCCTTCACGGTAATGCCGTTCCGGTCGACGTCGGTGACCATCGCGTTCAGCTGGATCTCGACGCCCATCTTCTCCAGCCGGGCCTTCGCCTTGAGGCCCAGCTTCACGCCCATCGGCGGAAGCACGGCGGGCGCGGCGTCCAGCAGGATGACGTGAGCCTCGGTCGGGTCGATGAGGCGGAAGCTGCCCTTCAGGGTCTGATCGGCGAGCTCGGCGATCTGGCCTGCCATCTCGACCCCGGTGGGGCCCGCGCCGACGACGACGAACGTCAACAGCTTGTTGCGGCGCTCCGGATCACTGGACCGCTCGGCCTGCTCGAAGGCGCCGAGGATCCGGCCACGGAGTTCCAGCGCGTCGTCGATCGACTTCATGCCGGGGGCGAACTCGGCGAAGTGGTCGTTGCCGAAGTACGACTGGCCCGCGCCTGCCGCGATGATCAGGCTGTCGTACGGCGTGCAATAGGTGTGTCCCAGCAACACCGAATCGACCGTCTTCTTCTCGAGATCGATGTGCGTGACGTCGCCGAGGAGCACCTGCGTGTTCTCCTGCTTGCGCAGGATCAGTCGGGTGGGCGGCGCGATCTCGCCTTCCGAGATGATGCCGGTGGCCACCTGGTACAGCAGCGGCTGGAACAGGTGGTGGGTGGTCCGCGCGATCAGCTTGATGTCGACGTCAGTGCGCTTGAGGGCCTGGGCGGCATTCAGCCCACCGAAACCCGAACCGATGATGACGACTTTGTGCTGATCCGTTGCCGTAGCTCCGGGGTGGCTCATTGCTACTCCTCGCGCGCGAAAACCTACTCAGTACAACCAATAGGTTAGTCGGGAGGTATCCCGGCAGCGCGGTGAGATGCCCCACCGCACCCGATGTTCACCCGGTGATCAGCGGTTTGAGCTTCTCCGCGACCGCGGTGATGACGCCCGGCTGGTAGCCGCCGATGGACGTGACCGGGCTGATCACGACGCCGTCGATGCCGACGTCGAGCACCTTGGTCTTGATCTGCTCGGCCACTTGGTCGACGCTGCCCACGGCCGCCTGTTGACGTATTTCCTCCGGAACCGCGTCGAGGGTGAGGTTCTCGTCGATGATGGCGATCACCAGCATGCTGGTCTCCAGCGTGGCCGGGTCGCGCCCGATCTTCTCGCAACTCTCGCGGACGACCTGCAGCTTGCGGGGCAGCTCGTCGAAGCCGGCGATCACGTTGAGGTGGTCGAAGTAGCGGGCCGCCAGTGGAATGGTCTTCTTCTCGCCACTACCGCCGATCAACAGCGGAATGTGGTCGCGGAAGCGGGGTTCGGCCATCGCCTCGATGGTGCGGTAGTACTTGCCGGAGAAGGTGGGTCGTTCGCCCTTGAGCATCGGCAGGATGATCTCCAAGGCCTCGTCGAGCTTGTTGAACCGGTCGGTGAAGGTGCCGAAGTCGAAGCCGAGCGAGTCGTGTTCGAGTTCGAACCAGCCCGTCCCGATCCCGAGGACCGCGCGGCCCTGGCTCATCACGTCGAGGGTCGTGATGGCCTTCGCCAAGACCGTCGGGTTGCGGTAGCTGTTGCCGGTGACGAGAGTCCCGAGTTGCACGTTCTCGGTGACCGTCGCCAGTCCGCCGAGTGCCGTGTAGGCCTCCAGCATCGGCTGGTCAGGGGTGCCCAGCATGGGCAGCTGATAGAAGTGGTCCATCAAGAAGACGGTGTCGAAACCCGCCTTGTCCGCTTCCTGCGCCTGCGCGATGACGGTGGGGAAGAGTTCGTTGACGCCGGTGCCGTAGGAGAAGTTCGGGATCTGAAGTGCGAGTCGAATCGTCACCCGATCGACCCTAGCCACGGTTAAACGGAACCGTAACCCCGTTTCGCTATCCGCGAACCGGGGAACAACCTCAGCCGAAGTTGGCGAGCGCGCCGTGACTCACGTGCAGCGTCTGGCCGGTGATGTGCCGCGCCGCCGGGGTGGTGAGGAACAGCGCCAGCCGGGTGATCTCTGCGGCCACCGACGGCGGCGTGGTGGGGATGCCGTCGTAACCGGGCTCGGCGCCCCGACCCGACGCTACGGCGTTCACCGTGATGCCCCGGATGCCGAAGTGGCCGGCCTGTCCCGCGGTCCAGTTCGACAGTGCAGCCTTGATCGCCGACTCCGGGCTGCCCTCGGCCGGGTTGTCGGCGACGACGCTGACGATCGACCCGCCGGAGCGCAGATGGTCGCCGAGGATCTGCACGGTGAGCACCGTGGACAGCATGGTGGCGTCAAGGGCGGTGCGCCAGGCCGCGGCGCGGTCGGCCAACGTGTAGGTGCGCGGGTCGCCGGAATTCCAGTGCGGCGCAGGCACGTTCACGATGGTGTCGAGGTGGTGGGGGAAGAGCCCGCGGACCTCTTCAAGGCTGGCCGCATCGGTGTTGTCGAAAACGATCGAGTCGACGTCCAACTCCTTGGCGGCGACCTCCAGGTCGTCTCGGCGGGCGCCGGCGATCACCACTCGATGTCCCGCGTCGCGGAAACCCTCCGCGATGGAGCGACCGAGCTCGGTATCGCCGCCGGTGAGCAGCACATCCATCACCAAGACCTCCTCGTGTTCGACGCTGAACCCAGCGAGTCCGCAGTCATGTTACTGGACAGTAGCTAGCTGGCGAAACTCGCCACGCGGACAACGCGAACCCGTGACCTTGGGTGTCCTAGGGTTTGACCGTGACGCGCTCGGCCGGGTTGCCCCGCTGGCTGTACCTCCCCGCCGCCGCCGGGGCGATCTTCGTCGTCCTGCCCCTCGTCGCCGTGGCCGCCAAGGTCGACTGGGCGCAGTTCTGGTCGCTGATCACCAGCCGATCGTCACTCACCGCGCTCGAACTCAGCATCAAGACCGCGGCTGTCAGCACCGTGCTGTGCATCGTGTTGGGCGTGCCGATGGCATTGGTGTTGGCTCGCAACGACTCCCGGTGGGTGCGCTGGATTCGGCCGCTGATCTTGCTTCCGCTAGTGCTGCCGCCGGTGGTGGGCGGCATCGCGTTGCTCTACGCGTTCGGCAGGCTCGGGTTGCTCGGCCGCTATCTCGACGCCGCAGGCATCCAGATCGCGTTCACGACGGCGGCGGTGGTGCTGGCCCAGACGTTCGTGTCACTGCCGTTCCTGGTCATCGCGATCGAGGGGGCCGCCCGCACGGCGGGCGCCGACTACGACGTGGTCGCGGCGACGCTCGGTGCGCGGCCGACGACGGTGTGGTGGCGGGTGTCCCTGCCGCTGCTGGCACCCGGCCTGGCCTCCGGCGCCGTGCTGGCCTTCGCCCGATCGCTGGGCGAGTTCGGTGCGACGCTGACATTCGCGGGCTCGCGCGAGGGGGTCACCCGCACGCTTCCGCTGGAGATCTATCTGCAACGGGAGAGCGACGCCGATGCGGCGGTGGCCCTTTCGGTGCTGCTCGTCTTCGTCGCCGCGGTGGTCGTGATCGGCGTCGGTAGCCGCACGCTGAAGGCGGGTGGCGTCGGTGGGTGGTGACGGGTCGTGACCGGCGTGCGCCTGCGGGCGGTGGTGGAGAGCCGCGGGCTGGACGTCGAGTTCTGCGTCGCGGCCGGTGAGGTGTTGGCCGTGCTCGGCCCCAACGGGGCCGGTAAGTCGACGGTGCTGCACGTGCTCGCCGGCCTGGTGGGGCCCGACGCAGGCATGGTGCGGGTGGGCGATCGCGTGTTGACCGACACGTCCGCCGGAGTCCTGGTGGCCACCCACGCCCGGCGCATCGGTCTGCTGATGCAGGATCCGCTGCTGTTTCCGCACCTGGACGTGGCGACCAACGTCGCCTTCGGGCCGCGCAGCGGAAAGCACCTCGGCCGCAAGGACTCCCGCGCCGCAGCGCAGCGGTGGCTCGACGAGGTGGACGCCGGCGAACTTGCCGAGAAGATGCCGCGTCAACTCTCCGGCGGGCAGGCTCAGCGCGTCGCACTCGCCCGCGCGCTGGCCGCCGATCCCGACGTACTGCTCCTCGACGAACCGCTGACCGGTCTCGACGTGGCGGTGGCGACCTCGATGCGCAAGGTGCTGCGCCAGGTGTTGGCGCGCGACGGGCGCTCAGCCGTACTGGTGACCCATGACCTGCTCGACGTCGTCACGTTGGCCGACCGCGTGCTCGTGCTGGAGGCCGGCCGGGTAGTCGAGTCGGGCACGTCCGCGGAGGTGTTGGCGAAGCCGCGCAGCTTCTTCGGCGCGCGCTTCGCGGGGGTGAACCTGGTGGCGGGGTCAATCGGGTCCGACGGGAGTCTCGTGACGAATTGGGGGACGACGTGGCACGGCGTCGTCGGCGACGACGTCGGTACCGGGGATGCCGCCGTGGCCGTGTTCGCGCCCTCGACGGTCGCGGTATACCGCGACGAGCCGCACGGCAGCCCGCGCAACGCCGTCGAGGTCGTGGTGGCCGAGCTGGACAGCCGGGGGCCCGCGATCCGCGTGCGCACCGACGAGCAACCCGACGGTGCCCCGGGGCTGGCGGCCGACATCACGGTAGAGTCCGCAACCGACCTGAGGCTGGCGCCAGGGCAGCGCGTCTACTTCGCGGTGAAGTCTCAGGAGATCACCGTTCATCCGCGGCCGTAACGGTGCCGCCGGTCCGTGCGATCAACCATCGACACCCCTGGGACGTGGCCCACAGACCCCGCCCGGGGCCTCGTCATGCCAGCAATCAAGCTCCTATCCCGTTGGCACGGCTTTCTTTTGCACAGCAATTTCCAAGAGAGACACTCTAAGAGCAACTCACACTTGCGTCACGGCGGTAACACGGTATTTTCGTCCCATGCAACAGCCGGACTCCATCCCACGACACCGCTGGAGCACGGCGAGGAAGCTGGCGATCGCGACGGTCACGGCCGCGACCGCGGTGACCCTCGTCCTGCCCGGCACGGCGGCGAACGCCGACCCGGTACCGCCGCCCCCTGCGCCGCCGGCTCCCGCGCCCCCGTTCCCACCGCCACCGGCTGATCCCAATGCGCCGCCGCCACCGCCGGCTGATCCCAATGCGCCGCCGCCACCGCCGGACCCGAACGCACCCGTGCCTCCGCCGCCGGAGCCTGGCCGCGTCGACAACGCGGCGGGCGGCTTCAGCTATGTCGTGCCCGCCGGCTGGAAGGTTTCGGACGCCACCCAGCTGTCCTACGGCCAGGCATTGCTGACGAAGATCCCTGCCGCGGGCACCGAAAAGGCACCGAGCGACACGAGCGTGCTGCTCGGACGGTTGGACCTCAAGCTGTTCGCCGGCGCCGAGACCGACAACACCAAGGCAGCCACTCGGCTGGCTTCCGACATGGGCGAGTTCTTCATGCCCTTCGCGGGAACCCGCGTCGCGCAGGAGACCGTTCCGTTGGATGCCGCGGGCATGCCGGGCGCCGCCTCGTACTACGAGGTGAAGTTCACCGACACCACCAAGCCCACCGGCCAGATCTGGGCGGGCGTGGTCGGTTCGACGCCCGCGCCGGGCACCCCGCGCGGCCAGCGGACGCCCGAGCGCTGGTTCGTGGTGTGGCTCGGGTCTGCCACCAACCCGGTGGACAAGGGCGCCGCCACCACACTGGCGCAGTCGATCCGACCGTTCACGCCGCCACCACCGCCGGAGCCGCCTCCGCCGGACCCGAACGCACCGCCGCCGGATCCCAACGCACCCGCGCCGCGGCCAGGCGTCGGCGTCCCGGTGCCGGTGACCGATGCGCCGCCGGAGATGCTGCCCCCGGCCTGATCCCTGGCCGCTCGACATAGGACGATCGTGCACGTTTCGGCAGCCCAATCGTTACCGTCTGCGGGTATACCGGGAAGTGATCCAGCGGTTGCGCCGGATCAGTCGGCGACAGGCAGGGGTTCGTCATGGACATGATTGCGGCTACCGAGTTCCTTGCCGCGAGATCCACCACGCTCACCAGCGTGGGATGGATCGGCTACATCATCATCGGCGCCCTCGCCGGCTGGATCGCGGGCAAGATCGTCAAGGGCGGCGGCTCGGGAATCCTGATGAACATCGTCATCGGGATCGTCGGCGCTCTCATCGGCGGCTTCCTACTGAGTTTCTTCCTGGATACCGCGGCGGGCGGCTGGTGGTTCACGCTGTTCACCGCGATCATCGGGTCGGTGATCCTGCTGTGGATCGTCGGCATGGTGCAAAAGCGCTAGCGACGTGCCGCCGGAACCGGACTGCTCGCTGCGGTGAACACCTCCGGCACGATGTCGGCGTGGCGGGTGCGCCACCCGGGTCCGATGAGCACCGGTCCGCTGGAACGCGTCGATGCACCGGTGCCGGAGCCCGCGCCCGACGAACTGCTCGTCGCGGTCGCCGCGTGCGGTGTCTGCCGCACCGACCTTCACGTCACCGAGGGTGACCTACCGGTCCACCGGAGCGGGGTCATTCCCGGCCACGAGGTGGTCGGCGAGGTGGTGGCCGCCGGCGCGGCGGCCGGAACCGATTTCTCCGTCGGCGACCGGGTCGGCATCGCCTGGTTGCGACACACCTGCGGACAGTGCCAGTACTGCCTGCGGGGCCGCGAGAACCTCTGTCCGCAGTCCCGCTACACGGGCTGGGACGCCGACGGAGGATATGCCGAGTTCGCAACCGTTCCTTCGGCTTTCGCGCACCAGCTACCGGGCGGCTACACCGACGCCGAGCTGGCGCCACTGCTGTGTGCGGGCATCATCGGTTACCGGTCGCTGATGCGGGCCGAGCTGCCCGAGGGCGGCCGACTCGGGATCTACGGGTTCGGCGGCAGTGCGCACATCACCGCTCAGGTCGCGCTCGCCAGGGGCGCCGAGGTGCATGTGATGACGCGCGGTGAACATGCCAGGGAACTGGCCATGGCGCTGGGCGCGGCATCCGCCCAGGGCGCCGACGACCGCCCGCCGGTGGAGCTCGACGCGGCGATCCTGTTCGCGCCCGTCGGCGAGCTGGTGCTGCCCGCACTCGAAGCGCTGGGCCGCGGCGGAACGCTCGCCATCGCCGGAATCCATCTCAGCGACATTCCCCAGCTGAATTATCAGCGCCATCTGTTTCAGGAGCGCCAGCTCCGTTCGGTCAGCTCCAATACCCGGGCCGACGCCAGGGAGTTCCTGGACTTCGCCGGTCGTCACCGCATCGCGGTGACCACTCCGCGGTATCCGATGTCGCGCGCCGACCGGGCCCTGGCCGATCTGGCCGGCGGCCGGATCGCGGGAGCTGCCGTCCTGACGGTCGATTGATCAGAGCGTCGCCAGCACGCCGCGCAGCTCCGCATTGAGCGTGCCGCGGCCGGGCCAGTACAGCGGACCTCGCCCGTCGGACAAGAGGATCCGGAGTCGGGCCATGCCGCGAGAGCGGACCGGGAACGGGTCGGCCAGTCGATCGCACACGGCGTCGATGACCTCTGCGCAATCGTGCACGGCGACGGAGCGAACCGGCACGCGCGCGTTGAAGTGGCTGGCGAAGTCGGCATCGTGCACGGCGAGTCGCAATGCGCGCTCCAAGTCGTCGCGTTCGCGTGGTGAGGTCAGTCGCATCCGGTGTACGGCCAACGGGCTACCAGGGGCCGGGCTGACACCGTTCTCGATCTGGCGGTCGTAACGAGCGGCGAACAACCGGGCGCGAAACAGCACCGACCACGGTGCATCCCCCCGTCGCTTCGCTCGCCCCAGGTCTGGCGTATCGCCGGTCTGTCGTGAGTCGCGACCCGCGACGGACAGCATCGCGAGCACGTCGAGCCAATCCTGCTGTCGTGACGTCATCTCAACCTCTCCTCTTCATGACTAGTATGAACACTACACCGGTCACTAGTGACTAGTAAAACTTTAATACCGGTCACGAACGGTCTAGACTGGGCGCATGTCATCGGAACCGGCAAAGTGGCTCGGAGACGAAGAGAAAAAGCCCGCACCCGAACCCCTGCGGCGCGTGCAGAGCCTGATCAACACCATCGACCGCGAGTCCGGCCTGGACCGGCTGGCGTCCGCAGAGGACGCCGGCCCATGGATGACGGCGAACGAACTGCTGGCGCCGGGCGGCACGCCGACCGACGACGATCTCCTGACCCTGATCGGGGTACGAGAAGGCCTGCGCGCCTTGGTGCAACAGAGCACGGACGGCCAGGCTCCTGACCCGGCACTGGTGTCGCCACTTCACCAACTCGCGCATTCCGAACTGGTGCAGGCGGCAGTGACCGACGACGGGGCGGTGGGATTGGCGCCGGTGGGGGATTCGGTGCGGGCGCGTCTGTTGACGCTGCTGCTCATCGTCTCCGACGCGCAGCGCGACGGGACCTGGGCGCACCTGTTGGCGTGCGCGAACGACGACTGCCAATGGGCCTTCTACGACCGTTCGCGCAATCACGGCGGAACCTGGTGCGACATGGCGACATGCGGGAACAAGCTGAAGAATCGGGACTTCCGCGCCAGGCGGCGCAACGATCGCTGAGTGCGCTAGGTCGAGAGGTGCCAGACCAGGGCCGCCGCCAGCGCCCCGAGTCCGTTCAGCGACCAGTGCAGGGCGATGGGCGCGATGAGGCTGCCGCTGCGCCTCCGCAGCCAGGTGAACACGAAGCCGGCCGCGCCTGTCGCGACGACCGCGAGCACGACGCCGGCGACCATGCCGACAATGCCGAGGCCGAACAGCTTGGTGAATCCGACATTGCTACTTGTCAGCCCTAGGGAGGTGGCGATGTGCCAGAAGCCGAACAGCAGCGAGCCGGCCGCGGCCACACCGCGGAAGCCCCAGGCGCGATTGAGCGCGCCGTGCAGCACCCCCCGGAAGGCGAGCTCCTCGGGAATCACCGTCTGCAGCGGGATGATGACCATCGACGCGATCAGCGCGCCGGACATCGTGGCGTAGTGGTCGTTCATGAACATCGGTCGCGTCCAGGGCAGCAGGGCGCCTATGGCGATCACCGTGGCGACCAGTGCGACCGCGCCGAGCGCGTAGCCTGCGCCGGAGCGCCAGTGCTCGCGTCCCAGACCCAGTTCAGACCAGTCCAGGCCGCGCGAACGGACCAGCAGGAGGAGCCCGATCGCGGCGGCAGGCACCGTGGCGACGTTGGCCCACGGGGTGGTGAAGTGGGCGATGAGGTTCGTCAGCGCCAGCACCACCACGACGACGCCGATGTCGACGTACACGCGGAAGTGATCCAGGGCGGCGAGCTGACCGATCAGCGGGTGGGGTGGCGCGGCCACGGCGCTGACGTCAGACATAACGGGCCAAGTCTACGTGGGATCGGAACATGCCCATTTCCCGTCGCTTCGCTCGCCCCGGGTGCCCAGCCAGTACGGGACCCGCCAGGCAGCGCCGGCAGTCGCTGACCGATACTGGTCCGCATGTTTGACAGGTGTCAGCTTCTGGCGTCGGTCCGGGTGCTCGACGTGGGTGGCGCGGAGTCCGACGGCGTCAGCAGGCTGTTCGCCGACCTCGGCGCCGACGTCATGAAGGTCGAGCCGCCGGGTGGCGTCGCAGCCCGTGCGACCAGGCCCTCGGTGTCGGGTGTCAGCGTCGCGTTCTCGTTGAACAACGCCAACAAGCGCGCCGGTGTGCTCGATCCCGCCGACGCCGGTGACCGGGAGCGCTTCATCGAGCTGGCCGGCGGTGCGGACATCCTGGTCGACGGCGGGACGAACCGGGGCACCACCGCGTTCGGCACGTCCTGCGCCGAACTCGCGGAGCGGTTCGCGCACCTCGTCGCGCTCGAGATCACCGACTTTGGCACGTCGGGTCCGCACGCGGCGTGGCAGGCCACTGATTCCGTCCTGTACGCGATGTCGACGGCACTGTCCAGATCCGGGCCAACCACCGGTCGGCCGGTGCTGCCGCCGAACGGCATCGCGACAGCCACGGCGGCGGTCCAGGCAGCGTGTGCGGCGCTCGTCGCCTACTACCACCGATCGCGTTGCGGCAGAGGCGACTACATCGACTTCTCCCGGTTCGAGGCCGTCCTGCAGTGCCTGGACCCTCCTTTTGGCTCCGAAGGGCAGGCAGCGGTTGGTCAGAAGCGATCCGGCGAGCTGTGGCGCGGCAGGCCCCGCAACCAACAGGTCTACCCGACCTTCGCCTGCCGCGACGGGTTCGTCCGAATCTGCCTGCTTGCTGCGCGACAGTGGCGCGGAATGCGGGCATGGCTGGGTGAGCCGGAGCAGTTCTCCGATCCGAAGTTCGAGAGCATCGCAGCCCGCTACGGCGCCTCGAACGAACTCAACGCCGCCATCGCTGACCTGTTCAGCCCGCAGACGATGGAAACGCTGGTCGCGGAAGGGCAGCGACGGGGCGTCCCGATCGCCGCCGTGCTCAGCCCCGCCGACTCGCTCGCCTCGGACCACTTCCGCTCGGTCGGCGCGCTCACCGAAACCGACGTCGCGGACGGAACGCCACTGGCCGTGCCGACCGGCCCGTTCGTGGTCGACGGGCGCCACGCCGGAATCGCACGGCCCTGCGCGGCAGTCGGTGCCGACGAGCCCGCGTGGATCGCCACTCGGGCCAGCGCAGTCGACCCGGCCGGCCCCGTCAACGCGAGGCCGTTCGAGGGCTTGCGGATCCTCGACCTCGGCGTGATCGTCGCCGGCGGTGAACTCGGCCGGTTGTTCGCCGACCTCGGCGCCGAGGTGATCAGGGTGGAGAGCGCGGCGTATCCGGACGGACTGCGCCAGACGCGGCCGGGTCAGCCGATGAGCAAGTCCTGGGCGCTGACCCATCGGAACGAGTCCAGTTTCGGTCTGGATCTGCGCCACCCCGATGGCGCCGCGATCTTCGGCCGCTTGGTGTCGATGTCCGACGCGGTATTCGCGAACTTCAAGCCGGGAACCCTGGCCGCCCTTGGTTTCTCCTACGACGAATTGCGCGCGTTGAATCCACGAATCGTGCTGGCGGAGAGCAGTGCGTTCGGCGCGACGGGGCCGTGGAGTGATCGGATGGGATACGGCCCGCTGGTGCGGGCCACCACGGGCGTCAGCCGGCTCTGGACCTCGGGCGATCCCGCCGATCCCGGCTTCTACGATGCGACCACGGTCTTCCCCGACCACGTCGTCGGGAGGATCACCGCCATCGCCGCGCTGGCTGCGTTGATCAACCGGGATGCCAACGATGCCGGCGCCCACGTGCACATCTCG
The DNA here is from genome assembly GCF_032162105.1 of Mycobacterium sp. Classification (GTDB taxonomy): domain Bacteria; phylum Actinomycetota; class Actinomycetes; order Mycobacteriales; family Mycobacteriaceae; genus Mycobacterium. The sequence goes on along the minus strand of NZ_JAVRPS010000362.1, from coordinate 3,799 downwards.
CAGGCCGAGGCGGCCGTCAACCAGCTCGCCACGTCCTACGTGACCGAAGCCGCCCGCGCGGCCGGTCTGACCGTCGTCGACGACGATGCGATTCACGCCGTGTACCCGTGTGCGGGCGACGACGAGTGGTGCGTGATCTCCGTCCGCTCCGAAGAGGACCGCATTGCCCTGGCCAAGGTCATCGGGGTCGCCGAACTGCCAGGCAGGAGAACGGAGTTCGTGGATTCGGTCTCGGCATGGACGGCGGGCCGGGACAAGGGCGAGATCGTTGCCTTGGTCCAGGACGCGGGTGTGCCGGCGGGGCCGATGAATCGAGCGGTGGACGTGCTCGCCGATCCTCAGGTGAAGTTCCGCATGCTCTACGCCGGCATGGTCCACCCGCTGTTCGACGCGCCCATTCCCGCCGAGACGCATCCCGCGCCCTACCGCCACATCCCGGACGCGACGATGCGGCCCGCACCGATGCCGGGGGAGCACACCCGCGAGATCGGTCGGGCGGTGCTGGGTCTGAATGCCGAGGAGATCGAGCGCCTGATCGCCGAGAGCGTGCTGTTCAGCTGGACGGATACCGACGAGGAAACCAGGAGTTCGACGTGACGACTGTGATCGAGACCGGCGCAAGGTTGTTCGTTGGCGGGCAGTTCCGCAAGGCCGACCAAGTGGAGACCGTGATCGAGGCGGCTACCGGCGAGCCGCTCGGTGCCGGATCGGCCGCAACGGAATCCGAGATCGACGACGCCGTCGCAGCGGCCCGCGCGGCGCTTCCCGGGTGGGCGGCGACTCCTGCGGCGGAACGCGCCGAGGTGCTGCTCCGATTCGCCGACGCGCTGGCGGCCCGCGCCGCGGGCACGAACGAGTTGTGCACGCGCGAGAACGGGATGCCGATCCGCCTGTCCCGGGGTGCCAACGGAATCTTCCCTGCGGCACTGCTGCGCTACTACGCGGGTCTGATCGGTGAAGCCGACGAAGAGGAGATCCGGCCCGCCATGCTCGGGCACACGATCGTGCGGCGCGAAGCCGTCGGAGTCGTCGGGGCGATCACGCCGTGGAACTACCCGCAGGCGTTGGCGGCGATGAAGATCGCACCGGCTCTCGCCGCCGGTTGCACTATGGTGCTCAAGGCGGCGCCCGAAACCGCCTTGGATGCCTTGATCTTCGGTGAGGCGGCCCACGACGCCGGCCTGCCGCTGGGTGTCCTCAACATCGTCGCGGGCGGCCCTCTCGCTGGCGCCTACCTGGTGCAGCATCGCGGCGTCGACAAGGTGGCCTTCACCGGTTCGACTGCGGCGGGCCGGGTCATCGGCGAGATGTGTGGGCGGCTGATTCGTCCGGTCACCCTGGAACTGGGCGGGAAGTCGGCGGCCATCATCCTCGACGACGCCGACCTTGACGCGACGATGCACGGGCTGCGGTCGGCGTCGTTCATCAACAACGGCCAGACCTGCCATCTGAGCTCGCGAATCCTGGCGCCGCGGTCGCGCTACGCCGAGGTGGTCGACGCCGTGGCCGCGCTGGCCGACGGGCTCACCGTCGGCGACCCGATGGAGAAGTCCACCGAAATCGGACCGCTGGTCAGCTCGCGGCAGCGTGAGCGCGTGTTGGACTCCATCGAGATCGGGAAGTCCGAAGGCGCCAAAGTCGTTGCCGGCGGCGCTGTTCCGGCCGATCAGCCGCGCGGCTGGTACGTCTCGCCCACGGTGTTCGCCGACGTGGACAACTCGGCCCGCATCGCGCAGGAGGAGATCTTCGGACCGGTGCTGGCCGTCATCCCCTACGACACCGAGCGCGACGCCATCGACATCGCCAACGACAGCGAGTTCGGTTTGGCCGGCACCGTCTGGTCCACCGACACCGAGCGCGCCACCGACGTCGCCCGCGCAGTGCACACCGGCACCATCGGCGTCAACGGCTACGCCCTGGACTTGCAAGCGCCGTTCGGCGGGGTGAAGGCCAGCGGCATTGGTTACGAGCTCGGACCGGAGGGCCTGGCCGCCTATCAGTCCCTGAAGTCCATCTACCGGGTCGGCCCGGCCTAGCCCCTCGAAAGGGTTCGTCGGTGCCCATCGACCCCAGAACACCCGTCCTCATCGGCTACGGCCAGGTCAACCAGCACGAGGATGACCCGACGGTCGAGCCCGTCGACTTGATGGAGCGGGCCGCCCGCGCCGCCGCGGATCCTCGCGTTCTGGAGGCCGTCGACTCGGTGCGCATCGTCAACCTGCTGTCATGGCGGTACCGCAATCCCGGTATGCTTGTCGCGCAGCGCATCCGGGCACCGCATGCAGACAGCCGCTACACCAGCATCGGCGGCAACGTACCCCAGTCGCTGGTCAACCAGGCCTGCCTCGACATTGCGCAGGGCCGCGTCGACACCGTGCTGATCGCCGGCGCCGAGACGTGGCGCACCCGCACGAAGGTACGAGCCGCGGGAGGCATGCTGGACTGGCCGAAGCAGGACGAGTCGGTGCCCGCCCCGCAGGGCGCCGACGACCAGTTCCAGATGGCCGGGCCGGTGGAGATCAAGATCCACCTGGACCGGCCATCCTACGTGTATCCGATGTTCGAACAGGCGCTGAGGATCGCCGCGGGGGAGACGTCGGATGCGCACCGCCGTCGCATCGGTGAGCTGTGGGCCCGGTTCAGCGCAGTGGCACAGCACAATCCACACGCATGGAGCCGGAACCCCGTGTCCGCGGAGGAGATCTGGCAGCCCGGACCTGACAATCGGATGATCAGCTGGCCGTACACCAAGCTGATGAACTCGAACAACATGGTCGACCAGGGCGCCGCACTGATCCTGACGTCAGCGGCCAAGGCGACGCATCTGCAGATCCCGACCGAGAAGTGGGTGTTCCCGTACGCAGGCACCGACGCGCACGACACCCATCTGATCGGCGAGCGCGCCGAGTTCGATCGCTCGCCGGCAATCCGGATCGCGGGCAGGCGGGCGCTGGAGCTGGCGGGCAAGGGCATCGACGACGTCCACCTGGTCGACCTGTACTCGTGCTTCCCGTCGGCGGTCCAGGTCGCGGCGAACGAACTCGGACTACCCCTCGACGACCCCCAGCGGCCGCTGACGGTCACCGGCGGCCTGACGTTCGCCGGTGGGCCATGGAACAACTACGTGTCGCACTCCATCGCCACCATGGCAGAGCGACTGGTGTCGGCGCCTGGCACGGTCGGCCTCATCACCGCCAACGGCGGCTACCTCACCAAGCACAGCTTCGGCATCTACGGAACCCAGCCGCCGGCCGGTGACTTCCGTTGGGAGGACGTGCAACCCATCGTGGATGCCGAGCCCACCAGGGTGGCGGAGGAGGAGTGGGCCGGCGTGGGCACCGTCGAAACCTGGACCACGCCCTTCACCAGGGACGGTGCACCGGAGAAGACGTACCTCGCCGTCCGCACCCCCGAGAACACCCGCGCGCTGGCGGTGATCACCGACGCCGACGAGGCCGCGACCAGCACCCGCGAGGACATCGCGGGCGTCAAGGTACGGGTACACCCGGACGGCACCGCCAGGCTCGACTGACGCATCCGTCGCAGTCCTCCTCGTAGCGAGGTGGTTACGCGCACCTCATGGCTTTGACACATGGTGGCGCTTACGTGTTGCGAATGACCGACCACCAAGTTGTCACATCCGCCGAAGAGCAAGGCCCCCGCAGATCGCGTTGGTATACCTCGTTGTTTGCCCAACTTCTGATCGCCATCGTCGCGGGCATCCTGGTCGGGTGGCTGTGGCCGGCATTCGGCGCCGACCTCAAGCCCCTTGCCGACGGCTTCATCAAGCTGATCAAGA
>NZ_JAVRPS010000361.1:0-17284 GCF_032162105.1 Mycobacterium sp. | reverse complement strand
GGGCAGGTGCCCTACCGGGTAGCTGCAAGCCGCTGCCTCTCCCGTCGCTTCGCTCGCCCCGAACGCAATTAAAGGATGTCGATGATGTCGTTCTTCAGGGCCTCGGCCTGAGTGCCGAACACCGCTTGGACGCTGTTGCCGACCTCGATGACACCCGCGGCTCCGAGACTCTTCAGGCGAGCCTGATCCACCTTGCTCGTATCGGCGACCTCCATGCGCAGGCGCGTGATGCACGCATCGACGTTCACCAGGTTCTCCCGGCCACCGAATGCCGCGATGATCTGCTCGGCCTTGCTGTCGGCCGCGACGGCGCCGGGTGCGGTCACCGTCGCGGTCGGGACGGCGGATCCGCCCGCCGCCGTGGAGGTGACGGCATCGGTACCGGCAGTGAGATTCGCTGCCTCCTCGGCCTCGAACTCTTCCTCGGGTTCCCGGCCGGGCGTGCGCATGTTCCACTTCGTGATGGCGAACCGAAACAGCACGTAGTAGAGGACGGCGAACACGGCGCCCATTCCGATGAGCAGCCAGATGTTCTTTGCCGCCGGCGCTCCGCTCCACAGAATGAGGTCGATCAGCCCGGCGGAGAACGAGAAGCCCAGGTGTATGTCGAGCAGGTAGGCGATGGCCAGGGATAGACCCGTCAGCAGCGCGTGGATGACATACAGCGGGAACGCGACGAACATGAACGCGAATTCGAGTGGTTCGGTCACGCCGGTGAGGAACGCCGTCAGCGCCGCTGCCGACAGGATGCCGACCGCGATCCTGCGCTGCTTCTTGTTCGCCACATGGATCATGGCAAGCGCGGCGGCGGGTAGCCCGAACATCAGGATGGGGTAGAACCCGGACGTCAGGAGCCCAGCGGACGGGTCGCCTGCGGCGAATCGGGTCAGTTCTCCGGTGACGACCTTTCCGCCTTCCGGGGGTTGGTAGTCCCCGTAGAGGAACCAGATGTAGGAGTTGGGGATGTGGTGCAGGCCGAGCGGGATCAGCATCCGGTTGGCGAACCCATAAATGAAAGCGCCTAATGCTCCGCTTCCGCCGATGAACTTGCCGAGGCCGGTCAGCCCGGAGTCGAAGATCGGATAGAAGTAGCTCATCGCGAACCCGAGGAACAGACAAGCCACCGACACCACGATCGGGACGAAGCGCCTGCCCCCGAAGAATCCGAGGTACGAGGGCAATTGAATGGTGTGATATCGGTCGAAGAGCCACGCAGTCAGCAACCCGACGAAGATTCCGGCGAGCACGCTGTAGTTAATCAGGGCCTGGTCGCCGTTCTTGTCGACCTCGCCGGCGAGCACGATCGGCGACATCGTCTTGAACACGGCTTGCACCACTAGGTAGCCGACGACGGCGGCTAGCGCGGTCGAACCGTCGGCCCTCTTGGCGAATCCGATCGCGACGCCGACGGCGAACAGCAGCGCAAGATTATCGAAGATGGCGCCGCCGGCCGCGCTCATCGCCTGGAAGAACGGGCCGATCACCGGGGCCTTGATGCCGCCCAGTAGGTCGGGCTGGCCCAGCCGGAGCAGGATTCCCGCCGCGGGCAGCACGGCGATCGGCAGCATGAGGCTCTTGCCCAGCCGCTGCAATTGTGCGAAGCCGGGAATGCGCAAGCCCGACTTGGCCTGCGTTCCTTGCGGTTTCGTGGTATCGCTCATTTCTGGTGCCTCTCCTCTGCCGCAGAACGTCGCCCGCCGTGGAAGCTCTGCGGAAGCTTAGACGAGAACGCGTGAACGTGAGACCCTCTTGCCGGCACGCTCGTATTGTTGGTGCGCACGGCTCGGAGAAGACCGGACGAAATCGTCTTTCAAGCAGGGAGTCACTGATCGTGAACACGACGCAAGTTCTCGCCCCCGTCGCAGGGCGGGCGGTTCTGCTTCAGGACGTCCCCGACCCCGTGTTCTCCCAGGGCATGGTGGGCTACGGTGCTGCCATCGACCCCCCGCGCGGGGTGGTCGACGCGGTCGCCCCGGTCAGCGGCAAGCTCCTGAGGTTGATGCCGCATGCGTACGTCGTCATGACCCCGGACAACGTGGGCGTTCTGGTCCACCTGGGCCTTGACACCGTCGCGTTGAAGGGCGAGGGTTTCACGGCGCACGTCAGCCAGGGCGACGACGTCACCGCGGGTCAGCTGATCATCACCTACGACGTCCCGGCGATCGAGGCCAAGGGGCTCAATCCCATCGTCCCGGTTGTGGTCATGGACGAACGTGAATCCGGGAACGTCGTTCCGTCCGATGCGGTCACCGTGGGTGCGGACATCGCTTCAGGCGCAGGCCTTTTCACTGCCAACAAGTAAATGGAAGTCGTCATCCTGGCAGACGCCGAGGAGATCGGCGGAATCGCCGCCGACGCGATCGGCGCGCTGCTCGGGCGCAAACCGGCCGCGGTCCTTGGCCTCGCGACCGGGTCGTCGCCGCTGGCGGTCTACGACGCACTGGCGGCGCGCTGCGATGCCGGGTCGATCTCCTTCGCCAACGCCCGCGGCTTCACCCTCGATGAGTACGTCGGCCTGCCCGCCGACCATCCCGAGCGGTACCGCACCGTCATCGACACCGTATTCGTGTCCCGGGTCGACTTCGCGCCAGGCGCAGTGCAGGGTCCCGACGGCCTGGCCGCCGACATCCCGGCCGCATGTGCGGCCTACGAGAACGCGATTCGCGGCGCGGGCGGCGTCGATCTCCAGATCCTCGGGATCGGCACCGACGGGCACATCGCGTTCAACGAGCCGGGATCCTCGCTGGCGTCGCGGACCCGGATCAAGACGCTGACCAGGCAGACGCGGATCGACAACGCCCGCTTCTTCGGCGGCGACGTCGAATCGGTGCCCACGCACTGCCTGACCCAGGGTCTGGCGACCATCATGGAGGCACGGCACGTGATCCTGGTGGCGACCGGTCGCCGCAAGGCCGAAGCCGTGCACCACCTGGTCGAGGGCCCGGTCAGCGCGTTGTGGCCGGCGACCATCCTGCAGCACCACCCGCATGTGACGGTACTGCTCGACGACGCCGCGGCCCGCCGGCTTCAGCTCGTCGACTACTACCGGGAGACGTACCGCTCCAAGCCGGACTGGCAGAGCATCTGAGGTGACACCATGTTGATCACTGCTGACACCCTGCTCACGGGCCGAGAACTGTTGCGACCCGGGTGGATTGAGGTGTCCGAAGAGACCGTTCATGCGGTCGGTGCGGGCGCTGCACCCAGGCCCGCGGACCGCGATCTTGGCGCGGCGACGGTGGTGCCGGGCTTCGTCGACACCCATCTGCACGGCGGAGGCGGGGCGAATTTCTCCACCGCGTCGACCGCCGAGACGTCGACCGCCGTGGCACTGCACCGCAGGTACGGCACCACCGCGATGGTCGCCTCGCTGGTCACCGCAGGCCGGGCCGAATTGCTGCGCCAGGTCGGGGAATTGGCCGGAGACGTACGTTCCGGCTTGCTCGACGGGATCCATCTGGAGGGGCCGTGGCTATCCACCAAGCGGTCCGGTGCCCACCAGCCGTCCCTGATGCGCGACCCGGATCCCGGCGAGATCGACCGTGTTCTCGACGCGGGCGATGGGACCATTCGCATGGTCACGATCGCGCCGGAACGCGACGGCGCCCTCGCGGCGATCCGGCAGATCGTCGACGCGGGTGTGGTGGTGGCCGTCGGGCACACCGAAGCCACCTATGAGCAGACCCTGGCGGCGATCGACGCTGGCGCAACGGTGGGCACACACCTGTTCAACGCGATGCGTCCGATCGATCGCCGCGAGCCCGGTCCGGTCATTGCGCTCCTCGAAGAACCCAGGGTGACCGTCGAACTCATCACCGATGGCGTGCACGTCGATCCCGCGATCTATCGACACGTCACCCGCAGCGCGGGACCCGACCGGGTGTCGCTGGTGACCGATGCGATGGCGGCGACCGGAATGGCCGACGGGGTGTATCACCTCGGGCCGTTGGCAGTGGACGTCGTCGGCGGGGTGGCGCGGGTGTCCGGAACCGACACCATCGCAGGCAGCACCGCGACGATGGACCGGGTTTTCGGATTCGCCGTCACCCACGCTGGGCTGCCCCGCGACGAGGCCCTGCTGCAAGCTGCGGGTCAGGCGTCGCTCAATCCCGCACGGGCGTTGGGTCTGCCGTCTGCGGGGCTCGTCGAAGGGGCGAGCGCCGACTTGGTGGTGCTGGACGCAGAGCTCGCCGTCACGGGTGTGCTGCGCCACGGGGCGTGGGTGCTCGAACCGACCTTCCATCGCGCACACACGCCTTAGGCTGCGGCCATGTCGATCGATCGTGCCGCGCTCGCGGCGGGCAGCATCCGGTTCGCCTCGGGTATCTCCTTCCTCGTCGACCCAACCCGGGCGGACCGGCTCTGGGGCACCCGGGAGGAAGCGGTGGGACAGACGAAGTTGCTCCTGCACTCGATGGGTTACCGCGACGCCTTGATCGGCGGACTGCTGATCGCGACGGCGTTGCGCGGCCGGGACACCCGCGGCTGGTTCCTCGCATCCGGTGGGGCCGACGCGGCCGACCTGCTCGGCGGGCTGCGCGTGCACAACGAGTTGACGCGCTCACAGCAGCTCGTCGGCCTCGGCGGCGCGATCGTCGGTGTCGCCGTCGGACTCTGGGGCGGCACGCGACGACGCACGCGGGACGCAGCCGAGATCCCCGCGCGCTAGACCACCTCTTCGAGATGGGCTAGGACATCGGCGCCGTCGTCGGCGAAGTAGACCAGTTCGGCCAAGCGCACCGGCAGGAATCCGTCGTCGTCCATCCGCCGGAGCTGGGTGGTCAACCCGTCGTAGAAGCCTGCCGTGTTCAGCAGTACGACCGGCTTCTCGTGAAGCTTGTGCTTCCTGAGCTCGAGGATCTCGGTCGCCTCGTCCAAGGTGCCGAGGCCGCCGACCATCACGACCACCGCATCCGACGCTGCAATCAACAGCGCCTTGCGTTCGGCGAGATCCTTGGCGAACACCATCTCGTCGGCGTCCGCCCTGGCCATCTCCCGGAAGAGCTCGACCGAGACTCCGACGAGCCGCCCTCCGGTCTCCTGGACTCCGTCGGCGACGACCTTCATCAGCCCGGTGTCGGACCCGCCCCACACCAGGGTGTGGCCGCCCTTGCCGATGGCCTCGGCGAACTCACGGGCCGGCCGGGTGTAGCGCTCGTCGAGGTCGGCGGCGGACAGGAAAACACAGATCTTCATGGCGTTCGGTCGCTTTCAGGGGGTGATCGGCGCGAGCGGATCAATCATCGACCACCGTGATGATGCCCGTTGGGGCGCGCTGGACGCACTGTGCAGGGTGATGCCGCAGCCGACGTCAGCCCAATCGTTCCCGCACGGCGGCCGCGCCATCTGCCGACAGCACCTCTTCGGCCAGCCGGCGCGCCTCGCCGGTGTCCACGGCGCGCGCGGCCTCCTTGGTCGCCGGTATCGCAGGCGGCGTGACGGACAGCGCGTCGACGCCCATCCCCAGCAGCAGCGGGACGGCGCGCCCATCGGCGGCGAACTCACCGCACACCGACACCGTCGCGCGTCCCGTAGCGCCCTGGCAGGTGGCCCGCACCAACGCCAAGAGCCCAGGATCGAACGCGTCGCCGATGGTGGCGACGGCATCGTTGTTGCGATCGGCCGCCAGCGCGTACTGGGTGAGGTCATTGGTGCCGATGGAGAAGAAGTCGACGTGCCGCGCGAACGCCGCGGCCTTGAGTGCCGCCGCGGGGACCTCGACCATCATGCCGACCTGCAGGCCCGCCGGCCGGTTTCGACCGCTGCGCGCGATCGCCTCGTCCAGCAGCCGGCGCCCGGCGAACAGTTCGTCGAGTGTGCTGATCATCGGGAACATCACGCTGACCGGGGTCTGCTCGGCCAGCCGCACCATCGCCAGCAGCTGGTCGGCCAGCAGGTCCGGATGAGCCAGCGACAGTCGGATGCCACGCACCCCGAGGAACGGGTTCGCCTCGGCGGGTGTGGGCAGGAACTCCAGCGGCTTGTCTCCGCCGACGTCGAGCGTGCGCAGGGTGATCCGGCGTCCGTCCAGCGATTCGGCGATCTTGCGGTAGACCGCGAACTGCTCCTCGACGTCGGGGGCGTCCTGGCGGCCGAGGAAGAGAAACTCGGTGCGCACCAGGCCGGCGTTGTCGGCACCCTGCGCCGCCGCCGCCCGCGCGTCGTCGACCGAGCCGATGTTGGCGCCGACCGCGACGGTCACTCCGTCGCGGGTCACCGCCGGCTCGGCAGCGTGCGCTTGCGCGTCGCGTTGACGCTGCGCGAGCGCAGCGACCCGGGCCGCGAAGTCGGCCCGCACCTTCGGCGGCGGGTCGACGACGAACTCACCGCGGGCTCCGTCCACCGCGACAATGGTGCCGTCGGGAATCGCCAGCACGGTGGAGCCTCCGCCGACGATCACCGGAATTCCCTTGGCTCGCAGCAGGATCACGTTGTGTGCGTGTGGGCTGCCGAACGCCAGTAGCACGGCGGCCACCTGCTTGGGGTCCAGTTCCGCAGCTTCGGCCGGGGTCAGGTCGGTCGCGATCAGCACCCCCGCGAAGGGCGACGTCGTCGTCGCGGTGCCGAGCATCGCGCGCAGTACCTGCTCGCCGACCGCATTGACGTCCTCTGCTCTGGCCCGCAGATACGGGTCGGGCATGTTGGCGAACTCGGCGGCCAGCTCCCGAACGGCCGCCGACCAAGCCGCAGGGGCGGACATGCCCCCGTCGATGCGTTCCCGCACGACGGTGAGCAACGCGTCGTCATCGAGCAGCAGTTGGTGGGCGTCGAAGATCGATGCTTCGGCCTCGCCGACCTCGCGGGCGGTTCTGGTGCGCAACTGGCTGATGGTGCGTCGCACCGTGGCGATCGCCTTGCTCAGCCGACGCCATTCGGCCGCGGGTTCCTCGGCGGGTACGTCGGGTACCTCGATCGGGCCCAGTCGTGCCGAGCGTGCCGGCCCGATTCCCAGGCCGGGTCCGGCGCCGATCGGGACATGCGCCACAGTCGGTTCCGCGATCGCGGCGGACGCGGTCAGAGACTCGTCGAAGTTGCGTCCGGCCAGCGCCAGCACGTGGTCCAGCGTTTCGGCGGCCTGGCTGCCCGAGACCCGCACCTCGACCTCGTCGCCGCACCGAACCCCCAACGTGGCCAGCTTGGACAGACTGCCTGCGTCCACCCACGCAGAGTCGTTGCTGCGGTTGCGGATCCGTGCGCGGGCGTCGCGGCGGCGCACCTCCTGCACCAACCGCGCGGCCGGCCGTGCGTGCAGGCCATGCGGATTGGCGACGACGAATGCGCCCGTCACCTCGTCGCCGCCGTCGGGTTCGTCGGCCACCACGGCCACCGGTGCGTGCCCGAGGTGGCCGATCTTTCCCGCCAGTGCCCCGGTGGCTTCGGCGGCGACCTCGTCGATCGAGGCTCCGCCCGCCGCGGCGACCGCCGCCACGACCAGCCCTTCGACTAGGGGAGCCGGGCACAGCCGGACCCGATCGCGGACGTCGTCGTCGAGCAGTTCGCAGGCGAGTTCGGCCGACAGCACTGCGCTGCCGAGGTCCATCAGCACCACCACACCGTCGCCATGGTCGGCGGCAGTGATCGCATCGACGATCGCCGCCGCGTCGGTGCCGAACGTGGTCTCGTCCAACCCGGCGGCAACGCCGATGCGAATCTGCTTGCCGTGCAGCATCTCCTGGGCGAGTGCGACTGCCGCCCTGGCCAGTGCCCTGCTGTGCGACACGACGACGAGGCCGACGGGCATCGTGCTCATCCGCCCGCGAAGGCGGTTGCCGCGGCGGCCATCAGCATCGCCGACGACGTGGCGCCCGGATCCTGGTGACCGACACTGCGCTGCCCGAGGTAGCTGGCCCGGCCCTTGCGCGCAACCATCGATTCGGTTGCGTCGCGGCCGTTCTGGGCGGCGGTGGCGGCGTCCGACAGGGCCGCCGACAGCGCGGCGCCCGAGGCCAGGGCGGCGTCGAGCGCGTCGAGTGCGGGTGCGAGCGCGTCGTACATGGTCTTGTCACCGGACTCGGCGCGCCCGCGTTGCACCACGCCCTCGACGCCGGCGCGGAGGGCCTTGGCGAAATCGGTGGCGGCCACGGTGTCCGACGTACCCAACGGCGGAGCCATGCGCAGGAAGAACGTGCCGTAGAGCGGTCCGCTCGCACCGCCGACCGACTTCACCAGCGTCATGCCGACCTGTTTGCACAGCGCGGACATGTCGGCGGGTGCCGCCTCGTCGAGAGCACTGAGCACCGCGGTCATGCCGCGCTCCATGTTGATGCCGTGGTCGGCGTCGCCGATGGCCGCGTCGAGGTCGCTAAGCAACTGCGCGTTTTCGCCTATCGCCCTGGCGAATTCACGGATCCACGCGGTTAGCGTGTCCAGATCGACAGACTGGTGGGTCATTCAGCATCCTCTCCGCAGTGCGGCCGTGTTGACCGGGTGGTCCCACAGCCGGAGCATCTCGTCGTCGGCACGCAACAGCGTCACCGAGCAGCCGGCCATGTCGAGGCTGGTGATGTAGGGCCCAACCAATGAGCGGGCGATGCGGATGCCGGCCTTGTCTAGCATCGCGGCGTACTCGGCGTACATGACGTACAGCTCGATCAGCGGCGTGGCGCCCATGCCGTTGACGAAGAGGATCACCCCGTCGTCGCCGGAGAAGTCGAGGTCGGTTAGGACGGGATCGAGCATCAGCTCGGCGACGGCGCGGGCGGGCTGCATGGGCAGGCGCTGTCGGCCCGGTTCGCCGTGAATGCCGACGCCGACTTCGATTTCGGTGTCGGATAACTCGAACGTGGGATGGCCGACCGCGGGCACCGTGCACGAGGTCAGCGCGACGCCCATGCTGCGCGACGCCGCGTTCGCCCGGCGGGCGACGTCGGCCACGTCCGCGAGGCCGCGTCCCTGATCGGCCGCCGCGCCTGCGATCTTCTCGACCAGCACGGTGGCACCGACGCCGCGCCTGCCCGCGGTGAAGGTGCTGTCCTGCACCGCGACGTCGTCGTCGACGAGGACCGATTCCACCGTGATGCCCTCGGCGTCGGCCAGTTCCGCGGCCATTTCGAAGTTCATCACGTCGCCGGTGTAGTTCTTCACGATGTGCAGCACGCCGGCGCCACCGTCGACGTTCTTGGTCGCTTCGAGCATCTGGTCGGGTACCGGCGAGGTGAAGACCTCACCGGCGCAGGCGGCGTCGAGCATGCCGCGTCCGACGAATCCGCCGTGCAGCGGCTCGTGCCCGGAACCGCCACCGGAGATCAACCCGACCTTGCCGGTGACCGGCGCGTCACCGCGGTAGATGATGCGGTTGGTGTGGTCGATGCGCAGCCCGGGGTGGGCGATCGCCATCCCGCGCAATGCCTCGCTGATCACGTCGGCCGGATCGTTGATGAGTTTCTTCACGGGTCGGCTCCTCAGGCTGCAGCGGTGGTTTGGACGGCGGGGGCGGGTACGGCCTCCGGGGCCGCGTCGGCGCGGGTGCGGGAGATCGCGACGTAGGCCAGCGCGGCGAGCACGCCCGCAAGCAGCTCGGCGGCCAGGTAGACCGGCAGCTGGTTCCACGAGACGGAGCCGCCTGCGAGCTGTTGGACGAGCATCGGCCCGAACGTGCGGGCCGGGTTGATCGAGGCGCCGGTGGTGGGTGCCACCGGAATGATCGCGGCGAATACGACCAGGCCGATGGCGACGCCTGCGAAGCCGGCGGAGGCCTTGCGGTGTATCACGCCGAACACGGTGAACACGAGAATGAACGTACCCACGAATTCGGCGAAGAACGCCTGTACCGCACTGACGTCTGCCGAATACGTGGCGACCCCGAGGCCGGCGTCGCGGGCGGCGGTGCCGAGTACGCCGATGATGGCCGCCGCTCCGATGACCGCACCGACGGCCTGGGCTGCCATGTAGGCCGGCACCCGTGACCACGGGAACTTGCCGGTAACGGCCAGCCCGAGGGTGACGGCGGGGTTGATGTGGTTGCCGGAGATGTGCCCGAGCGCGTACACGGTCGCCACGACCACGGTGGCGAAGGCGAACGAGATCATGCCAAGGTCGGCCATCGTGAAGGGCGCATCACCGTTGACGATGATCGTCGCGGGGACCGACCCCACGCCGATGAACACCAGGAACGCCGTACCGAGCACTTCGGCGGCGAGTTTTTGGATGATCGAAGGCTCGTCCATGCTTGCTCTCCCTTGAGTGTCGATCGACTATCTCGGATAGCATTCGACATTATCGAATGTGATCTGGACCATACGCTTATGCTTCGAGGGTCACAAGACCGGATTTCGCGTGATCGAGGAGAGGCGGGACCAGATGATCCAGGCCGTTGACCGCGCGCTGCGCATCCTCACGGTGCTGCAGGGCGGTCGCCGGATGAGCCTGGGTGAGATCGCCGCCGCGATCGACCTGGCTCCGTCCACCGTGCATGGGCTGGTCCGCACGCTGTTGGCCCACGGCATGGTGGGCCAAGAGCTGGATTCGGGTCGCTACCGGCTCGGGCCGGCCACGCTGCGTCTGGGCAACGTGTACCTGGACACCCTCGAACTGCGCTCGCGGGTTGCGATCTGGACCGAAGGACTGGCGCGACGGACCGGCTGCGCGGTGCGCACCGGCGTGCTGCTCTTCGACGAGGTCGTGGTGGTCGCCCACGAACCGCGTCCGGACGGCACCCGCCAGATGCCCGAGGTCGGGATCGTCATCCCCGCCCACGCCAGCGCGCTTGGCAAGGCCCTGCTTGCGTTCGGATCGGACTACAAACCAGACGAGTTGCGCAGCATGACCGGCGAGACGGTCACCGATCCCGCCGTGCTGGCCGGTCAACTCGAGCAGGCCCGCTCGACCGGGATGGCCACCGAGGTCGAGGAAGCGGTGCTGGGTGAATGCGCAGTGGCTGCAACGGTTTTCGACTCCTCCGACGAGGCCACCGGAGCGATCGGACTGGTCGTGCCTGCCGCACGCTGGCCGCTGGCGCCCGATGCGATCGATGCGCTGCGTGACACCGCCCGCGCCGTGTCACGCGAGCTGGGCGCGCCGGTATGGCCGCCACGCCGGTATCACTGACGGTCGGTCGGGCGCGGGTATTGGCCCCGCGGTGGCATCCTGGCCATGTGGGATTGATATTCCGCCTCGCGGAGCTCCTGATCGTCCTCGTGCCGCTGGTCGGGGTCATCATCGCCGGGTTCAGGGCATGGCAGCGGTACGCGCAGCAGTCGGCCGACTCATCGCCAACGCCCTACGACGACGTGACGGCCGCGCCAGTGGATCGCACCACCACGACCCCCGCCGCGCAATGGCGGGCCATCACCCGCACCCTCGACGAACACGCCCGCATCGACGAGCGCTGGCTGGACTACGAGCTGGACGTCACCAAGCTGCTCGACTTCCCGCTCATGACCGACATGCAGGATCCGCTGATGACGAGCTTCCACAAGGCGAAGCTGCGCGCCGACGTCCTGCGGCCTGCGAAGGCCGAGGACCTGGTCGACGACAGAGCATCGGCCGAGCGCTACCTGAGCGCCGTCGAGGATTACGTGACGGCCTTCAACACCGCTGAGTCCGAGGCGATTCGCCGCCGTCGCAGCGACTTCTCGCGAGAGGCGCGGCAGCGGATCGCGCGTGCGCATAGCCTGCTGCGGGTGGCGTCCGACGTCAGCGCGACACCGCAGGAACGCGGGCACGCCTACGAGGTGGCGGCGCGGGAACTCGACGGCGTCATCGTGCTGCCCGCCACGACGCGCGCCGGGATCGAACGCGGGATCGCCGGGGAGATCGACGGTTAACCCGGTCCTTTGAGGCCGGCGACGAAGGCCAGCAGGCGGGGATCCTCAGAGGTGAACCGGTCGACCTCCTCGCCGCCGTCACACCGCATCAGCGCGATCGTCACACCTCGGGCCGTCCGCGCGACCACCTGCCACGTGGCTCCGGCGTCCTCCCACCGGACGAGCTCGGCAACGCGATCGCGGTCCACGCTTCCCAGGATTCCACGACGGCGGTCATGGGCTGCGGCCGCGGGCAGTGGGCACCCAAGTCGACTGAGTAGATAGGCAAACCTACCCTTAGTTGGTCACCACAAGTAAAGGTAGCTAGGCTTACTTCATGGTGCTAAGGGTCACGGATCGAAGCGTCCGAGCGCGGTGCCGCCGCGTCGTTCGCCGCCGTCGATCGACACCAGCGCGGGCACCCGTTCGGCGGTGACGACACCGTGGCGGGTGGTCAGCTCGTCGATCACGTCGAAGGCCGCGGCGATGCGCTCAGGGCTGTCGACGACGATCGTCGTCACTGGCACCTGGCGTCCGAGCTGAATCAGCTTGTCTCCCTGTGGCGGGTGGTCGCCGTGAAAGCCCCAGACCCCGCGCAGCACCGTGACCCCGCGACTTTCGGGCGTGCCTTGAAGCCGACGAACGATCGCACGATGGATCGGTTCGCCGTCGTCCAGAGTGGCCTCCGAGGTGTAGACCATCAGCTTCTGCCAGAGCGCCCGACCGTCGCCGTCGGTGGCCGGCAATGCCGCGGGTCGGGTCAGCAGTTGCCCATCCCGCTTGCACAGCTGGGCGCGCTCGACCGTCACCAGCGGATCGCGCAGCACGAGCTTGAGCTGTGGCAACACCTCGGCTACTCGTGCGCCGGCGCCAACGGCGATGATCATCACGGGTACGGTGGCGTTGCGACTGAAGAAGTGCGCGCGGTGCCGTTGTCCGCGGGTCGTACCGTCGACGCCGAGAAACACTGCGGCACTGGCAAATCCGTGGTGATACAACAGGTCGCACACCGTGCGATGGGCGGGGCGCCCGGATACTCGCTCTTGGCGTCCGACGTAGACGGTGAGCTTGGCGGTCTCGGGTATCACCGGTGTCGACGGTCCGGCGAGACGAGCACGTTCAAGGGTGACGAGCCCGCGGTTCATCAGCCCGACCGCGCGCTCGGCCAGCCCAGCCATCTTCTCGGCGGTGTCGACCGCGGCGATGGCGACGGGGAGGTTCTCCGACATGCTCAGCGACTGGTCGCTACGCAGCTCGTGTCGCGGGCCGAATCCGGCCATGCCGCGCAGGACCACGCTGGTCGCCACCGAGTTCTCGGCGTAGAGGTCGAGCAACTCGTCGGAGACGAAGCGTTTCCCGTGGCGCTGTCGTTCAGCGAAGTAGCTGGTGAGCTTGAGGATGTCGTCGCTCATAGCGCGCTCCCGATCCACAGTCCGAGCCACGCCGCGGTCAGCCCGAGGATCACACTGACCACGACGTTCGCGAGGGCCCCGAACAACTGCCGCTCCTCGGCCAGCCGCTGCGTCTCCAGCATCCACGTGGAGAAGGTCGTGTACGAGCCGACGAACGCCGTGCCCGCCAGGAGTGCGACGTGCGGGCTGAACGCCAGGCCGCCGAACAGCCCCAGGAGCAACGCGCCGCTCAGGTTCACCGCCAGCGTGCCGAACGGGAACCGACCGCCCACCCGCGCCGACACCGCGCGATCGACCAGGAAGCGCAGCACCGCGCCGAAACCGCCGATGACGAAGACACCCGCCCAGACCGCCGCCGTCATCGCCGAATCCGCACCCGGCGCACCAGCACGGTGGCGAGGTAGACGGCGAGCAGGCCCGCGGCGATGCTGGCCGCGGTATAGCCGATCGCCAGGCCGTAATGCTGATGTTCGAGCATCCGGACGGTCTCGACCTGCATGGTGGAGAACGTCGTCAACCCGCCGCACAGCCCGGTGCCCAGCAGCGGGCGCCGGTAACTCGACACCGGCAACCTCTCGAGCAGTCGCGTGGTGAAGTACCCGAGCAGGAAGGCGCCCATGATGTTCACCACGAATGTCGGCCACGGCCAACGACCCGGATCGCCGGCGGCAAGCGTCTCCAGCCCCGCGCGCGCAAGCGTGCCGACGGCGCCGCCAATGAACACGGCGGCCAACTCACGGTTGTCGTGACCGAACACAAGACGAAAGTATGGTGGCTAGTCTCCGAGTGCCTGACGCCGGGATTGCATCAGGAGCAGAATCTCCTAACATGGCGGCCAATCCCCGCGCCGGACAGTTGGCGCAACCAGACGACCTCATCGACGTGGCCCAAGTGGTCACCGCCTACTACACGGTGGTGCCCGACCCGGACGACGTCAATCAGCAGGTCGTCTTCGGGACGTCGGGGCATCGGGGGTCCAGCCTCGACGCGGCGTTCAACGAGGCGCACATCCTGGCCACCACCCAGGCAATCGTCGAGTACCGCGCCTCGCAGGGGACGACAGGCCCGCTGTTCATCGGCCGCGACACCCACGCGTTGTCCGAGCCTGCGTGGGTCTCGGCGCTGGAGGTGCTTGCGGCCAACGACGTGGTTGCGATGATCGACGCCGCCGACCGGTACACCCCGACCCCGGCGGTCAGCCACGCCATCCTCGCGTTCAACCGTGGCCGTGACACCGACCTGTCCGACGGCATCGTCGTCACGCCGTCGCACAACCCGCCCAGGGACGGCGGCTTCAAGTACAACCCGCCCAACGGCGGCCCCGCCGACACCGACGCGACGGGGACAATCGCCAAGCGTGCCAACGAGATCCTGCGCGGCAGCCTGGCCGACGTGAAGCGGATCCCGCTGGCGCGCGCGCTGCAGACCGCCGAGCGGCACGACTACCTCAACGCCTACATCGAGGACCTGCCGAACGTCGTCGACGTGCACGCGATCCGCGCCGAGGGAATCCGGATCGGCGCCGATCCGCTCGGCGGTGCCAGCGTCGATTACTGGGGCGCGATCGCCGAGCGACACGGGCTGGACCTGACCGTAGTGAACCCCCTCGTCGATGCGACGTGGCGGTTCATGACGCTGGACACCGACGGCAAGATCCGGATGGACTGCAGTTCGCCGAACGTGATGGCGTCGCTGACCGCCAAGATCGGGAATTTCCAGATCGCGACCGGCAACGACGCCGACTCCGACCGGCATGGGATCGTGACCCCCGACGGCGGTCTGCTCAACCCCAACCACTATCTGGCGGTGGCGATCGACTACCTGTACACCCACCGGCCGTCGTGGCCAGGGTCCACGGCGGTGGGCAAGACGGCGGTGAGCAGCTCGATCATCGACCGAGTGGTGGCCGGGCTGGGTCGCAAGCTGATCGAGGTGCCCGTCGGGTTCAAGTGGTTCGTCGACGGGTTGATTAGCGGCACAATCGGTTTCGGCGGGGAGGAGAGCGCAGGGGCGTCCTTCCTGCGTACGGACGGTTCGGTGTGGACCACGGACAAGGACGGCATCATCCTGGCCCTGCTGGCGTCGGAGATCCTGGCGGTGACCGGGTCGACGCCGTCGCAGCGGTACGAGGCGCTGGCCGAGAAGTACGGCGCGCCAACGTATGCGCGCGTCGACGCACCCGCGAATCGGGAGCAGAAGGCGCGGCTGGCCAAGCTCTCGGCGGAGCAGGTGACCGCGACCGAGTTGGCGGGGGAGCCGATCACCGCGAAGCTGACGACGGCGCCGGGCAACGGCGCGCCCCTGGGCGGGCTCAAGGTGACGACGGAGAACGCGTGGTTCGCCGCGCGGCCGTCGGGCACCGAGGACGTCTACAAGATCTACGCGGAGTCGTTCAAGGGACCCGAGCACCTCGCGGAGGTGCAGGAAGCGGCTAGAGACGTGGTGAATACAGTCATAGCGTGAGTTCCGTCGCGGAGGGTGACTGTTCGGCTTCGGAGGGCAGGAGCGAAGCGACCCGGGGAGCGACACAGCCCAAGGACCGCCTGCCCAGTGAAGTCTGGGTGCTCATCACGGCGAACGTGGTCATCGCGCTCGGCTACGGCGTCGTCGCACCCGTGCTGCCGCAGTACGCGCGCAACTTCGGGGTCACCATCAGCGCCGCGACGTTCGTCATCGCCGCGTTCGCCCTGATGCGGCTGTGCGCCGCGCCTGCCAGTGGGGTGTTGGTGCAGCGACTGGGGGAGCGCCGCATCTACCTCACCGGTCTGCTCATCGTCGCGGTCTCCACGGGGGCGTGCGCCTTCGCCCAGACCTACTGGCAGCTGCTGGTGTTTCGCTCGCTCGGCGGTCTCGGCTCGGCGATGTTCACCGTCTCGTCGCTGAGCCTGATGATCCGGATCTCACCGGCGGATGCCCGCGGTCGCGTCGCGGGCATGTTCTCCTCGGCGTTCCTGGTGGGTTCCGTGGGTGGACCAGTGCTGGGCAGTGTGACCGTGGGCCTTGGGTTGCAGATGCCGTTCGTCATCTACGGGGTCGCGCTGCTGATCGCCGCGGCGGTGGTCTTCATCCGGCTGCGGCACTCGTCACTTGCCGCACGCGAAGAGCAGAGCGAACCCGCCATCTCGGTGCGGACGGCGCTGCGCAACCCCGCCTACCGCGCCGCTCTGTTCTCGAACTTCGCGACCGGATGGACGGCGTTCGGTCTGCGCATCGCGCTGGTGCCGTTGTTCGTGGTCGAGGTGCTGGGTCGCGGCGCAGGCATGGCGGGGCTGGCACTGGCCACGTTCGCGGTGGGCAACGTGTCCGCCGTGATCCCCAGTGGCTATCTGTCCGACCGAATCGGCAGGCGCCTCCTGCTCATCTGCGGTCTGACGGTGTCGGCCGTGTCCACGGGGCTGGTGGGCTTCACGACCTCGCTGCCGGTGTTCCTGGCTGCGGCCTTCGTGACCGGAGCGGCAACCGGAATGTTCATCTCGCCGCAGCAGGCCGCCGTCGCCGACATCATCGGCAGCAAGGCCAGGGGCGGGACGGCCGTGGCGACGTTCCAGATGATGTCGGACCTCGGCGCCATTCTCGGCTCGCTGGCGGTCGGCCAGATCGCCCAGTACCTGTCGTTCTCGTCGGCGTTCGTGGTCAGCGGCGTGATTCTGCTGATCGGCGCCGTCGGCTGGACGTTCGCACCGGAGACCCACAGGCCCCCGGGAGCGCCGCCGACGCCGGCCCGTCCGCTCGGCCCTGAGGCCGGTGGCGAGGTGCCGTGACCTGCGACTTTGAACCATAACTACACGTGGTGTACCGTCGACCAGCACAACTTCACGGGGCTATGGCGCAGCTGGTAGCGCACCACACTGGCAGTGTGGGGGTCAGGGGTTCGAATCCCCTTAGCTCCACGTTGAAAACCCGTTCTGACCAGTGTCGGAGCGGGTTTTACTTGTTAGCCGGATCGAGCCGCAGGACGCCTTGTGTCCTAAATCTGTCCTACCGCTGAGGAGAAGACGTCCGCGGCTGCGGTCAGGCGGTCGTCGGTCACACGCCCATAGACGGCCTGGGTCATGCGCTCGGTATGGCCGTGCCAGGCGGCAACCACATCGGCGGCGATGCCTGCCGCGCGCATCCGTGAGATGTTGC
>NZ_JAVRPS010000360.1:0-4204 GCF_032162105.1 Mycobacterium sp. | reverse complement strand
GGCGGCGCTGACCCGGTTCAGACGGTGGAAAGTATTTGACGCGGGCGTTTGCCACGTTAGAGGTGAAATGACTCCGACGAGGGACCCATAATCCCTCGTGCTGGAGCAGTCACCGCGTTGATCGCCTCGATACGGTTCCGCCATGCCGACCGATGACCGTGACGACGCGCACCATCGGGCGACGACGACTGTGTCGTGGGGACAGCCACGATGACGTCGACGTATGCCGCCACTAAGCCGGTACGTGCGCTCGGCGGATTCTTCGCGATGTCGCTGGACACCTTGGTCCAGCTGTTCAAGCCGCCCTTCGCCTGGCATGAGTACGTCCTTCAGTCATGGTTCGTGGCACGTGTGTCGGTACTGCCGGCGTTGATGCTGACCATGCCGTACTCCGTGTTGCTGGTGTTCACGTTCAACATCCTGCTGACCGAGTTCGGCGCTGCGGATTTCTCGGGGACAGGCGCCGCGATCGGCACCGTCAATCAGATCGGCCCGATCGTCACGGTGCTGGTCGTCTCGGGCGCGGGCGCCACCGCGATGTGCGCCGATCTGGGGGCACGCACCATTCGCGACGAACTGGACGCGCTGCGGGTAATGGGGATCAATCCCATCCAGGCGCTGGTGGTTCCGCGCGTGCTGGCGGCAACCACCGTGTCGTTGGCGCTGTCGGCAACGGTGATCCTGGTCGGTCTGACCGGGGCCTTTTTGTTCTGCGTGTTCATCCAGCATGTTTCGGCTGGCGCATTCGTCGCCGGCCTGACGCTGCTCACCGGCACCGCCGACGTCATTGTGTCGATGGTCAAGGCGATGCTGTTCGGGCTCGGGGCCGGCCTGATCGCCTGCTACAAGGGCATCTCGGTCGGCGGTGGTCCGGCCGGGGTCGGCAACGCGGTCAACGAGACCGTGGTGTTCACCTTCATGGTGTTGTTCGCGATCAACGTGATCGTGACCGCCGTCGGCATCCAGTTCACGGTGTCCTGAGGTGAGCACCCTATGACGGCCACCGTTCCCAGCAAGCTACATCCACGGCTTCTGCGCACCAGGGACAGCCTGACCGCCGGGTGGATGCGGATCGGGGCTCAGACGCGCTTCTACGCCAACACGTTGAGGGCGATTCCCGATGCCGTCATCAACTACCGGACCGAGTTGCTGCGGTTGATCGCCCAGATGGGGTTGGGTTCTGGGGCCCTGGCGGTGGTCGGCGGAACCGTCGCGATCGTCGGCTTTCTCACGATGACCACCGGCGCGTTGGTGGCGGTGCAGGGATACAACCAATTGGGGTCCGTTGGTGTGGAAGCCCTGACCGGATTCGCGTCGGCATTCTTCAACGTTCGGCTGATCGTGCCCGGAACCACCTCCGTTGCGTTATCGGCCACCATCGGAGCGGGCGCCACCGCTCAGATCGGTGCGATGCGGATCAACGAAGAGGTCGACGCCCTGGAAGTGATCGGTATCCGCAGCGTCACCTATCTGGCATCCACGCGGGTGCTCGCCGGGGTGATCGTTGTGATCCCGCTCTACTGCGTTGCGGTCATGATGGCCTTCCTGGCCGCCCGTGTCGGCACCACCGCCATCTACGGCCAGGGATCCGGTGTCTATGACCACTACTTCAACACCTTCCTCAACCCCACTGATCTGATCTGGTCGTTCTTCCAGTGCGTGGCGATGACCGTAGTCATCATGCTGGTGCACACCTACTACGGGTACACCGCCAGCGGTGGGCCTGCCGGTGTGGGCGAGGCCGTCGGCCGGGCGGTGCGCACTTCGATGGTGATCGCGGCGGTCGAGATCGCGATGATCTCGCTCGCCGTCTACGGCCAATCCGGCAACTTCAACCTGGCTGGGTAGCGGCATGGAACCACGGCCAGGAGAACAACGTGTCCCCACCGGGTGGTGGACGGTGATCCTGTTGGCGGCCATCGCCGCGTTCCTGTTCGCGACCGCGGTGATTTTTGCCGGCACGTTCAGGTCCTACGTCCCAGTGACCCTCACGTCGGATCGGTCCGGGCTCATCATGGAAACCAACGCCAAGGTCAAGATGCGCGGCGTGCAGGTCGGGCGAGTCAGCCAGGTGTCGACCGCCAAAGGCGCGACCAGGTTGACACTTGAGATCCAGCCCGACCAGATCCGTTACATCCCGGCCAACGTGCAAGCACAGATCAGGGTCACCACGGCGTTCGGCGCCAAATTCGTCGACTTGGTGTACCCGCAGAACCCGAGTGCTGGCCGGCTGACCGCCGGTGCGGTGCTGGTCTCGACAAACGTCACCACTGAGGTGAACACGGTTTTCGAAAATGTCGTCGACCTGCTTGACATGGTCGATCCGGCGAAGCTGAACGCGGTGCTCAGCGCGGTGGCCGAGGGAGTGCGCGGGCAAGGCGAGCGAATGGGTGAGGCCACCACCGACCTCAATCAGGTGTTGACAGCGTTGAACGAGCGCAGCGACACCATCCGAGAGGACTGGCGCTCATTCAAGAAGTTCAACGATACCTACGCCGCGGCCGCCGATAACATTCTGACGATCCTGAACGCCGCCAGCACTACCAGCACGACCGTCGTGAATCATTCGGGTGCGCTGGATAGCTTGCTGCTCAACGTCATTGGCTTCGCGAAATCCGGGACTGATCTGCTAGCCACAAGCAAGGACAGTCTGGTGTCATCGGTCAACACCCTCGAGCCGACGACGAATCTGTTGCTCAAGTACAACCCGGAGTACACCTGCTGGCTGCAAGGGGCGACGTGGTTCCTCAACAACGGAGGCTATTCGGTGTGGGGTGGCGCCGATGGTCGCTCGATCGACCTCGACGTCGGCCTGCTGCTGGGCAACGACCCGTACGCCTATCCCGACAACCTGCCCATCGTGGCGGCCAAGGGCGGACCCGGCGGGAAGCCCGGGTGTGGCTCACTGCCGGATGCCACGAAGAACTTTCCGGTGCGCCAGTTGGTCACGAACACGGGATGGGGAACCGGCCTCGATCAGAGGCCCAACCCGGGCATCGGACATCCGTGCTGGAGCGACTACTTCCCCGTCACCCGGGCTGTACCTGAGCCGCCCAGTATTCGGCAGTGCATCCCGGGCCCGGCGATCGGGCCGGTCGCCTACCCGGGTGCACCGCCGTATGGCGCGCCGCTGTACGGGCCCGGCGGGGTCCCGCTGTGGCCGGGGGTGACGCCAGGACCGCCGGGCCCAGGCCCGGCGCAGCCAGACCAGAACGGCCAGACGCCACCGTGACCGCCAACGACCTGCACAACCCGGAGGAGAGCTGATGGGGAACTTCAGAGGGGCGGCCTGGCGTCTGGTCATCTTCTTGGCGGTCTGCCTCTTGGGTTCGTTTGTGCTATTGACGATCTTCGCGCAGTTCCGCTTTACCGAAGGCAACACCTATTACGCGGTGTTCACCAACGTCTCCAACATGAGAAAGAACAGTTTGGTCCGGATCGCCGGCGTCGAGGTCGGCAAGGTGCACAACATCTCCGTCAACCGGGACGCGACCGTGCGGGTCGAATTCACCGCCGAGGATTCGGTTGTGCTCACGGAAGGCAGTCGGGCAGTGCTGCGGTACGACAACCTGTTCGGCGACCGTTACCTGGCGCTGGAGGAAGGCACCGGAGGCGTCAAAAAACTGAACCCAGGCGAGACGATCCCAGTGTCGCGTACCCAACCCGCGTTGGATCTGGACGCAGTGATCGGCGGCTTCCGGCCGCTGTTTCGGGCGCTGAACCCGGACCAGGTCAACGAGCTGAGTGGCCAGTTGCTGCAGGCGTTTCAGGGTCAGGGCGCGACGATCGGATCGTTCCTGGACCAGGCGGCCGCGGTGACCAACACGCTGGCCGACCGCGACCAGCTCATCGGGCAGGTCATCAACAACCTCAACGTCGTGCTGGGCTCGCTGGGCGGCCAAAGCGACAAGCTGGACACAGCGGTGACGTCGCTGTCGGAGCTGATCGACCATCTGTCGCAACACAAGACGGACATTTCGAATGCGGTGGCCTACACCAACGCCGCCGCCGGTTCGGTCGCCGACTTGATGTCCCAAGCCCGTGAGCCCTTCCAAAAGGTGGTCCACGAAACCGACCGGACCGCGGGCATTGTGCTGGCCGACCACGAGTACGTCGACAAGATCATCAACACCTTGCCCGATCAGTACCGTGCGCTGGGCCGTCAGGGCATGTACGGCGATTTCTTCAGCTTCTACCTATGCGA
>NZ_JAVRPS010000359.1:0-3468 GCF_032162105.1 Mycobacterium sp. | reverse complement strand
TGACCGCCACCAAGGAGACCTTGGAGGACTACACGCTGCGCTTCGCACCGCGCAGCTACCGCAAGTGGTCGACGCGGGTGGTGGGCATCTCGGCGCTGGGCGGCATCGCCTACCTCGCCGACTTCGCTATCGGCGCCAACATCGGCATCTCCTACGGAACGACCAACGCGTTGTGGGGCATCCTCATCTTCGCCGTGGTCGTCATGCTGACCGGTTTCCCCGTTGCCTACTACTCGGCGCGGTACAACATCGACCTCGACCTGGTCACCCGCGGCAGCGGCTTCGGCTATTACGGCTCGGTGGTCACCAACGTCATCTTCGCGACGTTCACCTTCATCTTCTTCGCGCTCGAGGGCTCGATCATGGCGCAGGGTCTCAAACTCGGCCTGGGCATACCACTCTGGCTGGGGTATGCGGCGTCAACGCTGATCATCTTCCCGCTGGTGATCTACGGCATGAAAGTGCTGTCGACACTTCAGGTCTGGACCACCCCGCTCTGGCTGGTGCTCATGGTGGCGCCGTTCATCTATCTCGTCGTGACCCATCCCGAGTCGGTCAGCCAGTTCTTCGCCTACCAAGGTGAGAACGGCGGCACCGGCTTCGACCTCGGCTCTACCCTGCTGGCCGCCGGCGTGTGCCTTTCGCTGATCGCCCAGATCGCAGAGCAGAACGACTACCTGCGCTTCATGCCGCCCAAGACGCCGGAGAACAAGCGCAGCTGGTGGACCTGGATGTTCCTGGCCGGCCCCGGCTGGGTGATCTTCGGCGCCATCAAGCAGATCGTCGGCCTGTTCCTCGCCGTGTACCTCATCGCGAACGTCGCCGACAGCGCGGGCATCGCCAACCAGCCGGTGCACCAGTTCCTGGAGATCTACAAGAACTTCCTGCCGGGCTGGCTGGCCATGACGCTGGCGGTGGTGCTGGTGGTCATCAGCCAGATCAAGATCAACGTGACCAACGCCTACTCCGGTTCGCTGGCGTGGACGAACTCGTTCACCCGCGTCACCAAGACCTACCCGGGCCGACTGGTGTTCCTTGGCGTCAACCTGCTGATCGCGTTGGTCCTGATGGAAGCCAACATGTTCGACTTCCTCAACACCATCCTGGGCTTCTACGCCAACTGCGGTATGGCGTGGGTGGTCGCGGTGGCCTCGGACATCGTGTTCAACAAGTACCTACTGAAGTTGTCGCCGATGCAGCCGGAGTTCCGCCGCGGCATGCTCTACGCGATCAACCCGGTGGGCTTCGGCTCGATGCTGATCGCCGCGGGCCTGTCCGTGATCGCGTTCTTCGGCGGGCTCGGCGAGGCCATCCGGCCGTACTCGCCGCTGGTCGCCATCGGTCTTGCCCTTGTGCTGCCGCCGATCATCGCCATCGCGACGAAGGGCAAGTACTACCTGCGCCGCACCGATGACGGCATCGACCTGCCGATGTACGACGAGTACGGCAACCCGGCGGACGATCACCTGAGATGCCATGTCTGCCACCACGAATACGAGCGGCCCGACATGATCAAGTCCGCAAGCAACGACGGGTACATCTGCTCGTTGTGCCTGTCGACCGACAAGACCGGCGAGGAAGTACTCCCCGCGCAAACCTGACCGAAGGACGGGCATAGCCACTATTCTGCGTGGCTATGCCCGTCTTTCTGCGCAAGATGCTCGGCATCGGCAAACTGCCCGACGACATGCAGGCACAGGTTGACGCCGAGGGGGTGATCCACCTGGCCGAGTTCGTGCCGGTCACGTTCCGGTTCTACGGCCACGTGCCCGGCAAGACCGCGAAGGGCAACATCCGCAGCTACGTCGGTGCGCTGGCGCTCACCAACCAGCGGGTGCTCGGCACGCTGTCGTCGGTTCCGAAGAAGGCCGGCCGAGCGGTCGACCACCAATGGAACGACGCGGCGGGCTCGATGGTGAAGGCCACGCTCGACGAGGGCGGGCTGACGCTCGACGTGCCGGACATCTCGGTGGTCGAGCCGAGTTTTTCCGGGTCCCTGTCGCTGCACTACAAGACCCCGCTGTCGCAAGAGGTGCTGATGCGGGTGCCGCAGCGGTCGTTCGCGTTCGACGTGCCACCGAAGTTCGTCTACTCCGCCTGCGGGGTGCCGCGCAGTTAGCCACTCGCGCAGTTAGCCACTTGGAGATGCCGCCGCGAATTGCATAAGACAAATGCTCGAAGCGACGCCACGGATCTACGCGTGGGTCAATAATGACGTTAGGTCGGGCTAACAAGGGACGTATGCGATGAAGAAGCTGGCAGCAGCACTGTTCACGATGACGGCGATCGCCGCCGCGCCGTTCGCCGTCGCACCGGTGGCGAACGCGGACATATGCGCCGGCGCACAAGGACGCCATGTCGCGGTGGGTGGGTGCACCAACGTTGCCGGCAGGGTGGCAACCGGCGCGGCCATCGCGGCGGCCACCAACCCCTACATTGCTGGCGAGATACCGTGCTACACGGTGGAGGGCGTGCCGTACTACACGCCTCCTGGTGACCCTTGCTAATCGGTGCGGACTACTCGACCACACCGTCGACGTAGAACCAGCGACCGGCGCGCCGCTCGAAACGACTGCGCTCGCGCATCGAGCCAGGTCGACCTGCCGCCTCGTACCGTGCCATGAACTCCACTTCGCCATGGTCGTCATCGATGCCGCCTGCCGCGGTGTCGATCACCTCGAGGCCCTTCCAGACGACGTCCCCACCGACCGCCGCGTCGGTGGGCCGCGTGCGCGGATGCCAAGTGCGGAAGAGGTAATCGGAGTCGCCGTGTACGTAGGCCGCATATCTCGACCGCATCAATTCCTCGGCCGTGCCGGCTTGCCGCTCGCCATGGTGTAGCGGTCCGCAGCAGCCCTCGTAGACGGCACCACTGCCGCACGGGCACTGCCGGCTACTTGGTAAAGGCATGCGAGACAAGTATTTTCCACGTGCCGTCGGACTGGCGGACGAAGACGTCGAGGCCATCCTCGACTCCGGTGTCCAGCACCTTGCCCACCGGATCGGTGACGGTGAGATTCCAAAACAGCTTCACGGTCGCCAGGTCGCCGTCGACCAGCAGTTCGCGGATGTCGGGCTGGGCGTAGCTGTATCGCTTGTCGGGATCGTTGAACAGTGTCTGCATCCGCTCGCAGAGCTCGCCGCTGTTGCGGTCTTCGCCACCGGGATAAGCCAACACGACGTCGTCGGCGAACAGCCCGCAGACACCTGCGACGTTCTCGGCGTTGAAGTCGGTGGGCCATTGCCGCAGTGCGGCCTCGATCGCCGTCTTGTCCTTCTCGGGATCCGGCGTCGCCGCCTCCCCGCTGCAGCCCGCCAGTGCAGCCGCCCCGACCAGACATGCGATCAGCCGCAGCATGTCTCGAATTCTGCACTAGAACGGCGGGGGCCGATTGCGTTCGGCGACGAATGCATCGTTGAGCGCACGTTCGGCCTTGATGCTTTGGTGCCGTTGTTGCGCACGCGTGC
>NZ_JAVRPS010000358.1:0-3291 GCF_032162105.1 Mycobacterium sp. | reverse complement strand
GCGAGGGCGCCGAGGCTCTTGGCGAAGATGTCGCCACCGACACTTTCCAAGATGACGTCGGCAGCGCGTCCGTCGGTGGCCGCGAGGACTTGGTTAGGCCAGTCGTCATCCTGGCGGTAGTTGATGGCGATGTCGGCACCGAGCGAGCGCGCAAGCGCGAGTTTGTCGTCGGTGCTGGCGGTGGCGATAATCGGTCCGGCGCCGAGCAGCTTGTCCACTTGGATGGCGATCGTGCCGACCCCGCCGGCGGCGGCGTGGATCAGCTAGAGAAGTCGAGTGAGCAGAAACTGCCAGAAAGCTGACTTATCAACAGCGGTACGCCGTGTTCGGAAAGCCGTTGCCTCCTCACGTGTTTGACAACCACCGCCAGCAGCTCCTGGATCGGTTCTGTCCTCTGCTCCACCGTGGTGCGTGGTCAGACTGCCGTGGTACCGCCGTCGACAACCAACTCCATACCATTGACAAAGCTTGAATCGTTCGAGGCGAGGAACAATGCGACCGTCGCAATCTCCTGGGGTCTGCCGTTCTCTCCCCGTGGGATCAACGCCTCCCGCGCGCCCATCGCGGCCTTCGTCTCGTCGTCGAACAGCTGCTCCTGTCCTGGCGCGACGACCTGGCCCGGGGTCAGCACGTTGACCCGGATCCTGCGGTCCTTCAACTCGGCCAACCACACGCGGGCGTACGCATGCAGTACAGCCTTGCTCGCGGCGTAGACACTCCAGGCCGGATAGCCCCTGACCGACGCGATTGACCCGGTCATGAAGATCGAGCCACCGTCGTTGAACAACGGCAGAGCCTTCTGCACCGTGAACAGCGTGCCGCGCGCGTTCAACCCGAACGTCGCATCGAAATGCTCCTCGGTGATCTCGCCGAGCTTGCCCTCCTCGGCGGTCCCTGCACTTGCCCACAACACGTCGATGGCGCCCTTTTCCTGCTTGACCGCGTCGAACAAACGGTCCAGGTCGTCCAGGTTGGCCGAATCAGCCTGCACGCCGGTCACGTTCGAGCCGATCAGCTTGACGGCTTCGTCCAGAGCTTCCTGCCGCCGACCCGAGATGAAGACGTGAGCTCCTTCGTCGACGAACAACTTGGCACCGGCCAGCGCCATACCACTTGACCCGCCCGTGATCACCGCCACCTTGCCGTCAAGCTTTCCCATGACTACTCCTTCGGTCGACTACCTGGCTGGCTACATCAAGCATCTGGTCAAGGGTGGGAGCATTGCGAAGGCATCCGCGATCGCCTCATCAATGCCGCACCCGGGCGGAGCGCCCAAGTCCGCGGCAGAACGCACTCAGACCAGCGGCGCTGCCGACAAGGGACCCGACTACGGGAATGGCGAAGTTGAGCTTCATCGCGAGAGTCCTCTCCAAGCAGGCCATTGTCGGATGACACTGACATCTGGCATGTGCGAATCCTTCGGTGATCCATTAACCAGGATTTTGGGGGCACGGCGCTCCTGTTCGAGCACGGCTTGGCCCGGCGGCGATGCGGCTCAGCTGGGCACGGTGATACCGAGGGCGAAGTCGAAGTTCCCCACCCCGTGTTGGGCGAGACCGATCATGACCAGGCCCGTTCCTTCTAAGTAGTGCGCCATGTTCAAGCCGCCGACGTCGAGCGGGCGCAGCTTGAGGCTGTCGATGAACTCCGCCACGTGTGCCTTGGCGCGTGCGTCGTCGCCGGCGATGAAGACGTCCAGCGGCTGGCCCTTGGCTAGGACAGCACCGAAGGTGGTGTTGAATGCCTTCACCACGCTGGCGCTGGCCGGGGCCGCCCCGGCAACGTTCTGCGCGATCGAGGTGCCATCGGGGATGGCGAGCCCGTCGCCCGCAGAATTGACGGGGTTGCAGATGTCGACGATCACCTTGCCCGCGAGGGCGTTTCCATACTGGGCGACGACCGGAACGACATTGGCGTACCCGAGGGCCACGATGACGATGTCCCCGGCCGGGACGGCGCCGAACTCTCCCGTCGTGGTGCTGCCGCCGACAGTCTTGGCCAGGTCAGCAGCCTTGGACTGGTCGCGGCCGAT
This sequence comes from Mycobacterium sp., assembly GCF_032162105.1. Lineage (GTDB taxonomy): Bacteria > Actinomycetota > Actinomycetes > Mycobacteriales > Mycobacteriaceae > Mycobacterium. Next base: position 1,259 of record NZ_JAVRPS010000358.1, on the reverse strand, counting down.
GACCTCGACGGTGTTGCCGCCTGCTACCGCCAACGTGGCGATGGTGCTGGCCATGTTCCCGGTGCCGATGATGCTGATGTTGCTCATGAAATATCCTGTCTTGGTTGATGTTCGAAAAGTTTGACTCCTCCACCATGAGCCCGCGTTAGTGCCGTGTCAGCAAAGCAGGGAGGCGTGGAGGCTAGTGGAAATCGACCGAACTGGCGGAGCCCTCGTGACGGGGGGCACGGTCGTGGTCGTCACTCCCCGTCGGTGCGTAATTCCCAGGGCGGCATGCCAATTGCCTCGGCGAGGTTGCGCTGCAGTGCGACGCCGGCCGGCAGCGTGCGGTAGAAGATGCTCACCTCGGCGATCTTGCCGTCCGCGTCGAGCAGGACGAAGAAGATCCCGTTGACCGCGGCGTCTCCGACTTGCAGCCGGAAGTGTGCGGCGTGGTGGATCTCGCCGCTGAGGACCTCCATGTAGGTGTCGTCGGACGACAGTCCGTTGACGGTCTTGATGGTTTCCACGGCGGCCTCGCGGCCGATGACTGGCTCGTCGCTGAACGGGCCGTACAGCATCACGTCCTCGGCGAGTAATCGGGTGAGGACGTCGACGTCGACGCCGCCGTGGATGCAGTCGACGAAGGACTCCAAGGTGTCACGGTGGGGGGCGAACGTGGTCATCGTTACTCCTTGTGGGTTGAGACTTGCTCGGTGTGACTAGGCCGTCAGCCAGCCGGGAAGTAATGGCCGTTGTCCAAATCGGCGAACAGGCCGGGCTCAGCGGGTTCCCAGCCCAGGGCCTCGCGGGTAATGAGGCTGGTCGCCGGGAAGGACCCTGTGACCAGATTCGTAAGGGCCCCAAAGTATCCCGGCAGCATCAGGACATCCGCGGGAACGCTCACGGCGCGCAGTTCCAGACGGCTGCCAATGGCCTCGGCGATTTCGCGGAACGGGATGCCCCCATCCTGAACCGCGTGCCAATATCTACCAGCCGGACCCTTCTCCAACGCCAGGCGGAACACGGATGCGACATCGCGGATGTGTACGGCGTTCCACAAATTCATGCCGTCTCCGGGGTAGCCGGCGAAGCCTTTGTCCTGCGCGAGCGCGATGAGCCCTGGGAGAAAGCCGGCACTATCGGTCGTGCTGTGCGCGATGAGCGGAAGCCGCACGATCGACGACCGCACTCCCCGCTCGGCGAGGCCAATTACAGCCCGTTCCACGACGTTGCGAACACGCAGCGTGCCCTTGAACTCCTCCCCGCTGGGAAGGGCC
>NZ_JAVRPS010000357.1:0-4634 GCF_032162105.1 Mycobacterium sp. | reverse complement strand
ACAGTCAACGCGCATGGGCACCCGTGAACGCGGATCGTTCGATATAGGCGTGGCCGGTCTCGCCGTCCCAATGAACCTCCGCCCAGCTGACGGTGTACGCGCGCACCGGGTCCATGACTCCGTAGGGCAGACCGTCGGCCATGGATATCCACAACGACGAGCGGACGATGCCGTGCACGGTGTGGCCGCCGTCGAGCGCGAATGAATACCACTCGCCGTCGCGGGCCAACACCGCGGGTGGCGGCGCCGCCACGACGCCGACCTGGCGCAGCGTGCCGTCCTCGACCACGTAGGCGCCCTCGAGCGTGGTGCGGCCGTCGCGGGCCCAGTACCGGCACATGCCGAAGGCTCGCCCGCTCGGCAACACGCCGCCGGTGATCACGTGGCCGCCCCAGTCCTTGAGGGTGTCCGCGCCCCGTGGTCCGCGCGAATGGTCACGCCAGCCACCGCCGTTGAATTCCGTCGTCACGCCGTCGACGGCCATTTGACCAGTCACCCGGGTGAGCTGCTCGTAGTGCTCGCGGGCCCAACTCTGCTCGGCCATGCCAGCTCCCGCGGTCGCGGCGTCCCACACCGGTGTCAGGCACTCGACCTCGAGGTCCAGGCGGACGTGGCTCTTGGCACCGTCGGCCAGCAGTCCAGTGCGCATCTGCTCGTAGGAGGAACGTAGACAGAAGCCGTCAAACGTAATGTGCCACTTCTGAAACGGCCGTTCGCAATGGAACTCCAGATTGGCGCCGGCCGGCTGGCGGTGCGGGACGGTGCGGTGATAAGCCCACATGCTGAGCACGCCCTGGTTCTCGGGAAGCGCGATGAGCACGCGGTCTTCCCACATCTCCCACATGTCGGCGACGGTGCCCAGATGCAGCCACATGCCGATGTCGTTGACCGGGTCGTACGGCGTGAACAGCAGATTCTCGGTCCATGCAGGCACATCGGGGCATGTCCGCACGGTGCGCTCACTGTCCGGGTTCAGCCCGGCCGACAGATGGTGAATCACGCTGCTCACTAGTTGCCCTCCAAGCCGGCCGACCGTGCCAGCACGGCGATCTCACCGGTGGAGCCGTCCACCCGAACGACGTCCCCGGTGTGTAGGACCCTGGTGCCGTTCCCAGTCCCGACGACGCAGGAGATGCCGAGTTCGCGGGCCACGATCGCACCGTGGCTGGCCGGGCTGCCGATGTCGGTGACCAGCGCACCCGCCAGCGACACCAGTGCCGTCCACCCCGGGTCGACGAATTTGCACACCAGCACCTCGCCGTCGGTGAGGACGTCGTCGGAGTCGGCGTCGAGCACCACCCGCACGGTGCCTTCGACCACGCCGGGCCCGGCTGGCGTACCGCGCACACCGTCGTCGCCCCCGAGCTCGTTCTCCCCCAACGCAACCGGCTCCGGCAGGCCGGTGAAGACGACCGGAACCTCGACTGCCCGATACTCCTCGCGCCGTTGCCTTCGGAAGGCGACGAGGTCGCGCGCATTCCGCGGCAACGTGCCGAGCAGCTCTTCGGTGGTGAGGTAGAACGTGTCGTCCGGAGCATCCAGCTTGCCCGCGGCAACCAACTCCAGGCCCAGCGCGCCTGCGGCGGCCCTGGTTCCGTCGACCGCGGTGAGGAAGCCGGCCTTGGTGAGTTCCATCGACCGCACCTGAAATCCGGTGAACTGCAACAGTCGACGGAACAGGCGCCGCCGCAGCGCGGGCACGCCGGCCAGCAGTTCGGACTCCGCCCGCTCCCGGGCGGCCACCGCGCGGTCCGCCCGCGCCCGTGGTCGTTCGGCTTCGGGCCTGTCCGCATGGACCGCGGCGATTCGGACGACTGCCTCTGGATCCTCCCGCCACGAATGCCCGATGACGTTGCCCTCGTTCGGGCCGTGGAATCCATGCCGCTCGAGGAATTCCACGACGGAGAGTTGGCCCTGCCCGACGGACCACACGTCATCGGCGAGCCGGGTTTCAATGACTCCGCCGTAGCCGGCAAGCAAGGTCGGAACGAGATCCGAGCGGCCGAGCCGACCGGTGATCGACGCCACTTGGGAGCGCAGCATGTTCAGGATCATCCGAGTGCGAATGTGTACCCGCATGACCGCGGTGAACCGGTCGACGGAGTCGGCCAGCAGAGCCTTCGGATAGGCGGGCTCGCCCGGCAGCACCTCGGCTCGCCACCAGGCCATCTGCTGGTCGTAGGTGCGCTGCGGCGCCCAGCGCTGCCGCATCGCGGCCAGCGGCGCCTTCACCGCCACGAACGGAATACGGGTGGGGTCGCTTCTGGTGGGGTTGGCATCGGCACGCACCGAACCCAAGAGATCGCGTTCGAAGTCGTCGCCGGTCGTACCGGGCAGTAGCCCGGCCAGCTCACGGGCGCGATCGACGTTCATCGCCTGCCTGCCGTAGAAGCAGGCCGTCGCCCACTGGTTCGGGTCGTCGGGCACGACGAGCGCGGAACGTGGCAGCACGCCGAAGTCGTAGATGCCCGCGCGAGAGGCAAGTTCGACACCGCCACCCCAGAGCGACCAACACAACGGCGACAGGATGTCCGGGGTGGCTTCTCCGACGTTGGTCAGGGTCCACATCCGGTCCGGCTCGCTGCGCCCCCGAATCGGGTCCGTCAAGTCAGCGGGCACACCGTCGTCGGCCACGATCCTCCTAAACTGCTGATGACAGTCCACTGTCACTCTTGAATGTGATTCTGACATGTCTGGTCAACCCCCGTCACCGTTTGACCGGACCGCACGGCGGGCTATTGACTGTGGCAGTTAGCTGTCATAGCGTTCACGATCACATGGCCCGGTGCGGTCGCGGACTGCCTGTGCCTGGTGGCGATCATCGAACCAACCCGGAAGGCTGGCAATGAGATTCACCGCTTACTTACCCAATTGCATGCACATCGCCGCCATCACCCAGCCGTGGGAGCATGACCTGAGCGGGCGGGACATCGCCGGCGTGGCGCAACGTGCCGAACAGCTCGGTTACTCGATGGTGGCCCTGCCCGAGCACTTCCTCACGCCCACCAGTCATCTCGAACTGTCCGGGAACCACTACTTCGACGCCACCACCGCCCAGGCCTTCGTCGCAGGCGCCACGTCGACGATCAGGATCGGGTCGATGGTGACCATCCTTCCGCTACACAATCCGATCGTCCTCGCGAAGCAGATCGCGACGTTCGACTGGCTCAGCGGCGGTCGCGCCCAAATCACCGTCGGCGTCGGTTGGCTCAAGGAGGAGTACGACGCCATCGGCGTGCCCTTCAGCAAGCGCGGCCGGATCGCCGACGAATGTCTCGAGGCGATGTTCGAATTGTGGCAGAGCGATTCGCCGAGTTACGACGGCGAGTTCGTCAAGTTCGACGACGTCGCATTCGGGCCAAAGCCGATCTCCACACCCCGCCCGCCGGTGTGGATGGGTGGGGATGCAGACGCGGTGCTGCGCCGGGCGGCTCGATTCGGCGACGGCTGGGCGCCGTGGCTGACCAAGCCCGATGAGTTGCCCGCAAAGCTGGACTATCTGCGCTCGCAGCCAGGCTTCGACGACCGGCCCTTCTCGGTGTTCTACAGCCTCGCGGTCCTGTCCATCGGTCAGGAGCACGCCATCGTCGACGACCCGAACGCGCAGTTCGGCCAGAGCGCTCAGCAGGTGATCGACAACTGCAACATGCTCGCCGAGCGCGGTGTCACCCATACCTGGGTCAATCCGCCACCGGTGGAAGACTTCAACGCGTACCTCGACCACATGCAGTGGGTGGCGGAGGAGATCATCCCGAAGGTCGGCTGACGAGCGCTTGCGCGAGCAACATCAAATCTGAGCCCGTTACGACGGCGTGATGTTCAGCGGCACCGACTGCAGGGCCATGGTTCCGGTGGGCCAGGGCATCTGCGGTTGCCTGCCGTCGGCCAGGCTGTAGTCGGGAATACGGGTGTGCCATTCCTCCAGGATGAGGCGCAGTTCGAGTCGCGCGAGGTGAGAGCCGAGGCAGCGATGTGGCCCCCGCCCGAACGCGAAATGCACCACCTTGCTGTCCAAGTGCACTTCGTCGGCGTCCTCGTAACGGCGTGGATCGCGGTCGGCGCTCCCGTAGCTGAGCATCACCGTGGTGTCCTTCGGCACGACCCTGCCTGCGACCTCGACCTCTTCGGTCGTGACCCGCGGCGCGAACGGAACGGGACCATCGACGCGCAGGATGTCCTCGATGAAGGCCGGAATGAGCGAGAAGTCGTCGGCGACGCGCCGGCGCAGTTCGGCGTCGCCCGCCAGCTTCGCCAGCGAGAAGCCCACCGCGGAGGTGACGGTGTCCAGGCCGGCCAGCACGAACATGAAGCACAAGCCAAGAATCTCGTTGTCCGACATGACGCCATCGTCGGTGTCCTGCATCAACTGGGTGAGCATGTCGCTACCCGTCGTGTCGGTCCGTCGCTCGGCGATGTGTTCGGTCAGATAGGTGAACAGCTCCAGCGCGTGCGCCATCACCTCGGGGGTCGCCTCTGCGCTGCTGGGATCGGTGAACTGCAGAATCGCGTCCTTCCACTGCACCAGCCTGTCCCGGTCTGCCATCGGCAGCCCGAACAGCGTCAGGAACACCTGGGAGGGGAAGGGCGTGGCGAGGTCGGGCACGATGTCGCACTGGTCGCCGTTGGCCACGATC
>NZ_JAVRPS010000356.1:0-4272 GCF_032162105.1 Mycobacterium sp. | reverse complement strand
GACTTCGGCCAAGCGGAAGTCGGCCCCCTTGCCCGTGTGCCCCGGCACGATGTCGTCGATGATCGTGCCGCCGTGCCAATTCGCGGTGCCGCACATGTGGCGGAACTCTTCCTCGGTACCGAACGCGGAGTCGATCCTGGTGCTTATCCGGTCGAAGTGGCCGTCGACGCTGGGCGTCTGCTGCCAGCCCGAGAGCCCGCCGGCCAGCTTGACCGGGCCGGTGTGCACCGCCTCGATGCCGATCGCGGCGAACGCCTCCCACATCTCTTCGTCGGCCATCGCGTGAAGGAATGATTCGTCGGTGCGGGTGATCAGAGACAGGGGGTAAGCGGTGAACCATACCGACGCGGTGTCCACGGCGCCCCGGGGGTTCGGCTTCGCGTACGGGTTCTGCCACATCGATCCCTGACCGGAGAACTGCTGGCTGATCTCGTTGGCGTCGGCCAGCATGGACTGCGAGAGGAGCCATGACACGTAGGCCGCGTTGTCGCCCCGTGCTGGTCCGTCGTGGGAGACCGAGCGGCGAGCAAACGGGGTCTTGACCCGCGGCCGGAAGCGCAGGGTTCGGGGCCGAGCTGGGTGCAGATGTTCGTCGAACGTGATGTCGGTCGGCTCGTTGGTCTGATCCTCGGGTGCCGGCTCGGCCACTAGGCGATGCCTTTCCTCGTTAGCAGCTGGTGAAACCGCATGTCCGCGGTTCGGCCCAAGCTTGCGCCAAGTATGAGCCTGCGTCCGAGGATACGTCCGGCCCAGCGGAGGCCCTCAGCGGTAAACCTGTGAGTAGATGCGCTCGATGTCTTCGCGGCTCGGCACGACCGGGTTGTTGGCCGGCGAACCAGAGGCGACGGCCTGCTCTGCCATCAGCGGTGTCAACTGGGCCCAGGCATCGTGGTCGATCCCGTAACTCTTGGGGGTCGGTACGTCGAGATCGTGGCACAGCTCGGTGAGGGCATCGACCATTGCCTGCGAGGCGCTTTCATCACTGGTGGACGGGTCGGCCACTCCGTAGGCGCGGGCGCATCGGGCGTAGCGTGCCTCGGCTCCGGAAACCGAGTATGCGGTTACGGCGGGGAACAGCATGGCGTTGGAAAGGCCATGTGCGACATGGAAGTGCGCTCCAATGGGTCTGCTCATCCCGTGCACCAAGGTGACACTGGAATTGGAGAAGGCCATGCCGGCTTGCGTTGAGGCCGCCATCATCGCCTCGCGTGCTTCATGATCGTCTCCGTCGTGGTATGCGCGGCGAAGATTGCCCGAGATCAGCCCGATGGCCGACAACGACACGGCATCGCTGATCGGGTTGGCTTTGCGGCTGACGTAGGCCTCGACGGCGTGGGCTAGTGCGTCGACACCGGTGTCCGCGGTAAGCCTCGGTGGCATCGACATCGTCAGCTCGAAATCGATGATCGCGGCCTCCGGCAGGAACGACAATCCTGGGCACAGCATCTTCTCGTCGTTGTCGCTGTCAGTGATGACCGTGAACTGAGTCGCCTCGGAACCACTTCCCGCCGTCGTGGGTATGGCGACGATGGGAAGCGCAGGTCCGCTGTAGTTGTGTGGGGCCTTGAATTTGCGCATCGGACCGCCCTGGGATGCCAACACGGCGAGCGCCTTCGCAGAATCCATGGGACTACCGCCGCCGAAACCGATGATGCAATCGGCGTTGTGCGCGTGTACGGCATCGACGCCTCTGTCGAGTGATTCGGTGGTGGGGTCGGGGACGGTGCCGTCGAATACCGCCGCTGCCATTCCGGCGGAGCGCAGCAATGCCAGGACGCGATCGGCGCCACCCGTAGTGGTCAGGTAGGTGTCGGTCACCACTAGCGGCCGATGCAGCCCGAGGCTCTCGATGACGGTTGCCAGTTCGTTGAGCGCGCCGCGCCCGATTCGTGAGTAGCGCGGGAAGGCGATGTTTGCGGTCATGGTGTGACTAGTCCTGGATCTGTTCGATGAGGTTGCGAAGGTAGACGTAGCTCTTCTGTGCGGCGTCTAGGCTGCCGCACTCGACGGACAGAACGACGTCGTGATCGGCCGTGGACAGTGTGCGGACGATGCGTTCCCAGTCGATGACTCCTTCGCCGCACGCACAACCCAACATTCCGCGGACCTTGCCCCGCAGGCGGCGCGCGTCCTCGACGCTGATGTCCTTGGCGTGCATGTGCGTAACCTGCCCGACGATCTGCTCGAGCCACTCGTGGGGATCGTTCTCGCTGAGGTAACTGTTGCCGGTGTCGAGATTGATCGTCAGCGCTGGACTGTCGACCAGTTGCATGATCTTCTGCAGCCGCGCCGGGGTGGCGGTGTAAGGACCGTGGGTTTCGATCGCGATCTTGATTCCGCGTGGTTCGGCAACCAGAGCTGCCTCCTGCAGGGTGTACCGCATCAAGGTGTAGTTCTCGTCCTCGGTGGTCCAGGAGGGCGTCGGACCGTCATCGACCATGATCATCGGGGCGCCGACTTCGACCGCATAGCGGATAGATTGGCGGAGGTACTCAACGGCGACATCGGGTTTGGCCAGCGGGGCGTGACTCGATAGCGACGAGATTCGAAGACCGCGGTCATCGGCGGCCTTCTTCAGGATCAGTGGATCGTCGAGCATGGAGCGGCTATGGAAATAACCTGCTGCACTGAGCAGTTCGCGTCCCCAGTGCACCATGGGCTCGATGTATCGGTAGCCGATTTCGGCGGCCTGATCCATGGCCCAGTCGAAGCCCTGGTTCTCAAGACGTGCGAACTCGAGGTTCAGGCCGAGTTTGATGTTGCCCATGGCTAGTGCGCCCTCCCGGCTCAGAAGCCGCGCTTGCTGACGTACTCGTCGCGGGTGTCGCCGTGGTATGCGGGGACGGTGATGTCCCACCAGCCCGTTGGATGCATTTCCGTCCAGGGCAACTCGTGCGCGCTCATGACCTCCAGCACGACGGGAGCCCTCGTCGCGAATGCGCGCTCGACGGCGTCGGCGAGCTTCTCGGGATCCTCGATTCGCTCTGCCGCACAACCCAATGACCGCGCGAAGCTGGCGACGTCGGCGAAGTAGGGCTTGCCGTCAGGCGTCGTCCAATTCGTGGTGGCCTTGCGGGCGGCACCGAAGAGGTTGATCTGCAGATCCTTGATCGCCTCCCATCCACCGTTGTTGAGAACGACGACCACCAGGGGCAGACCGAGCATCGCGACGGCGGCGAGCTCCGTGCCGGTCTGCAGGAAGCTGCCGTCGCCGATCATCGCCAGAACCGGTGTGTCCGGGCGCGCCACCTGTGCGCCGATCGCGGCGGGTAATCCGAAGCCGATGCCTGAGAAGCCGCCTGCCACGATGTTGGTCTTCGGTCCGTAGATGGGAAACTCGTTGAAGGCCTGATTGGCCGGGTTGCTCGAGTCGCTGACCAAGATGCCTTCCCGTGGAAGCGCTTTGCGAATCTCGACCATGGCGCGGGAGTTGGTCATCGGTAGGTAGTCCGTGGTTCGCATGGGACGCAGATGTTCTTCCCACTGCGACTTGAGATCCTGCAGCTCCGCGAAGTACGCGCCTGCGCGGTAGTCGAGCGCAGGCCTCTCGCCAGCCAACGCGCTCGTCAGTGCCCGCAGAGAGGTCTTGGCGTCACCGACGATGCCGACCTCCACCGGATAGTTGCGGCCGATCTCGAATCCGTCGATGTCGATCTGAATCAGCTTGGTGTCGGGAATGTTGAAGGTGACCCCGGGGCGGTAGGACGACGTGACGCGGTCGCTGAACCGGCAGCCGATGGCCAGGATCACGTCGGCCGTACGAGTGACCCCATTGCCGGAGATGGACCCCATGTCGCCGCATGGCCACGCGTACAGATCGTGGTCTGCGGGAAAGGCCCCCTTGCCCTGGAAGGAATGGGTGACCGGGGCGCCGAGGTACTCGGCCAGTGCGAGCAGTTCCGGTGCGGCGTCAGCGGCGATCACGCCACCGCCAGCCAGGATAACCGGACGGGTGGCACGTGCGAGCAGCTGTGCGGCCTTGGCGATGGCGGCCGGGTCACCGGTCGAACGCGTCGCGGCGCGGCGGGCGCCCGTTTGCGGCGCGTATTCGCCGTATTCGGCCTGAAGGTCCTGTGGGATGTCGACGAGCACCGGCCCCCGGCGTCCCTCGTACATCGTGTTGAAGGCTTGTGCCAGCGCGGTGGGAATCGACTCGACGCGGTTGGGCTGCCACCACCGCTTGACCACCGGTTCGGCCATCCGCGGAAAGTTGTTTCCGTGCGGGCGGTCGATTTCTTGAAGGACCCCACGATTCTCCATGTAGGTGTGCAC
>NZ_JAVRPS010000355.1:0-7102 GCF_032162105.1 Mycobacterium sp. | reverse complement strand
GAGCGGGGTCGCCGTGCCGCCGTCGTCGACGTCCACCGTGGCCTCGGCGTACTCGCCGACGAACCAGAATCCTTCATCTCCGCGGTTGCCGCCCCCGCCAACCGCATCCTGACGCTGACCGTAAGCGAGGTCGGCTATTGCCGCTCGCCGCGCAACGCCGGCCTCGACCTCGATCTCGACGACGTCCGCGCAGATCTCGCCGACCCCGCCCATCCCCGCAGCACGATCGGTCTCATCGCCCGAGGCTTGACCGTCCGCGCCGCTGACGGCACGCCAATGACCGTGCTGTCCTGTGACAACCTGCAGTCCAACGGACACGTCACCCGTGCCGTCCTCACCGAGTTCCTTCACGCGAGCTCCGCGGCGGAGGACGTGTTGGAATTCGTCCGCGACCACGTCACGTTCCCGAACTCGATGGTCGACCGAATCGTGCCCTCGACGACCAGCCGAACCGTCGACATCGTCGGTGAATTGCTCGGCGTCGACGACCGCTGCCCGGTGCCGGCCGAGGAATTCACCATGTGGGTCCTCGAAGACGACTTCGCCTCCGGCAGGCCCGCCTGGGACCGCGCCGGAGCGGTCATGAGCGACGAGGTCGAAGCCTACGAACTGGTCAAACTGCGCCTGCTCAACGGATCTCACTCCCTGATCGCGTACCTCGGAATCCTGGACGGTCGGGCCACCATCGCCGACGCCTGGGCGCAGCCGTTCATTCGCGACGCCGTACACGCCTGCATCACGAGCGAGTACCTGCCGACGATCGCGCTGCCGAGGGGCTTCGACGTCGACGCCTACCTCGACTCGCTTTCACACCGATGGGCCAACGCCGCGCTCGATCACCGGACCTCGCAGGTCGGCACCGACGGTTCGGTCAAACTGCTGCAGCGCATCCCGGAGCCCGCCTTGATGGCGCTGCGCGACGGCAGAACTCCGCACTTCTTGGCGTTGACGGTCGCCGGCTGGATCGCCTCGGTGGCACCGCCTTCGGGTTTCGATCCCGGACCCCATGCCGCCGAGATACGGGAACCCGCTCGGGACCGACTCGCCGAGGTGACCCGCGGGGCGTCCAGTACGCGCGATCATGCAATGGCAGTGCTGCGCAGTGGATTTCTGCCCGACGACCTGGTCGCCCACGACGCGTTCACCGACCGGGTAGCCGATCTCGTTGCCATCATCGCGCGCAGCGGTATCCGCGCGGCGGCACAGGACGCCGCCAGGACGGTCGACTACAGGGGAGTGTCATGAAAGCGCTTGCAATCCACGGTAAAGAGGACATTCGCTGGGAAGACCGCTCCGAGCCGGAGCCGGCCGAAGGACAGGTGCGGCTGCGCGTCGGCTACGTCGGCATCTGTGGCTCGGATCTGCACTACTACTTTGACGGAGCCAACGGCGAAAACGTCGTTCGCGAACCGTTCACCCCTGGGCACGAGTTGTCGGCGGTGGTGGACTTCGATCCGTCCGGCCGATATCCGGCAGGCTCGCCGGTGACCGTGCACCCGGCGCGTTACGGGACCCCGGTGGCGGGCCTGCTCGAGCGCCCCCACCTGTGCCCCGGGGGTGACTACCTGGGCAGCGCCGCCACGTTCCCGCACCGCCAGGGCGGTGCCGCCGAACTGCTGGTCGTCGAGAATCACATGGTCCGTGCACTTCCCGCTGGACTGCCGCTGAAGCGCGCAGCGCTGGCGGAGCCACTCGCCGTGGCCATGCACGCGGTCAATCTGGCCCCCGACCTGTCCGACCGACGTGTTCTGGTCATCGGCGCAGGCCCGATCGGCCTGCTGGTCGTTGCGGCCGCCGCAGAGGCTGGGGCGACCGACATCGGCGTCAGCGACCTGCGACCCGAGCCGCTGGAGCGCGCAGTCGCGTTGGGCGCCAACGAAACTTCTCTAGTCGGCCGGGATGTCATCGACGACGAGTCCTACGACGTCGTCTTCGAATGTTCAGGTGTCGGCGTCTCGGTCACCCAGGCCGTGCGAGCCGCGCGTCGCGCCGGCACCGTCGTGCAGGTCGGCATGCTGCCGAACGCCGAGATCGGCATCAACCTGGCGCCGATGCTGGCCAAGGAAGTGAGCCTGATCGGCGCGTTCCGGTTCTCCACGGAGATCGACGACGCGATCGCGCTGCTCGCTGCCTCCGATCGCCTCGACACGGTCATCTCCCACGTGATCCCGGCGGCCGACGCAGAGGACGCCTTCGCCGTGGCCCGCGACGCGTCAGCGTCGGCCAAGGTCATGCTCCAACTCTGAAATCCCTTCCACCGCAACCGCTGCACACACAGAGGAAAGACGATGACCACAGCCCAAACCCCCGAGCCCAAGGCCGCCGAGCATCCGCCGGCCGCCCAACGCAGCACAGCTGACCTGGTGCGGGCCGCCGTGTCCGGGTGGCTGGGCACGGCACTGGAGTTCATGGACTTCCAGCTGTACTCGTTGGCCGCCGCGCTGGTGTTCAGCCAGCTGTTCTTCTCCGGTGAGTCTGCCGGGATGGCAGTCGTCCTATCGATGGCCACCTACGGGGTCGGCTACATCGCCCGCCCCCTCGGTGCCCTCTTCTTCGGACGGCTCGGTGACCGCATCGGTCGACGCAAGGTGCTGTTCTACACCATCGCCTTGATGGGAGCTGCCACCACCTTGATCGGAGTCCTGCCGACCTACCAGCAGGTGGGTGTGCTGGCGCCCGTTCTTCTCGTGACCCTGCGACTGCTACAGGGATTCGGCGCCGGGGCCGAGATCAGCGGTGCGGGAGTGATGCTCGCCGAGTACGCACCCGTCAAGCGGCGCGGTTTCGTCGCCTCCCTGGTGGGCCTCGGCACCAACTGCGGCACGCTGTTCGCATCGGCGATCTGGGCCATCCTGCTGGGAGTGATGGTCGAGAGCGACGTCATCGCATGGGGATGGCGCATCCCGTTCATCGCCAGCGCAGTGGTGATGGTGTTCGCGGTGTGGGTGCGGTTGAACCTCAAGGAAAGCCCGGTCTTCGAGGAGCGCGAGGACGTCGTCGACGGGCGCGCACTGTCCCGTGAAGAGATTCTGGCGCAGGTCGGGCACCGGGCCGAGACCCGCACGGTGGAAGCGCTGCAGCGCAAGCCGATCAAGGCCATCGCGGTGGCGTTCTTCCTTCGGTTCGGCCAGGCAGGCAACTCGGGTTTGATCCAGACGTACCTGATCTCGTTCATGACCCTGACGCTTGCTCTGCAGAAGAGCCTCAGCGCCAACGTCGTCATCGTGTCCTCACTGGTCGGATTCCTCACGATTCCGCTGATCGGCTGGCTCGGAGACAAATTCGGCAGGCGCCGGATGTACATCATCGTCATGTCGGCGGCACTGGTCGTCGTCGTTCCCGCCATGACGGCGATCGACTCGAGGAACCTCGTGTGGGTGTTCGTCGGCTACGTCGTGCTCCACAACGTCGCGGTGCTCAGCCCGGCCTCACTGGAGAACGTGTCGATCCCAGAGATCTTCGGTGCCCGCAACCGGTACACGCTCACCGCCGTCGTCCGGGAGATCGCCGCGGTAATCGCCACCGGGATCGGTCCCGTCGTCGTCGCCGCCTGGGTGGCCGCGGCAACGGGAAGCCCCATCCCCATCATGGTGATGTTGGTTCTGTACTCACTGTCGGCGCTGATCGTCGCCGTATGGGCGAAGGACTGGACCGGACGCGATCTCACCGATCCACTTCCCGCCATGTGATGGATCGAAAAGACAACCGTCACAACGAAAGAGAACAATGACCATCGAGACCATCGACGTCAACGTCTGCAGTCCGGGCCGCAACTTCGTCACCCTCAAGATAGTCACCGGCGACGGCGTGGTCGGGTGGGGCGACGCCACGCTCAACGGGCGCGAACTGTCAGTCGCCGCGTATCTGTCCGAACACCTGGCGTCGACGCTGATCGGTCGCGACGAAGACCGCATCGAAGACACCTGGCAGTACCTCTACCGGGGCGCCTACTGGCGGCGCGGGCCGGTGACCATGGCCGCCATCGCCGCCGTCGACATGGCGTTGTGGGACATCAAGGCCAAGAAGGCCGGGATGCCGCTCTACCAGTTGCTCGGCGGTGCCAGTCGCGACCGTATTCGGGCGTACTGCCACGCTTCCGGGAGCGACTACCCCGCGCTCAAGGACGCCATCAGCGGCTACCTCGACGCCGGGTACACCGCCGTGCGGGTGCAGAGCGGTGTGCCCGGACTCGGGCAGATCTACGGGGTGTCCACCAACAAACCCGGCGGCAGATACGACTACGAGCCAGCCCACCGCGCCGCTGACGGAAGCGCGGCGACCGCGCCGATCGAGGAGGTCTGGGACACCCGCGCCTACCTGTCCCACATGCCAGGGGTATTCGGTCGAATTCGCGAGGACTTCGGGACGGGAGTCCGGATACTGCACGACGGGCACCACCGAATGACGCCCATCGAAGCCGCGCGATTCGCCAAAGACGTTGAGCCCTACGATCTCTTCTGGTTGGAGGACTGCACGCCCGGAGAGGATCAGGCGGCGTTGCGCCTGGTGCGCCAGCATTCGACGACACCGCTGGCCATCGGCGAAGTGTTCAACTCGGTGTACGACTACCAGACACTCGTCACCGAGCGGCTCATCGACTACGTGAGGTCAGCGGTCACCCACACCGGGGGAATCACCGCCATGAAGAAGCTGCTGGACTTCGCGGGCATCTACGGCATCAAGTCCGGTATTCACGGGCCGACGGACGTGTCCCCGATCGGCATGGCCGCCGCGCTGCACCTCGACCTGGTGATCCACAACTTCGGGATCCAGGAGTACATGCCGCACAGCGACACCACGTTGGACGTGTTCCACACGTCGTTCACCTTCGACCGCGGCTTCCTGCATCCCGGAGATTCGCCCGGCCTCGGCGTTGACTTCGACGAACAGGCAGCCTCGACATTCGAGTACACCGCCGCGTACCTGCCGGTGAACCGGCTGCAGGACGGGACCGTCCATGACTGGTGACACGCTCACGCCTCCGCAGGCGCCGACCCGGCTCGCAATCCCCGCCCGCACCGCGGCCGCCAAGCTGATCGTGGTGGTGCGCGCCCCGAATGCGACCTACTACGACCAGGTTCTCGACGTGTTGGTCGAGGCCGGAATCCGTAGTGTCGAACTCACTCTCACCACACCGGGCACCCTTGATCGGCTACCAGAACTGCTCGCCCGGTTCGGGGATGTGGCTGACATCGGCGTCGGCACCGTGACCGACAGCGCGCAGTTGGCCGCCGCCGTCCGAGCCGGGGCGCACTACCTGGTCACGCCGATCAGCGACCTGGATCTCGTCGAAGCGGCCATTCGTGCAGGGGTGCCCATCGTGCCGGGTGGCTTGACCCCGACCGAACTCTTCGGTGCATGGCGCGCCGGTGCGGCCGCAGTGAAGATCTTCCCGGCCAACCAGGTCGGCCCAGGCTACCTCCAGGATCTGCGCGGACCGTTCCCCGGCATCGCCGCGATTCCCTCCGGCGGTGTGGACCTGCCGGGTGCTGCGGCATGGCTGAAAGCCGGTGCGGCAGCGGTCAGTGTAGGAGGACCACTGCTCGGCGACGCGCTGCGCGGTGGTGACATGAATGTGCTTCGCGCCAGGACGGCCGAGTTCGTGGCAGCCTGCGGGCAGCCGACGTGAGCGCACGGATCGCCACCATCGGCGAGACCATGGCGCTGATGCGAACGCGGGACATCGGCTCGCTGCGGCACGTCTCGGAGATGGTGCTGGGCATCGGTGGTGCGGAAAGCAACGTGGCGATTGGATTGCGCCGCTTGGGTATCGACGTCGCATGGCTCGGGCGTGTCGGTGACGACCCCCTTGGGGAGCGCGTCACTCGCGAAATCCGGGCCGAGGGGGTGGACGTCCGTGGGGTCATCGACACGCAGGCTCCGACCGGGTTGATGCTCAAGGAGCGACCATCGCCCAGCTCGACGGCGGTCTTCTACTACCGGACCGGTGCGGCCGGATCGCGACTGCGGCCAGACGACATCCCGCCGGGCTGGATCGAGGGCGTCGAAGTCGTTCATGTCACCGGTATCACCGCGCTGTTGTCCGACAGCGCGCGCGACTGCGTTCTGGCCGCCATCAGCCGCGCGCAGGCCGCCGGTGTGCGGGTGAGCTTCGATGTGAATTACCGCTCGACCCTGGCGCCGCCCGACGTCGCCGGGCCGCTGCTGCGAAAGATTGCCGAGAACGCCGATCTCGTCTTCGGAGGCGCTGACGAATTGCGCCTGCTGTTCCCGGAGGGCGATGCCGTCGACGCTGCTGAGCGTCTGGTGCGCTGTGGCTGCAGCGAAGTCGTCCTGAAGAAGGGGGCGTCCGGGGCGACCGCGTACTCATCTGCCGGCGTTGTCGACAGTCCCGGCTTCACCGTCGATGTGGTCGACACCGTCGGCGCCGGCGACGCATTCGTCGCGGGATACCTCAGCGGACTGTTGCACGAGCTCGACGTTCCGGGACGGCTGCACCGGGCGAACGCCTGCGGCGCAATGCTGTGTATGACGCCGGGCGACTGGGAGTCCAGTCCGACGTTGAGCGACGTGGAGCGGTTCTGCCAACCCGGAACCGATCCGGTCCTGCGGTAGTTGCGCCGTGATCAGGCGAGCGTCCGTTGGTAGCGGCGCATCCCGGCGATCCAGCGCTCGTAGTCGCCACCCTTGTGCCGGTACATGTCGAGCACTGCCGGATGCGGCAGCACCAGGAACTGGTCCTCGCGGATGGCCTCCACGGTCATGTCGGCCACCCGGTCCGGGCCGATCACCTCACCGGCGTTGACGACGGCGGCGGCCCCGACCCGCACCGCCGGGTCAGCGGAGTCGGAGATGTGCTTGAGCAGCGGGGTATCGACGCCCATCGGGCAGACACACGTCACGCCGATGCCGTTGTCGCCGTACGTGATCGACAGCCACTCCGCGAAACCGACGGCTGCGTGCTTGGTCACCGCGTAGCCGGCCGCGCCGATCTGGGTGAGCAGCCCGGCGGCCGAGGCGATGGTGACGAAGTGCCCGCGGCCGCGGTCGAGCCACTCGGGGACCAGCGCCTTGGCCGCCCGGACGTGCCCGCGCACGTTCACGTCGATGATGCGGTCCCAGTCGCGCTCATCGTCGCCCA
>NZ_JAVRPS010000354.1:0-28704 GCF_032162105.1 Mycobacterium sp. | reverse complement strand
GCGGACGTGAGGAGCAGTGAGCAGTGGCTGGTGTAGCCAGTAGCAGCCGACAGCGGAGCAGGATCGCGCCGTACCTGATGATCCTGCCCGCGCTCGCCTACCTCGCGGTGTTCTTCGTGGTGCCGTTCTTCTCCCTGGCGCGCACCTCGCTGTCGTCCTCGGGTGGTTCGGTGTTCATGCCGAAGCTGACCTTCGCGTGGGACTTCAGCAACTACACCGACGCGTTCAGCCTGTACCAGGACCAGATCCTGCGGTCGTTCGGTTACGCGTTCGTCGCCACGATCCTGTGTTTGCTGCTGGCGTTCCCGTTGGCCTACGTCATCGCGTTCAAGGCCGGCCGGTACAAGAACCTGCTGCTGGGCCTGGTGATCCTGCCGTTCTTCGTGACATTCCTGATCCGGACCCTGGCGTGGAAGACGATCCTGGCCGACGACGGCTTGTTGGTCAACCTGCTGGGCACCGTCGGCGCGCTGCCCAGCGAGGGTCGCCTGCTGTCGACCAGCTGGGCGGTGATCGGCGGCCTGACCTACAACTGGATCATCTTCATGATCCTGCCGCTGTACGTCAGTTTGGAGAAGATCGACCCGCGACTGTTGGAGGCGTCCCGCGACCTCTACTCGCCCAACCGCCGCACGTTCGGGAAAGTCATTCTGCCGCTGGCCCTTCCGGGCGTGCTCGCCGGCAGCATGCTGGTGTTCATTCCCTCGGTCGGCGACTTCATCAACGCCGACTACCTGGGCAGCACCCAGACCACGATGATCGGCAACGTGATTCAGAAGCAGTTCCTGGTGGTCAAGGATTATCCGGCGGCCGCCGCGCTGAGTTTGGGGCTGATGGCTCTGATCCTCGTCGGCGTGCTGCTGTACACCAGGGCGCTGGGCACCGAGGATTTGGTATGACGATCCAGGACCGCATCGCCAACGCCAACGCCAAAGTCGGCGAGATCAAACCCAAGAAGCCGTTGCTTGGCGGAATCCGGTTCGGCGACAGCGCACTTCGGGTGGTCGCTGGCCTGGTGCTGTTCTACCTCTTCCTGCCCATCTTCGTGATCATCCTGTTCTCGTTCAACGATCCGAAGGGCAAGTTCAACTACACCTGGCAGGGTTTCACGCTGAAGAACTGGGCCGATCCGTTCAAGTACCCGGCCCTGACCGGCGCGCTGAAGATGAGCCTCAACATCGCGGCCGTCTCCACCGCCATCGCCGTGGTGCTCGGCACGCTGGTCGCCATCGCCCTGGTCCGGCAGCGCTTCCGGGGCAGTAAGGCCGTCGACACCTTCCTGGTACTGCCGTTGACGGCCCCCGAAGTGGTCATGGGCGCGTCACTGCTGACGCTGTTCCTCGACTTCAGTTGGGCCAGTGGCTATTCCACGATCCTCATCGCGCACATCGCCTTCGAGATCAGCTTCATCGCGATGACGGTGCGGGCCCGCGTCCGCGGCTTCGACTGGACGCTGGAGGACGCCTCGATGGACCTGGGCGCGAGCCCGACGCGGACGTTCTTCAAGGTGACGCTGCCACTCATCGTGCCCGGCATCGTCGCGGCGGCGATGCTGTCGTTCGCGTTGTCGCTCGACGACTTCATCATCACCTATTTCGTCAGCGGCTCCACCGTGACCTATCCGCTGTACGTCAACGCCGCGGTGAAGGCCGCCGTACCACCGCAGATCAACGTGTTGGCGACGGCGATCCTGGCGATCAGCCTCCTGTTGCTGGCCGTCGGAACGCTGTACCGCCGCAAGCGAATCGTCGGCTAGTCCAGCTGGACCGTGACCTTGACACGGCCGTTATCGTCGCGGTTGGCTACCGCATGGCCGCTGCGGTCCTGACCGTCAAGCTTCAGAAGTGTGATCGGGCCACCCTCGCCGAGGAAGTTGCGCCACCACGACTTGGCATCGGGTGACATGACGTTGATGGTGACGGTGTCGCCGGACCGTCGGTAACCGACTGGGGTCTCGATCGTCTTGCCGGAACGTCGACCGACATATCGAATGTTGATCAAGCCGCGCCGCACCAACGGCCCCACGATGGGCGCGTCGATGAGGCCGATGAACAGTTTGTTGATAATTCCGACGATGTGCGAATCGAAGATTCCGGATGCCATGTGGCGCAGGGTATCAGCCGACTTCAACCAGCACCGGCGCCGTCCTGGCACCACTGCGGGCCGCCCCCACTCCCGCCGCGACCACCAGGCAGATGCCCAGCACCGCCCAGGCGCCCGGCACCTGGTCGAGCACGATCAGTCCGACCACCATCGCGAACGCAGGCTCCAGGCTCATCAAGGTGCCGAACGTCGCAGTGGTGAGTCTGCGGAGCGACATCATTTCCAGTGCGAAGGGGACCACCGGTAGCAGCACCGCCAGCCCGATGCCGATGAGCAGGATCTCGGGCGTCATCTTGGCGAGCACCGACGGGCCGACGACCAGGGTCGCCACCACCCCGGCGACCGGCATGGACACCGCCAATCCGTTGATCCCGTCCACCCCGTCACCGACCCGCTGGGTGAGCAGGATGTACCCGCCCCAGCACACCCCCGCGGCCAGCGCGTAGAGCACGCCGAGCGGATCGACGGTGCCTGCCCACGGGTCGGTCAACAACACCACGCCGACGGCGGCCAGCCCCGGCCACAGGATCCGGCGACCGCCGCGGCCCTGCATCACCGCGACGCCGAGCGGACCGAGGAACTCCAGGGCGGCGGCGGTGCCCAGCGGGATGCGATCGAGCGCGGCCATGAACAACAGCGTGATGCCCGCCGTGACGACGCCGAGCAGCACGCACGTCATGAACGTGGAGCGGGTGAACGCCGCCCGCCGCGGCCGCACGACGGCGAGCAGGATCAGGCCGGCCCACGCCAGACGCAACCACGCCGCACCCGCGGAGCCGATCTGGTCCATCAGCCCGATGGCCAGCGCAAGGCCGATCTGCACGCACGCCATGGACCCGGTCGCCATCAGGACGCCCGTGCGTACGTGGTTCGTGGTCATGACTGCATTGAACGGCACCACAACCGTTCACGTCCACGTGATTTATCTGCACATACCGTTCAAGAAATCCGAACGATTGCTATCGCAAGGAGCCAGGACCGCACTCGGCGGATCAGGCGTCGGCCGGTGCCTCACCCACCGGGTCGGCCACCGGCAGGCCGGCGTCACGCCAAGCCGGGAACGCGCCGTCCACCTGGACGACATTGACATACCCGAGGCCGATCAGCTCCTCGGCAACCGGACTGGAACCGTGCAGGGATCCGCAGATCACCACAATCGGCTGGTCGGGCCCGGACACGCCCGCGAGCCGTTCAGCCGAGCCGGTACCGAACAGCTCGGCGAGCCGGGTCCGGTCGACCGTCGTGGCCTCGGGCAGTTCGCCATCCCTGTCGCGGGCACCCTTGCTGCGGACGTCGATCAACAAGGCGCCGCCGTCGACCGCTGCGTGCGCAATGCCGGGCGCGATTGTCGGCACCGTCGGTAGTGAGGCGGTGTCCTGTGTGGTCATGCGATGTCCTTCCGGTTGGGGGTTCAACGGCCACCGAGTGGGGCCGCTTGGGTTCATGAGCCGTGCCAGGATCGGAGCCGGATCCTGCAACGGCAGGTCCACGATCGCAGCGAGCCTGCCGTTGTGGCGCGACAGGGCGAGCGCGCCAAGGACACGCTGCAACGCCTCGTTGATCGGGGTGTCCACCCCAAATTCCCTTCCTAGCCAAACGATTTCACCATTGAGGTAGTCGACCTCGCTGGAGGAACCACGGGAGTAGCTCTGCCAGGTCGAGCGTCGACCGCCCACTACCAGTCCCGTCGCCCTCGGCTCAGGCGAGACCGCGATGCCTGCCGCGGAGAACGCCTGCCGCGCCTCGGCACGCACCGCGTCCAGGATTCGAACGGCGTCGGCTTCCTCCAGCGCGAACAGGTCGAGCGCGTTGCCCAGGTTGCCGAGCAGTTTGCGCGCCTTCCACGCCCTGATGTCTCCGACGGCGCGGGCCCGGTAGCCGGCGGCGGCCAGGTCTGCGACCAGCTCGGCGGAGAACGTGTCCTCGCCGGCCGGGTAGCGCCCGAGCTGCACCACACCGGTCGTATTCGGTGGACGTAGCCCTATCTCACCGGGGTTTAGGTAGCTCGCGGAGATCCCGATGGAGGCGCCGTACACCCGGCGGAAACGGCGCAGCGCCAGCGCCTCCGCGGCCAGGCCGTTCTGGAACGTGACGATCGGCAAGTCGGTGGCGAGGGCCGATCCGTCCACTGTCGGCGGGCACACCGGCTGCCAGGCCCATTGCGCCAGTGCGCGTTCGGCATCCTGAGTCTTGGTAGCCAAGAGCAGTACATCATCGGCGGAGAGGGCCACCTGCCGCGGTTCCGTCGCCACCTCGGGCCGTGCCCGCCATTGCCCGGCCGGGGTATGGACAATCACCCCATGTTCGGCGATCGTCGCCAAGTTCGCGCCTCGCGCAATCAGCGCGACCCGCCTGCCGAGCGCGCTGAGCCGCGCCGCCAGCAGTGCGCCGATCGCGCCGGCGCCGATGATCACGTAGCGCCGGTCGGTGGCGCTCACGCCCGTCCGGCCGCGTCGAGCACGGCTGTCCCCAACGCCAGCAGCGCCGTGTCCTCCTGGGGCGGATGCACGCGGGAGCACAGCACGTCGCGCAGATGACGTTCGAGCGGATTGTGCCGGGACAGACCGGGATTGCCCAGGCTCGCGACCGCCAACTCCACCGCCTGCACCGCAGCCCTCGTGATGATCACCTTCGCGATCGGGGTCCGCCCGACGGCATCGGCATCCCCGCGTTCCGCCCGAGCAGTCAAGCCGTAGAGCAGTTCCTCGGCCGCAATGAGCTCCGCCTCGATACGGCCCGCCACACTCCGAATGTGCGGCGTGGTAGCGATCGGCGCTCCGAGCGCGGTGGGCACGCGAGTGTTGGCGAAGGACAGGAAGAACCGCTGCGCGGCCCGCGCGACACCCAGGTAGATCGCCGCACCGGCCAGCGCTGCGACGCCGCCGGTGCCTGCCCGGTCCCGGTAGGTCCCCTGATAGGCACTATCGATGAAATGGTCCCCGGGCAACTCCACCGCGTCGTAGATCACGTCATGGGTGGAACTGGACCGCAGCCCCAAATGGTCCCAGGTAGCCACGATTTCGATGCCCTGGCTGTCACCAGGAACGATGAAATGACCGACTCGCGGGACCTCGTCGTCGGTCTTCGCCCACACCAGGTGATAGGCCAGTCCCTCGCTCGCCGTCGCATACGACTTGCGCCCCGCCAGCACCCATCCGTCGCCACTCCGCCGCGCGGTGGTGGCCGGCAGCCCGCCACGCGCGGGTGCCCCGAGCTCCGGTTCCGCGCGCACCGTGTTGATCAGCACCGGGCGCTGGGCGCTCTCGCCGAGCACCCGCCGGTACAGGTCCTCCGGCCAATCACCGCTTTCCGTCTGTCGGGCGTGGGCCGCAAGCGTATTGGCGACGATCAGCGCCACGGACGGGTCACCCTCGCCGAGGGCCTGCAGCAGCCGAGCCCGGTCGACCGCGCTGATCTGCAGACCGCCGTACTGCCTGCCGACCGTCGCCACCAGGGCGCCACTTTCGTGCACCGCCCGGATGCCGTCCCAGGGAAACTCCGCCGAGCGGTCGTAGCGCTCGGCGGTGGCCGCCACCGCGTCGGTCAATTCCCGCAATCGCTCGGGTGTGGTCGGGGCGGTCACCATCGTCGTCACCGATCTGTCCCGGTGGCAAGCAATCCCGGATGTTCGGCCTGAAACGAACTCGGCCGACCGCTGGCGCGTCGGTGTGCGAGTTCCTGTCGGACCAGCGGAATCACGAAGCGCCCGTAGTCGATCGCGTCGTTGAGGTTGTCGTAACCCCGGATCGACACCAGCGTGGCGCCGAGGTCGACGTAGTCGAGGATCGCCGCAGCGACCGTCTCGTAGCTGCCGACCAATGCAGTCGACGCACCCTGGGCGTTGGTGACCTGCGCCGGTCGGGTCCACAGTGCCCGGTCATGACGGTCGTCGCGGGCGGCGATCTCCAGCAGACGCTGCGATCCCACGTTCTGCGGCCGGCAGGGATCGGACAGCTTTCGGCGGACATACGTCCCCGACCGATAGGTCGCGTCGATGCGCTCCAGCGTGCGTTCCGCCTTCTCCCACGCCTGCGCGTCGGTGGCGGCGACGATCGGGCGGAACGTCACCCAGATCCGCGGCAGACCTACGCGCCCGGCCGCCCTCGATCCCTCCGCGATGCGGTCGATCTGAACCTGGGTGTCCGCCAACGGTTCTCCCCACAGGCCGTAGATGTCGGCAAGCGCGCCGCCGACCCGGTATGCGTCTGGCGAGGAGCCGCCCAGCGAGATCGGGATGGTGTCCCCATGTGGCGGAAAACCCGGCCCGAAGTCGGTGAACCGGTAGAACTCCCCGCTGTGACTGAAGGCCGCGGGCTCGGTCCAGGCCCGGCGCAGCAGGCCGATGTACTCCTCCGAGCGCCGATAGCGCTCCTCCTTGGTGGTGAAATCGCGCTGTCTGGCCTGCTCCTCGGCGCTGCCGCCGGAGATGATGTGGACGACGGCCCGGCCCTCGGACAGCTGGTCCAGCGAGGCCAGCGCCTGCGCGGCGACGGTCGGGTGCATGATGTTCGGCCGCAGCGCGACAATGGGTTTCAGCTGATCGGTGTACTGGGTGAGCGCGGCCGACACCGTGAACGGGTCGAACCGGTCGGAGTTGTATGCCACCAATGTGTAGTCGAAGCCGAAGTCCTCCAGCGACCGCGCGTACTTGCGCAGGTACGCCGCGTCGAGCCCGCGTCCGGGTTTGGGGAAGAGCTCGGAGGACTCGCGGGCGTTGATCGCGCTGATGAACTCGACCTCTTGGGCCGCGGTCGGCGTTGGTGCGTCCTGGACGGTGACTGTCATCCGATGATCTCCTTCGCCCGGCGTCCGCCGGGAATGGATTCGATGAGTTCTGCGGTGTATTCGGCGTTCGGGGCGGTGAAGACCTGCTGGACGCTCCCCTGCTCGACGACCTTGCCGCCCCGGAGTACCACCACCCGGTGCGCGATCTGGGCCACGACGCCCAGGTCGTGCGACACGAACACGTAGGTCAGGCCGAGCCGATCCTGCAGTTCGACCAACAGGTCGAGGATCTGCTTCTGGATCGAGACGTCCAGGGCGGACGCCAGTTCGTCGAGGTACAGCAGCTCGGGCTGCAGGATCAACGCTCTGGCGATCGCCACCCGCTGCCGCTGGCCACCGGAGAGTTCGTCGGGCATCCGGTCCAGCACCGACCGCGGCAGCGCCACCTGTCCGAGCAGCTCGCGTGCGCTGGCTAGCCGCGACGCCCGGGTGCCCAGCCGATAACTCCGCAGCGGCTCGACCAGGCTGTCGAAGATCGACAACCTGGGATTCAACGCCGCGTACGGCGACTGCTGCACCAGCTGGAAGCGCCTGCGCAGCACCCGTATCCGCGTCCAGGATTGGCTGCCGATGTCCTCGCCGTCGAAGCTGACTCCGCCATCGGTGGCCTGGACCAGGCCGAGCGCGACGCGCAGCGCGGTCGACTTGCCCGAGCCGGACTCGCCGACCACCGCCAGCGTCTGCCCGCGACCCGCCTCGAAGCTGACGGCGTCCAGTGCGCGCAGCCGTCGCGGGCCGTCGACGGTCCGTGGCAGCGGGAAATCAACGGAAACCGACCGGAACTCCACCAGGGCAGGCGCCGGCTCCAGATCCGGGTGCCGCGGGACCAGTCGGCCCTGGTGTGCCAGCGACGGCGCGGCCGCGATCAGTCGCCGGGTGTACGGCGTCCGCGCGGCATGCAGGACGGCGCCAGGTGAACCCCGATCCACGATCTCGCCGTTCTTCATGACCAGGATCTGGTCGGCCCGATCGGCGGCGACTCCGAGGTCGTGCGTGATGATTACCAGGCCAATCCCGCGCTCGCGGACGAGCGACTCGAGGTGGTCGAGGATGGCGCGCTGCACCGTGACGTCCAGCGCGCTGGTCGGCTCGTCGGCAATGATCAACGCCGGGTCGGCGGCCAGCGCCAGCGCGATGAGCACCCTCTGCCGCATCCCGCCGGACAGCTGGTGGGGGTACTGCCGGGCACGCAACGCCGGAGCATCGAGTCCGGCCGACGACAACGCGTCGTGGGTCAGCACCGGGATCTGGCGGCGGTCGATCCCGCGCAGCCGCAACGTGTCCCGTAGGTGCGCACCCACGGTCTTGGTCGGGCTCAGGCTCATCGTCGGGTCTTGCGGGATCAACGCGACCAGTTCCCGGCGGAACCGCAGCAACGCCCGCTCACTCGCGCCGACCACCTCCCGTCCGGCCAGCCGCACACTGCCCGATCGGACCCGCGCATTGTCGGGCAACAGCCCGATGATCGCGTTGGCGACCGTAGTCTTGCCTGACCCGCTCTCCCCCACCACGGCCAGTACTTCGCCGGCCCGCAGCGAGAAGCTCAGCCCGCGAACCGCGTTCACGGTGGCGTCGCGGCGGACGTAATCGACCCGGAGGTCGTCGGCCGCCAGCGCCTCCTGGTCGGTCGCCGTCACCACCGCTCTCATCGCTGCCTTCTGCTGTTCGCGCAAGCGCTCATCGCCCACGCTCGGCGAGCGATCGCGAGATGTGGGTCAGCCCGAATACCAGCCCGGCCACCACGAGGCCCGGCATCAGCGACACCCATGGCGCAGTCGCGATGAACGCCCGCCCGTTCGCAATCAGCGTTCCCCACTCGGCGGCAGGCGGTGCGACTCCGAAACCGAGGAAGCTCAGGCCGGCGACCGAAAGCACCGCGGCCCCGAACTCGAGCACGGTCAGCGCGGCGACCGGACCCCACGAGTTCGGCAGCACATGACGGACGACGAGACGCAGCCAGGTCGCACCGCCGACCTTGATCGCCTCGATATAGGGCAGCGACCGGACTTTGAGCACCTCGGCCCTAGTGGTCCGAGTGAAGCCCGGCGCGATCCCGACACCGACGGCGATCGCAACCGGGATGGTGCCGAAGCCCAGCGCGGTGACGATGGCCAGCGCCAGCAGCAGCCCGGGGATCGCCAGCATGACGTCGACGACACGCATGGCAACCGCGTCGAGAACTCCTCCGACGAAGCCGGAGAGCACCCCCAGCACCAAGCCGACCAGCAGGGCGATCGTCACCGCGAGCAGCGCGGCCCGAATGGTCAGCGACGAGCCGTGCACCACCCGGGAGAATAGGTCCCGGCCGAGCTGATCGGTCCCGAACGGGTGCGCCAGGCTCGGCGGCCGCAGCATCTCACGCGGCACCGTCCGCATCGGGTCGACCCCGGTGAACGCGGTGGGGTACACGGCGGCCAGCACGACCGCGGCCGTGAACAGCAGCGCGAGCACGAAACCTGGGCGCCGCAGGAGGTAGTGGCCCAGCCGCAGGGCGCGTCGACGGGCCAGCCGGAATCGCAGCCGACCGACCGAGGCGGGCTCGGAATCGTCGCGGCTCACGTCGGCGGGCTCGTCGAGGACGGATACGTCGCCGAGTGCGGGCAACTGAAGCTGCATGGCGCTGTTGTTGCTCATCTCACACTCTTCCGCTGATGTGCAGGGTCCGCGGATCGACCAACGGGTACAACAGATCCACCAGCAGATTGACCACCACGAAGGCGGCCGCCCCCAGCACCACGATGCCCAGCACCAGCGGGATGTCCTGCGAGAGCACCGCCTCCTGAGCGAGCCGGCCGATGCCGACCCGGGTAAAGACCGTCTCGATCACGATCGCCCCCGACACGGTGTTGGCGATCTGCAACCCGAGCAGAGTGAGCAACGGCAACGCCGCGTTGCGGGATGCGTAACGGGCCTGCACCTGCCCGCGGGACAGGCCGCGACTGCGTGCCGCCACCGCGTACGGCTGGCGCAGCTCGGTGTCCAGACTCTTCATCAACACCTGGGCGAACACTGCGGCGCTCGGGATCGACATCGTGATCACCGGCAGCACCAGGCTTCGCGGCCCAGCCTCACCCGACGCCGGCACCCAACCCAGCCCGAAGGCGAATACCTGGATGAGGATCAGTCCCACCCAGAACGACGGGAACGAGACCCCGAACGCGGGCAGCCGGCTGAGCACCAACCGCGCCGGCCGCCACCGCACGTACACGCCGAGGTAGGCCAGGGCGATACCGAACACCAGGGACAGCGCGACAGAGCACCCGGCGAGCGACAGGGTGCCCGGCAACCGGTCGAGGATCATCGTGGTGACCGGTTCGCTCTTGGTCAGCGAGAGCCCGAAGTCACCGTGCAGCGCCGCCAGCAGCGAGTGCAGGTAGTGCACCGACATCGGCTGATCGAGACCGTATAGCGCCTTGACCCGCTCCAATTCCTCCGGTGAGAGCGCCTCCACCTGAACGTCGGCCGCCGCGAGCATGATGCCGATCGGGTCGCCGGGCAACAGGTACAGGACCGCGAACGTCACGGTGTAGGCCGCCCAGAGCACCAGCAGTGCCTGGGCGAACCGACCCGCGAGGTATCTCAGCATCGCGCTCGCAGCCCGTTACCGACTGATCCAGGTGTCGCGAAAGTCGAGGAAGCCTTCCGCACTGAACTTGATGCCGTGCACGTTGTCCCGGTAGCCGACCTGCTGCACCCGCTCGAAGACCGGGAAGATCAGCCCGTTGTCGATCAGCAGGTCCTGGATCTTCGCGTACGCATCCGCACGGGCTGCGTCGTCGGCGTTCGCCAGGCCCTTGTCGAACAATGTCTCCAATTGCGCTGAGACATCGTCGGTCACGGAGTTCTGCGCGCGGTCCGGCGCCCGGGATACCCGCCTGTCGAGGATCGCGCCGAGGATCGACGGATCACCACGGGTCAGCACACCGCGGGTGAAGTCCCAGTCCCCGTTGGAGATCGTCTCGGTCTGGTCGCCGGCGGTGAGGACCTTGAGTTCGAGATGGATCCCGGCCTGCCGAAGCTGATCCTGGACCAGCACGTCCCCGGTGGCCTCGGACGTGACCGGGTAGACCAGGTCGAGCCGCTTGCCGTCCTTGAACCGGTAGCCATCCTGGCCGATCGTCCAACCCGCCTGGTCGAGCAGCTGGTTGGACCGGTTGAGGTCGAATCCGAGCTTGTCGGTCTCGGACTTGAAGAACGGTGTGGACACGTCGTACACACCCTCGGCCACCGGGTAGTCGGTCCCGAGGACGGTCGAGGCGTAGCTGGCCCGATCGATCGCCGCCTGGACGGCCAACCGAACGTTGCGGTCTGCCAGCGGGCCGCCGTTCTTGACGTTCGGGTAGAGCCCCTCGATCGTGCCCGGCAACGAGAAAGACGTGAACGACACCCCACTGGTTTTCAGCAGGTCAATGTCGGCCTGGGTGAACGGGTTCCGTGGCGCGGCGACATCGACCGCGCCGCTGGACAGGTTCCCGACCCGCACGCTGTCCTCGGGAATGTAAGTGAACTCGACCGAATCGAGGTATGCGTCGCCCTTGTTCTCGATGACCGCTGACTTCGGCTGATAGTCCGGTCGCCGCTTGATCACGATTCCCTTCTGCGGGGTGTAGCTCTCGATGGTGAACGGACCGGTGCCGACCAGTGCGCCGAGGTTTCGCTCGTCAACGGTCTTGGCGTAGGACTCCGGAGCCAGGATGCCGAGGGTGACCGTCGACACCGATTGCAGGAAGGAACCATTCGGCTGGTTCAGCGTGATCTTGATGGTCTTGTCGTCGATGACGTCGGCGGATTTGAACCCGGCCAGGTAGGTCGCCCCGAACACCGTCGGATTGCGTTGTATCGCCGCCGCATTGGAGTCAAAGGAGGTCTTGACTGCCTGCGCGTTGAACGGCTGGCCGTTGCTGAAGGTGATGCCGTCGTGCAGATGGAACGTGTACTGGGTCTGATCCGGGCTGACATCCCAGCCGCTCGCCAGCCATGGAATGATCTCGCCGGTCTTCGGATCTTGGTCCGTGAGCGACTCGACCACGTTGCGCAGTACCGTCCGGTGTTCCAGCCACTGCTGCTGGATCGGATCGAGCGTCGTCTTGGCGGTGTCGTCGGAGCGGAAAGCCAGGTGCAGGGTGCCGCCGCTGACCGGCTGACCCCCTTCTTGCGATGGCGTCGGGCCACCCTGGCTCGAGCAGCCGACCGCCGCCAGGGCGGTCACGGCGACGAGCGCAAGCGCGGCGAGCGCGCGGCGCTTTCGGTATGTCTTCACGGTGTGGGGATGTCCTATCAATAACTCAAACATGCTGTGGGATAAGATCTTCACGCTCAACGGGCCCGTCCAGGGGCGGTTGTGCGACGATCTCTCCGGATCGGCCGGTGGCGGCCCGGTGGGCGAGTTCCTGACGCACCAGCGGGAGGAGATAACGGCCGTAGTCGATCACGTCGTTGAGGTTGTCGTAACCGCGCAACGACACGATCGTCGCACCGAGGTCGACGTAGTCCAGGATCGCCGCGGCCACCGTCTCGGGCGTGCCCACCAGCGCGGTGGATGCGCCGCCACCGCCGGTCACCTGGGCCGGCTTGGTCCACAACGCACGGTCGTGCAAGTCGGCCTTGCCCGCGACGGCGACGAGCCGCTGCGACCCGACGTTGGACGGCTTCCCGCCGTAGTCGCGGCGATCGGTGCCGCGGACCGAGAGCTGCCCGGCGACATTGCGCTGCAGGGCCCGCAGCACGGTACCGGCCTTCTCCCAGGCCAATTCCTCGGTCGGCGCGATGATCGGCCGGAAAGTGACCCACACCCGGGGCGGGTCGGCCCGTCCGGCGGCCGCCGCGGCCGCCCGGATCGAGTCGAGTTGGTCGGTGGTTTCCATGAGCGGCTCGCCCCACAGCGCGTAGATGTCGGCGAGCGCTCCCCCGATCCGGTAGGCGTCCTCCGACGATCCGCCGAACGAGATCGGGATTCCGCCGCCGACCGGGACCACCCGGTTGCTGAAGTCGTCGAACCGGTAGAACTCGCCCGAGTGGTCGAACGGTTCGGTAGAACTCCAGGCCCGCCGCAGGATGTTGATGTACTCCCTGGTCCGCCGGTAGCGCTGCTCCTTGTCGGTGTAGTCGCCCTCCCGGGCCTGTTCAGAGTCGTTGCCGCCGCTGATGAAGTGGACGACGGCCCTTCCGTCGCTGACCTGGTCCAGCGTGGCCAGCGCGGTGGCCGCGGCGGTCGGGTGCAGGATGTTGGGCCGCAGCGCGACAATAGGTTTCAGTGTCCTGGTGTGCTGGGTGATCGCGGTGGCCCGCACCAGCGCGTCGAAGTAGGACGACGAGTGCGGGATCAGCGTGTACTCGAAGCCGGCGTCCTCGACGGCGCGTGCATAGCGAACCTGATAGTCGTTCTGGATCTGCAGACCAGGCTGCGGGTTGATCTCGGTGGACGCGTTGGCGAAGGTCTGGCTGACGAACTCGACGGTCACGGGGGGTTTGGTCCTCTCGGCGATGGGCACCGGCACGGGGCGGCACAGCGCTACACCGCTCGGTGAACCGGGCTTGATATCAGTGACGCGGCGATCGGGCACGCATCAGCTGGGGGCGTACCCCGTCGGGTACGTGCGACGTGCTCGGACTTGACTCAGCCGAGCGTCGACAAGCGCCGACATCGGGCCTGGCGGCCTAGAATGTCGATGCCGTCGCGGGAGTGGGCGACGACGCCACGCCGCACGTGCGGCCCGGTCAACTCGTTCATGCCCATGTGGGTCAGCCTAGGCGGCCATTGCCGCGCCGGTCCAACAACGATCTCCCATGGATAACGAGCACCTTAAGTGATCAGTCGCGCGGATCAATCTGATCGATGGATGACCGCCCATCACAGCGTCCGATGCATCGAAGCCTGGTCACGTCATGACACGGCGACGAGAATCGACGCCGACCGCCACATCACCTACCCAGGAGCACTGCCACCTCACATGACCACCTCCCTGCATGCCCTCATCGACGGAGCGGTGTTGACCGGCGATGACATCACCGATACCCATCGCCTCGACCGCTCCGGGCACATCCCTGACGGCCGGCCCGAGGTCGTGGTGCTCGCAGCCAGTGTCGACGACGTTCGCCACGCGGTCACCTACGCCGCAGAGAGTGGGCTGGGTGTCGTGCCACGCGGCGCAGGCTCCGGTTTGGCCGGTGGCGCCTCCGCGGGCAGCAATACACTCGTGCTGGATGTTTCCCGTCTGAACCGGATCGAGGCGCTCTGCGCTGACGACGAGATCGCGGTCGTCGAGGCCGGTGTGATCACCGCGGAGCTCGACCGGCGGGCCGGGGAACTGGGTTTGCGCTATGCGCCCGATCCGGCGAGCGCGGCGTTCAGCACGATCGGTGGCAACATCGCGACCAATGCCGGCGGCCTCCGGTGTGTGAAATACGGCGTAACCCGGGATTCCGTGCTGGGGGTCAGCGTGGTGCTCGCCGACGGCGCACTGCTGCACACCGGTCGACGGACCACGAAAGGTGTTGCGGGCCTTGATCTTACGAGCTTGTTCACCGGCTCGGAGGGCACGCTGGGAGTGATCGTCGGCGCGACGCTTCGGCTACACCCGATACCGGCGGATACCGTCACCGTTGCCGCCTGGTTCGACGATGCGGAAGGCGCCGCCGCGGCCTGCACCGCGGCACTGTCCGCGCGGGTGCGACCCTCGCTGATGGAACTCATGGATGAAGCGTCGGTCACGCAGGCGCAGGACTACCTCGGGGTGGAAGGAGCGGGGGCCGGAGCCTTCGTCGTCGCGCAGACCGACGGGTTCGGCGCACGCGTGGAGGCGGATGTCATCGCCGGCGAATTCCAGCGTTTCACTTCCCGAATAGAACTCGGCGACGATCGCGAGGACGCCGAACAGCTGCTCGCGGTGCGGCGTGCGGCCCTGCCCGCGCTGGAACGGCTCGGGCAGCCGTTCATCGAGGACATCGCGGTGCCCCGCTCGAAGATCGGCGTCGCGACCCGCGCGATCGTCGAGATCTCGCGGCGGCACGACGTCCCGGTGTTCACCCTCGGACATGCCGGCGACGGGAACCTGCATCCGATCATCGTCGTCCCAGGCGGAGACCGGTCGGCCGATCAGCGCGCAGGAGAAGCCGCCGACGAGATCTTCGGGCTCGCACTGGATTTGGGCGGGACGATCACCGGTGAGCACGGGATCGGTGTGCTCAAGCGCCGGTGGCTGGCGCGGGAGATCGGCGAGACCGCAATGGGCGCTCATCGGGCGATCCGGCGGGCGCTGGACCCACGGGGCGTGTTCAACCCCGGCAAAGTCTGCTGATCAACCGCGGTTGGAGAGCTCGTCGGCACCCACGGCGACCGGGTTGGCGGGGTCCGAACTCCACTGCGACCACGATCCGGGGAACAGCGCCGCGTCGACGCCTGCGGCCGCAAGCGCGGCCAGTGTCACCGCGGCGGTGACACCTGATCCGCAATACACGCCGACGTCGGCGGTCGCGTCCGCGCCACTGGCCGCGAACAGCTCGTGCAGCTCGCGCTCGGGCAGGAATGCGCCGCCTTCGGTAAGCACACTGGTGCTCGGTGCGTTACGGGCGCCGGGGATGTGACCGGCGACCGGGTCCACCGGCTCGACGTCACCGCGGAAGCGTTCGGGTGCCCGCGCGTCGAGCAGGATTGTGTCGGAACCACGCTCAGCCACCTGCTGTGCCGTCAGCGTCGGCCTGCCGCCGGCGTACAGGTCGCGGTGGTCCAGCACCACATCCGATGGCTCCGTTGTCGACGTTCCCGTCTCGACCGTGCCCTCCGCAGCCGTCCACGCGGCCAGGCCGCCGTCGAGGATGCGCACGTCGGGAAGGCCGGCCGCGGTCAGCACCCACCAGGCGCGCGCGGACCCGGCACGGTTCCAGTCGTCATACACCACCACCTGGGTGTCCTGACGGACACCCCATCGGCGGACGTGTTCCTGCAGCGCCGACCCGGACGGCAGTGGATGGCGTCCGCGTCCGGGGGCGGCGTGGTCGGACAACTCCTCGTCGAGAGAGACGTACACGGCCCCTGGGATGTGCCCCTGCTCGTAGGCGTCGCGCCCGTCGGGTCGGTCGAGTCGCCAACGCACGTCGAGAATCGTGACGGGTTCACAGTGTTGCAGCAACGCCTCGAGTTCGGTTGGGGTGATGAGAATCTCGTTGCGAGCAGCCATGGCGGCCTCTCCTGTTCCGACGTCGAGATGGCTTTGGCCGGGCTTCCCCGAAGCCACTCAGGCCACGCCGCGCAGTGCGCGGGACCGAGCGGCCGTTTCGGTCTCGGCTCCTCGTCGGGTGTCGGCATGGGTGATGGCGCCGAAATGGGCCCTGACGGCGGCGACCGCGGTGCTCTCGATCTCGGGCGCCAGTGCCCGGCGCGCCACCAGCCGCAAGTCGATATCGCCCATCGGTGCCAGGTCGTGCAGTTCGCGCAGGCCGTCGGGCACCGGGCCGGCGAACGGCAGCAGCGCCACCCCGAGGCCCGCCCTCGCGGCCACGAGCACCCCGTCGAGTGTGGTCGCTTCCACCGTGACGTCGACATCGTGGCCCAGTTCGTACAGCGTGCGGACCGCTCGATGGCGCAGACCGCACGGCGGCGCGAACGCGACTATCGGAAGCGCGGCGCCGGTCTCGGGGGTGCGCCATGTCTCCGCGGCGACCCAGCGCAGGTCGAGACGACCGACCTCGGTTCCCAATATCTCGGCGTCATTGCTTCCCAAGACCACAGCCAAGTCCAGCGTGCCCTTGTCCACCGCTTCACCAAGTGCGGTGGAGCGGTCAAGCCGGAACTGCAGACGCACTTGCGGGTAGGCCGCGCGCAACGCGCCGAGAAGGTCCGGCAGGACGCGGTCCGCAGCGTGCTCGCTGGATCCGATTGTGAGTTCGCCTACGTCGTCAACCTGCAGTCGGTGCAGCGCCTGCTCGTGTGCCCTCAGCAGACGGCGAGCCTCGTTCACCAGCCGCTCGCCGTCGAGGGTAAATCTCGAGCCGCGCCCATCCTTGACTAGCAAGGTCTGGTTGAGTCTCCGTTCGAGCAGTCGGACATGCTGGCTCACTGCCGGCTGGCTCAGGTGCAGCGCGTCGGCCGCACGCCGAAACCCACCGGTATCGGCGATGGAGACCAAGGTGCGAAGGTGCACAGGGTCCAATGGATCCGCCATTATTCTCGTCCGCACCCTCTCAATCGCACTACGCGTGCTAGCAGGCTGCCACGGCCGGTCGCACATTGCGAGGGTTGGCATCAGCCCGATTCAAGAACCGGCGGCGCTGCAGCCAGATGAGATCAAGTGTCCGCGCGGGACGCAACTACATCGACTGGCTCGCCGTTTGCCGAGTCGATGGCGGCAATGCGTTTCCATACAGTGACCGGGTCCGTCACGACGGCCGCCACGTTCAACCCTGTGAGGTTGACATGAGATTGGTGATACCCACACGTATGGCCGTGATCATGAACGGCATGGAGACCACCATCCGAACCGTCCGCGACATCACCCTCCTCCTTGGTCGAGTAACGCTGGGGACCGTGTTCATCGCACACGGCTGGTCGAAGCACACGAACGGAATCGATTCCACGGCAGCTCGATTCGAATTCTGGGGCGTTCCGGCACCAACGGTATCCGCGTACTTCGCCACCTATCTCGAACTGATTGGAGGCTCCGCGCTGATCCTCGGACTCATGACTCTCGTGGCCGCATTGCTGTTGTGCTCCACAATGATTGGAGCTATCTTCACCGCACACGCGGATGGCGGATTCTCCCAACGGGACAACGGGTACGAGTACGTCCTGACGCTGGCGGCCTTCTGCCTCGTGATCGCAGCACACGGCTCGGGAAAATTTGGTCTCGACGCCCTCTTGGTTCGACGCATCGGTTGGCGCCAGCCCGTCGGTCGGCACTGGTTCCGGCCAACGTGGGACAAGGCGCGCAAAGTCATTGACTGGCAGCCACGTTAGGCCACTGACCGCGTAATTCCCGCCCTGGCGCGGGTAGTGGCGCTGCTGCTGACCGGTACTACCTGACTCCCGTTGGCAGGTAACGCAAGAGTGCCGACAGCAGGCACGACATCGGCTCGGCTGAAGGCAATCCTTGAAGAGGTCCAAGATTTGGGCTGCCACCAACGACGAGGTAATCACCACATGCGTATCAAACTGAACTACATCGCACCGCTGCTAGCGGCAGGAGCTGCCGCGGTGGCGATCGGCGCGGCGCCGATCGCAGCGGCCGATCCCGGTCCCGCTATCGCGCAGTCCTGCCGCGGGACCAGCTCGGGAACCGAGTGCCAATCGCCGGGCAACGTCCAGCTCGACGACTCCCCTCCTCCGGTTAGTTACGACCCCTACGGAGGCGAAGGATTCCTGCTCGGCGGCTACGGCTACGGCGGCGGATTTCACGGCGGCGGCGGCGGTTTCCACGGCGGCGGCGGCGGCGGCTTTCACGGCGGCGGCGGCGGCGGACACCGCTAGCAGTCGTCCACGCTCGCCGGACTGAGTGTCACCAAGCATCAACAACCGTTGTCCGACAATGCATCATCGGCCACGGACGACCGCAAGGAAGGAGCCCAATGATCACGTCGCACCGCCTATTCGACGCTCAGGTGCGGGAGTTCGATGCCCCACTCAAACTGCCGCAGAACCTGCAAAAGGTGCTCGTCGATCTCATCGAACTGCATCTACAGGGCAAACAGGCACACTGGAATCTGATCGGCACCAACTTCCGCGATCTGCACCTGCAACTCGACGAAATCGTCGACGCCGCACGGGAAGCCAGCGACACGATCGCCGAACGCATGCGTGCCCTCAACGCGATTCCCGATGGGCGATCCGACACGGTCACGGCGGCAACCACGCTGCCCGCCTTCCCACCGGCCGAGCTCAACACCACCGACGTAGTCGACCTCATCACCACCCGGATCTACGCCGCAGTCGGCACCATCCGCACCGTTCACGACGATGTCGACGCCGCCGACCCATCCAGCGCCGACCTGCTGCACACCATCATCGACGTCCTGGAGAAGGCCGCCTGGATGCTCAAGTCGGAGAACCGCAAAGTCTGACGATGACCGGCACGTTGGACCGTCAGGCCGGGCGCGGACCGACGGTGAACGTGAACTCGGCAACGCCGTCGACGCCACCGCTGACGTCGTCGCCTGGCTGCATCGGACCTACCCCGGCAGGCGTTCCGCTGTAGATGAGGTCGCCTGGCGCGAGGGCAACGGCTTGCGAGATGTAGCTGATCACGTCGGGGATGGACCAGATCAGGTCCTGCAGGTCGCCATGTTGTTTGAGCTCACTGTTCACCTTCAGCCAGATTTCGCCGGTGTCGGGGTGGCCGACCTCCTCGACGGGATGGATGGGGCTGCACGGCGCCGATGCGTCGAAGCCCTTGGCCCAATCCCACGGTCTGCTCAACTTCTTCGCGTCGTCCTGGATGTCGCGGCGGGTGAGGTCGACACCAACGCCGTAACCCCAGACCAGACTCAGTGCCTCGAGCGGCGATACGTTGATGCCACCGGCCTTCAATGCCACCACCATCTCGATCTCGTGATGAAACTCCGAGGTGAGCGAGGGGTACGGAATCACGCCGGCTGCGTCGACGACGGCATCGGCCGGTTTCATGAAGAAGAAGGGTGGCTCGCGGTCGGGGTCCTTACCCATCTCGCGGGCGTGGGCCGCATAGTTGCGGCCGACGCAGAACACCCGGCGGATGGGAAAGCGCCCCGCTCCGGTACTCACCGGAAGGGACGCGACCGCAGGTGGCGGGATCACGTAGTCAGTCACAGTGCATGTTTACTCGGGAGATGATCGCGTTCACGCAGTTGGCCCCCGCATCGGAAACGGATCGTTGCCGAAGTCGATCTGGGCCGCGGGATTGCTGATGGCCGTCACCGCGCCGGAGCCAAACGCCCCGGCGTAATCGAACAGCGTGGCCGTGCCGATGCCGACGCCGTCGGCCACCCAGTGTGAATCGGCCTGCACGCCGATCCAATCGTCCAGCGGCAACCGCGCCAGCGCCACGGTCAGGTCGCCGTTGATGTAGCCCACCCCCGCCGAGCCGAGATTGGTGACCAGGCTGGTGCCCTCGGCGGCCATCGCCGCGTTCACGAACGGTGTGTTCTTCGTGCCAGAGACGACGTCGACGGTGCGGTTGAGGAACCGTTTGCGCGAGGTGTTCTGGTGGTCGGCGATCACGTGCGACCAACCGCCGTCGTCGCTGCCCATGTACGTAACTTGAGCGCCGTCGACGTCGGGCGGTGGCGTGAAATCCATGCTGGCCGACCACTCCTCGCCCCGCGGCGGGGCTGAGCGCCGGTACTGGACCAGGATTGCCCGGACCACGACGACGCCTTCCTGGATCAGTTCGCACTCGGAGTTCCGCACCCGCCTACCGTCCCGTACCAGTCGGGTCGTGGCGGTGGTCTCGACGCCGTGGGCCGCCTTGAACAGGTCGACGGTGAGGCGCGCGGGCATGAAATCGTCGAGCCCGTAGGCCTCCTCGAGCGTGCGGGCGACCAGGCCGACCAGTGCAGGGCCGTTCAGATGATCCTCACCCCAATGGCTTTGCGCGTTCGACGTCGGAAGGAACTGATCGGGGGCGATCTGGCTGAAGTGTGCCGGGCGCGCGGTCATTCCCGCATCGTCGCACAGGCTTGATCGGTCACTCGCAATGCGTTGGCTCGGATTGTGGGCGATGCTGACGAGGTGCCACCGTGCTGCAGGCCATCGCCGCCGTCGGCGCGGTGATCGGCGGCGGCGGCGATGCGCCACCGGCGCGCATCGTGCTGATGTCCGACGGCAAGGAGACCGTGCCGCCCGACCCGGACGACCCCAGGGGCGCCTACACCGCGGCGCCGCCAAGGACCAGGGCGTGCCGATCGCGACGGTGGCGTTCGGCACCCCGTATGGCTCAATCGAAGTCAACGGCCAACCCCAGCCCGTGCCCGTCGACGTCCAGATGCTTCGCAAGATCGCCGAATTGTCCGGCGGGGAGGCGTACACCGCCTCGAGCCTCGAGCAGCTCAAGGAAGTCTTCAACAACCTCCAGGAGCAGATCGGCTACGAGACCATCAAGGGTGACGCCAGCGTGGGCTGGCTGCGTCTCGGCGCGGTAGTGCTCGCGCCGGCGGCACTGGCCGCGCTGCTGCTCAACCGCCGTCTGCCGAACTAAGGCGAAGCGCCCTTGCCATGATGTGCGATCTTGGACTGCACCGACCCGAAGTGATGCTGTGCCCGCTTGTCGGCCGCCTCCTGCTCCGCGGGCGTGTTGATGACCGCGTCCGGGCCCGGAAACACGGTCGCCACATGGTCGGTGTTGAGCCACCGGACCACGTACGGTGGCGAACCGTCCGACGAGCGCACCTCGGTAATCACGCCACGCTGATCGTGTTTATCAACTGTCGTGCCCTTGATCACCAACCAATCGCCGACCTTGGCCTTCATCGCCCGCTCCCTTCATCAGCCTCCTAACCAATCGTGCGCGCGCAGGCCATCGGAGGGAAGGGCAGCAGGCCCCCAGTTCTCATGGATTTTCGGCATTGCCTTCGTCGCTCGATCGCCGTCGTGACTGGACCGGGGATCGAACCTCGGTGACCGCCGCATCGTCGCACAGGGTTGATCGATCACACGCGATGCGTTCGCCGATTGCGGACAATGCCTTGGGTGGACACCCGAAGGCTGCAACTCCTGCTCGCGCTATCCCAGATGGGATCGATGCGGGCGGTCGCCGAGGCGTACCACCTGACTACCTCCACGGTGTCCCAGCAGATCGCGGCTCTGGCCAAGGAGTCCGGCGTGCCCTTGATCGAGCCCGAGGGCCGCCGGGTGCGGCTGACCCCGGCCGGTCGCCGCCTCGCCGACCACGCCGTCACCATTCTCGCCGCCGTCGACGCCGCTCGCCTCGACCTTGACCCGGACGCCGAGCCCGCGGGGACACTGCGCGTCGGCGGGTTCGCCACAGGTATCCGGGTCTCGTTGCTGCCCATCCTCGCCGACCTGACCCGACGCCATCCCGGTGTGGAGGTCGTGATCAGCGAGTACGAGCCCATCGAGGCGTTCGCGCTGCTGACCGAAGACGATCTCGACGTTGCCCTGACCTACGACTACAACCTGGCGCCTGCGACGCCGGGACCGCTCCTCGAATCCTTCCCGTTGTGGTCGATCCCGTGGGGCCTCGGCGTGTCCGCCGACGAACCCGACCGGCCGCCGGACGTGTCCGCGTACTCCGCCCGCAGCTGGATCGTGAACTCCCGCAACACCGCCGACGAGGATGCCGTCCGCACGTTGGGTGCGCTCGCCGGGTTCGCTCCGCGCATCGCACACCAGATCGACAGCCTGGAACTGGTCGAAGACCTGATCGTCGCCGAGTACGGCGTTGGGCTGCTGCCGGTCGGCAGGCCCACCGGCAGCGGCGTGAAGGTGGTTCCGCTGTCGGACCCGCCTGTGGTCCTTACCGCCTACGCGGTCACCAGGACCGGTCGCGCTACGTGGCCCCCGCTGCGCGCGGTGCTCGACCGGCTACGGCCGCCGCCGGGACCGCTGCCGCGGCCGAGTTGGCCGCGACCTGCCGCGGGCGAGTGAGGTCAGCTCGTCTCAGGCCGCGTCGGTTCGCCGTTGGTCACGCTTGCGGGTGTCGGTCGACCACAGATGGCCGCAGCCCGAGCACTGAAGGTGCACGATCATGCCCTCGTTGCTCAACAGGTACTGCCAGTGCGTGTCGCAGTTGCGCTCATTCGAGCAGTCGTCGCATCCGCGGCCCGGCCAGCAACTCGGGCAGTCCAGCCAGGCGCGCCGTGCGCGGTCGGCAGTCGGGTCAATCGGCAACACGGCTGGCCGATCGATCGGGTAACACGCCTGCTGCGACGAGTTCGTCGTAGATGCGTTGCTGATCGTCGTCGAGGTCGGCGTACAGCATGTCGTACGCCTCTTCCTCCTCGGCGAGGACCGCGACGGGGTCCCAGTCGTCGCCGATCGCGGCCAGCACCGCGCCGCGGCGACGCACTTCGTCGAGCGTCAGGTCATACGCGAAATCGAGGTTGGCCACGGGGCACCCCCAGGGTCAGTTCTGGTACAGAGAAGGTGAGGTTGCCCTAATAACTGGTCGGCGCGCAATGACGCACGTCACGTTCAGCGTTAAGAACTCGTCACATTCGCGCTACCGGACGTTCACTGCCCCTGGGTCAAGGTCTGCATGCTGTGATACCGCTCGACCACCTCGGGCGTCGGGTCGCCCGTGTAGGCAGCCGTCGCGCCGACCGACCACGACGGTGGCGCGTCGGCCCCGGACAGCGTCCACGCCGCCTGCCTGGCCGCGCCGAGCGCGACGTACTCGGCAGGTGTCGGCACGTGCACCGACATGCCAAGGATCGCCGGGGCGATGCGCCGGACCGCCTCCGAGCGCGCGCCGCCACCGACGAGGATCACGCGTTCGACGTTGACGCCTTGTTCGGTGATTCGGTCGATGCAGTACGCCATCGAGCTGAGCAGACCCTCGACTCCGGCTCGGGCAACGTTGGCGGGCAGCAGATTTCGTGTCGTCACACCGTGCAGGGCTCCGGCGGCATCGGGCAGGTTGGGCGAGCGTTCGCCGTCGAAGTAGGGCACCAATACGAGCCCTTCGGCACCGGCCGGCGCCGACAGCGCAAGCCGGTCGAGTTCGTCGAAGTCCACTCCGAGCATGGTCGCGACGGCGGCCAGCACCGGAGCGCCGTTGAGCGTGCACACCAGGGGTAACTGCCGTCCGGTCGCGTCGGCGAACCCCGCGACCAAACCCGAGGCGTCGTGCGGTGCGGCGTCGCCCACCGCGCTCACCACGCCGGAGGTGCCCAGTGACACGACGCAGTCCCCCGGCCCCGCGCCGATGCCGAGCGCCGCGGCGGCGTTGTCTCCTGCGCCAGGGCCGAGGACCGCACCGCCGGCGGTCTCGCCCGCCGCCTGGTTCGGTCCGAGGACCGTCGGCAGGTGGGGGTTGCGGCCGCGCAGGGCGAGCATGAGCAGGTCCGGGTGGTATTCATCGCCGTCCGCGGCGAAGTACCCGGTCCCGCTGGCGTCGCTGCGGTCGGTGCGCAGGTCGGCGATGTCGGTGGCCCGCGCCAGCCGCCAGGTGAGCCAGTCGTGCGGCAGGCACACCGCGGCCGTCGCGTCGGCGTTCCTGGACTCGGTATCGGCCAGCCAGCGGAGCTTGGCGGCGGTGATCGACGCGACCGGCACCACGCCCACCCGCTTCGCCCACTCGCCAGGCCCGCCGAGCTCGGCGACCAGGTCGACCGCCGCCCCGCTCGACCGCGTGTCGTTCCACAGCAGGGCATCCCGCACCAGCGAGCCCGACGCATCGAGGCAGATCATGCCGTGCTGCTGGGCACCGACGGAGATGGCCGCCACGTCGTCGAGGCCCCCGGCGCCGGCGATGGCGGCCTGCAGGGCCGACCACCACCGCACGGGGTCGATCTCGGTGCCCCCGGGGTGCGGCTCCGATCCCGAGCGCACCGTGTCGCCGGTCTCGGCGTTGCAGACCACCACCTTGCAGGACTGGGTGGACGAATCGATTCCCGCGACGAGAGTCACGCCGACCTCCTCCGGTGTCTGGGACGTCCAGCGTAGTGCGAAGCTGGTGCGGTGAGATGCCCGTTCGTCCTCGCCGTGTTGGTCGCCGTCGGCTTGGCCGCCGGAGCACCGACGCCGACCGCAGCGGCGGACTGCTCACCCGGACCGACGACGTCGGACTGCGACCTGCAGAACCGCGTCACCGCCGCCGACGCCTATCTGGCCACCCGTCCCGGCTCGGTCGGATACGTGCTGCGCGACCGCAAAACGGGTGCAACGTATCGCAATTCGCACGCGGGCGAGCTCGTCTGGACCGCGTCGACCATCAAGCTGGCCATGGTCGTCGACCTGCTCACCCGCCAGCGCGCGGGCACCGTGGCACTGAACAACTCCGACCGGAGCCTAATGGCCGCGATGATGCACTCATCGGACGACGACGCCGCCGACGCGCTGTGGGCCCGCCACGGAGGCAGGGATCATCAGGCCTACAACGCCGACTTCCCGCGGTACGGAATGACCGACCTGCAGCCACAACGCGGGTTCAGCAGCACCTTCCCTTACTGGGGTTTTCAGAAGTCGACGGCCGACGACCTCGACCGGTTGATCAACTACATGCTGACCGACCTCGATCCGGCCGACACCGCAGGCATCGTCGACCAGCTGCAGCACGTCGCGCCGAATCAGCAGTGGGGCGTGTGGGGCGCCGGCCCGGCGATGGCACCGGGCAACAAGGACGGCTGGTCGCTGGAGCAGGGCGGCTGGGTGGTGAACTCGGTCGGTTTCGCGGGGCCAGGTCAGCGGTACACGCTCGTGGTGATGAACTCCCTTGGCGGTGCCGGCGGCTACGACGACGGCGTGGCCACCACCACCCGGCTTAGCCAAGTCCTGCTGGCCGGGCGACCCGATTGATGGCCGACTGTAACGCCGTCGGCTACACCGCCGATTACGCCGTTAGCTAGTGTAATTAAGCTGCTGATATTCCTTTCGGGGTTGGTAACACTGGTAGCGTTGAATCATCGACGACATTCAGCATTCCGCTGAAATGTATGGGTGTGGGTCGGGCTAATGTATCGGAAGGCAGATGAGAATGCGATTGATGACGAAACTGGTTGCGGGGTCTTGTGGTTTGGCGTTTGCGCTGACCACTGGTGCCGGGATCGCCTCCGCAGTACCGGATGTGAGCCCGATCATCAATTCGACGTGCACCTATCCGCAGGTAATGGCGGCGCTGAACGCCGAAAATCCGGATGCGGCCAACCAGGTAACCTCCAACCCTGTTGCGAATGCGTGGCTGCAACAGCTCGTCGCATCGCCACCGGAGGGTCGTCGGGCGATGGTCGCGCAAGCGCAGGGCGTGCCGGCGCTCGCGCAATACACAGGGCTGATCTTCCAAGTTGCGGGTACCTGCAACAACTACTGACCGTCATTCCGGGCGGTCAGCGGGCAGTCATGAGTGATCCAGGTTTGTGACTCTCGTGGCCTGGGAATCCCCCGGCTATGTTGATCAGACGAATCGCCCGTCCCATGCTCGCCGCGACCTTCGTCGGTCGTGGAGTGGAGGCGTTGCGGAGCCCCAAGCCGGCGGCCGACGCGGCGCGCCCCACGCTCGAAGGTCTGGCCAAGCTGCCCGATCCGGTGGGTCCCAACGTTCCGACCAACGCCGAGACGGTGGCGCGGGTGAACGGCGCCGTTCAGATCGGCGCAGGCCTGCTGCTCGCCACCGGTAAGTTGCCGCGGTTCGCCTCGGCGGCGCTCGCCCTGAGCGTGGTGCCGGGAAGTCTTGGTGGAAACACGTTCTGGGCCGAGGCGGATCCAGCCCGCAAGGCCGTCCAGCGGCGGGCCTTCGTGGCCGACATCAGCCTGATCGGTGGGCTGATCATCGCGTCGGTGGACACCGAGGGCAAGCCGTCGCTGGGCTGGCGAGGTCGCCGGGCCGCACGCAAGGTATCCGCGGCAGTGGCGACGGCACTGCCGGTCGGCGCAGCGTCGAGTAGCACGCTCGCCGACGGCGCATTGGCCGAGAAGGTGGGTCACGGACTGCAGGTCGGTGCCGAACGAGGCCGCGAGATCGCGCATCTGGCGCTCGAACGCGGCGGCGAGCTGGCCGACGTGGCCCGCGAGCGGGGAGCGGATCTCGCCGACGTGGCCCGCGAGCGCGGACCCGAAATCGCCAAGCTGGCACGCGAACGGGGCGCGGAACTGGCAGAGGTCGCACGCGGACGCAGCGGCGACCTGGCCGACGCGGCCAGGGACCGTGGCCCCGAACTCGCCAGCCTCGCCCGCGAGCGCAGCGCGGAACTTGCCGACACTGCCATGGCCGAGGTGAAGAAACGCCACTGGCGCTGAACCGTTCGCCAGTAGATTGACCACATGACATCTAGCGGTTTCGACCCACAGCCCGGCCCGCTCGGCGGGTCCTACTCCTCTCACACCGAGCCGGGCGGCCTTGGTGCCCGATTCCTCGCCCGCCTGAT
This sequence comes from Mycobacterium sp., assembly GCF_032162105.1. Taxonomy (GTDB): domain Bacteria; phylum Actinomycetota; class Actinomycetes; order Mycobacteriales; family Mycobacteriaceae; genus Mycobacterium. The sequence continues at coordinate 1,809 of NZ_JAVRPS010000354.1, read as the reverse complement.
CGACGGCATCATCGTCGGGATCGTCGGATCCATCGTGGTCTTCGCGCTCCAACTGCAGTCGAACATCATGGTGACGGGGCTGTTCACCGGGCTGCTCACCTTCGTCTACTTCGTCGCGTTCGAAGTGACCCAAGGCTGGACGCCCGGCAAGAAGCTCCTCGGCCTGAGCGTGCACGGACCGGCCGGAGCCGCGAAACCCGATGCGCGCCAGTCCGCGATCCGCAATGCGTTCACGGTGCTGACGATCATCCCGTTCGTCGGCGGCCTGCTCGCCTTCATTGCCATCATCGTGATCGCGGTGACCATCAACGGCAGCCCCACCAAGCAGGGTAAGCACGACGAACTGGCCGGCGGCACTCAGGTCGTCAAGGGCTGAGCCGCGTCAGATCACCAGGTCCAGCAGCAGGACCACGGCCAGTCCGCTCACGGACAGCACCGTCTCCATGATCGACCAGGTCTTGATCGTCTGACCGACGCTGAGCCGGAAGTACTGGTTCACCAACCAGAAACCGGCGTCGTTGACGTGTGAGAAGAACAGCGACCCGGCGCCGACGGCGAGCACGACCAGCGACAACTGTCCGGTGGGCATCCCCTCCACCAGACCGAGGATCAGCGACGACGCGGTGATGGTGGCGACCGTGGCCGAACCGGTGGCAAGCCGGATCAGCACCGCAATCAGCCAGGCCAGCACGATCACCGAGATGTGGGCACCCTTGGCCCAGTCCGCCAGCAGCGTGCCGATGCCGGTGTCCACCAGGACCTGCTTGAACCCACCGCCGGCCGCCACGATCAGGATGATCCCCGCCACGGGTGGCAGACCTGACTCGATGCACTTGGTGATCTCGTCGCGCCCCATCCCGGCGCCGCGGCCCAGCGTGAACATGCCGACGATCACCGCGATGAGCAGCGCGATCAAAGGCGTGCCCAGGCTGTCGAATATCTTTTGGAGCCACTGGCTTTCATCGTCGATGAAGATGTCGACGAGTGCCTTGCCCAGCATCAGCGCGACCGGCAGAAGTACGGAGAACAGGGTGATGGCGAAGGACGGCCTCCGGCGCTCGGCGCCGTCGGCGACGACGTCGGCGTCAAAGGTGTCGGGGGCCTCGACGACGACCCAGCGACCGGCGAGCTTCCCGAACAGCGGGCCGGCAAGGATGATCGTCGGCACGGCGACCACCACACCGAGTGCAAGGGTGATGCCGAGGTCGGCGTTCAGCAGCCCGATCGCGGTCAAGGGGCCCGGGTGCGGCGGGACGAACCCGTGCATCGCGGAAAGGCCGGCAAGGGCCGGGATCCCGACGGTGATCAGCGACAACTGCGAGCGCCGCGATACGAGGTAGATGACCGGCATCAACAACACCAGGCCGATCTCGAAGAACATCGGCAGACCGATGATCGCGCCGACCAGTGCCATCGCCCATGGCAATGCCCGTGGGGACGCGTGCCCGACGATGGTGTCGACGATTTCGTCGGCACCTCCTGAGTCGGCCAGCAGCTTGGCGAACATCGCGCCGAGTGCGATGAGGATGCCCACGCTTGCCGCGGTGGTCCCGAACCCGTCCGAGAAGGACTTGAGCACCTTGGTCAGGTTCTCGCCCGCGACCATGCCGACCGTGAGTGCGCCGAAGATGAGGGCGAGGAACGGGTGCAGTTTGACCAGGGTGATCAGCACGACGATGACAGCGATACCCGCGAGGAACGCCAGGATCAGCTGCCACCCAGATGCCACCGGTTCGGCGAGCTTCGGCGCGTCGTCAGCGAGAAAGGTAATACCCGAGATCATCTAGAGCTCCTGATTGGTGCGGGATA
>NZ_JAVRPS010000353.1:0-8507 GCF_032162105.1 Mycobacterium sp. | reverse complement strand
TCCTTCACCACACGCCTGGTACCAAACGGGAATGCACCGTCTCGGCGTACTCCCGGTATCCGTGGAGCCCTTCGGTGAGCGCCTTCTCCTCGTCGAAGATGCGAATTGCGAACAGGACCGCATCGATCGGCACGATGACAAGTGCCCAATAGGAACCGAGTGCAAGCGGGACGCCGATGAGCATGACGAGCATACCGAAGTACATCGGATGCCGCACCAGGCCGTACAGTCCGGTGGACACCACGGTCTGCTCCGCCTCAACTGTGATATTGGCTGCAGCATAGCTGTTTTGGGCGACGACGAGCATGCTGATGCCAAGCCCGACCGCCGCGATCACGTCCCCGATGATAACCAGTGCCGTCGGCACGTCGGACCGGCCGAACCGATGGTCGAACGCCGAGACGACAAGTAGGGCAAAGAATGCCAGCACGACGCCTGCGCTGACGATTTTCTGCACGGGTCTCGATTCATGTTGGGGCCCTGCATTCATCCGCCGACGCAGCACTTCGGGATTCCGTACCCCGGCGTAGGCGGCGAATATCACCGACAAGCCGACGAACATGCCGAAGAAGACCCATGCCTGCCAGTAGTGGATCGTCCCCGCCGGCCAGAACAACGTCAGCAAAATCAGTGCCAGGCCAAGCACGGAGGTCGTTGCTACGTGAAGTGCGGTCTTCATGATCTCTTCTCCTTTCCTCTATAGCGCGTCGCGACGGCGGTAGATCCAGCCGGCGAGCGCCGTGATCGCGGCCGCGACGACGACCATTACCGCCAGCGCGACCACCGGATAGTTCGCCGGCGCCGTCGTACGGCCCACCGGCGACAGGTCGATGAGCCAGTGCGGCAGCCGCAGCAGCGCGCCCAGGTACAGCGACGTGACGACGAACGTGACTGCCAGCCAACCGATCCAGGGATGCTCGACCGCGACCGCGAGCGCCGCAATGCCGGCGATCACCGCCATCGCGGGGACGAACGCCAGGCCGGCCAGCGTCAGCCGCGCGATGGTCCCTGGCTCACCGAGGGTCAAGCCTGCGCCGAGCCCGTTGCCCAGACCGGCGAAGAACATCAGCACCGCCGATCCGATCAGCGCGGACGCCACCGCGGTGAACAACCACCGCCTCCGCGATACCGCGCCGGCCAGGACGGCCTCGCCGAGCCCGGACTGCTCGTCGCCCCACACCCGCATGACGGCCGTGACGACGTACGCGGTGGCGGCGGCCGCCAGGAACTGCGTCATCGTCGAGTAGACGCCGTCGTTGCCCTGCGCTGCGAGCACCCTGGCGAGCAGCTCGTTGTCCTTGGCCGCTTCGAGCAGCGACTTGGTCATCGAACCAAAGGCCAAGCCGCCCAGAAACAATCCGACGGTCCAGCCGATGGTCTGACCTCGCTGCAGGGTCAGGTGCAGGCTCAGCACGTTTCTGATCGGACGGGCGTTCGGCCGCTCACCGGACGACGGGATGTTCCCTGCGTCGTACTGGCGTCGGCTCTCCAACACGGCGGCCAACGCCATCAGCCCGACCGCGAGCGCGACCAGCAGTGCGAAGGGCCACCACCGCAGGTCGACGAACGGGCGCATCTGTTGCGCCCAGGCGATGGGGGAGAACCAGCTCAGCGCGCTGCCCGAATTGTCGATGACGTCGCCGGCGCCGCGAATCAGGGCGGCCAGCGCCAGCACCGCCATCGCGGCGCCGGTCGCCGTACGGGCCTGCCGCCACAACTGGGCGGTGACCGCGGCGACCGCACCGAACACCATCGCGACACCGGTGATGCCAAGGCACATCGCCGCGGTGTCGACGATGCCGAAGCCGGTCGCGGCCATCGCGACCGTCATGGTGACGGCCAGGATCGCGTTGACCCCGCCGATGAGGATCAGCGCGGCGTATGTGCGGGCGTACCTGCCCACCACCGACGACAGCACCAATTCCGCTGCACCGCTTTCCTCCTCGGCGCGGGTGTGTCGAATCACGGTGAGAATGGCAAGGATCGACGTCGCGATGATCAGCGTGAGCATCAGCTCGTTGGCCATCATCGCGCCCAGTTCGGTTTCGTTGCCGCCGAACATCGGACCGCCCAACATCATTCCGGCGGGCGTCTTGAGCATGTTGACGCGGGCCCAGCGCTGAGCCTCGTCCGGGTAGGCCAGCTTGATGGTGTTCGGCGAGTAGACCATCATCAGCACGAGGACGGCGATCCAGACCGACAGCCGGAGCCGGTCGCGGCGTACCGCAAGCCGGAGAAGGTGCAGCGTTCCCGTCCAGGGCGAGCCGCCGGGTGTGGCTTCGTATCGCCCCGTCCGTGGTGCGACGGCAGTGGTGCTCATCGCGTCGCCCCTTGGTATTCGCGAAGGAACATGTCCTCGAGCGACGCGGGCGTCACGGTGAGGTCGATGATGCCCAGGTCGGTGAGCAGGGCCATCGCGCGGTCCAGATCGTTGCGGTCCACCGAGAAGGTGTAGTGGCCGTCGTGGATCGAGAAATCGTGCACGAACTGGGTGCGTTGCAGCGTCTGGCCGTCCGTGCGGGTGCGCACCGTGACGGTCGTGCGCATCAGGTGGCGCAGCTCATCGAGGGTTCCGGACTTCACCGCGCGGCCGGCGCGGATGATCGTCACGTTGTCGCAGAGCTTCTCCACTTCGGCGAGGATGTGGCTGGACAGCAGCACCGCAGCGCCGCGGGAGGAAATTTCCTCGACGCACACCTGAAAGGCCTTTTCCATCAACGGATCCAGGCCGGACGTCGGCTCATCGAGGATGTAGAGCTCGGCGTTGGTGGAAAACGCCGCCACGATGGCCACCTTCTGCCGGTTGCCCTTGGAGTACGTGCGCGCCTTCTTGTGCGGGTCGAGTTCGAAGCGCTCGATCAGCTGGTCACGGCGCCGGGTGTCGACGTCGTTGCCGCGCAGGCTGGCCAGGAAGTCGATGGCCTGCAGGCCGGTCAGGTTGGGCCACAACGTCACGTCGCCGGGCACGTAGGCGATCCGGCGGTGCAACGCGACCGCGTCGCGCCAGGGGTCGCCGCCAAGCAGCCGGGCGGTCCCGTCATTGGCCTTGAGCAGACCGATCAGTACGCGGATGGTGGTGGACTTGCCAGCGCCGTTCGGCCCGAGGAAACCGGTGACATCGCCAGGCGCGACCACGAGGTTGAGGCCGTCGAGCGCCTTGGTGCGGCCGAAAGACTTGGACAGGCCTCGGATTTCGACCGCAAGCGGCGGTCGCTCACTGGTGTTAGCCCGCCGTAGGGACGTCGCTGTCATCGCTCTCTCCTTGTTGGGATGTGCTGAACGGGATGCCCTTTTCGCGCATTGCGAGGAACGCGTCGAACATGGTCGAGTCGGTCATCAGCCCCTCGGTGTAGACCTCGAGGGCGGGCAGGACCATGTCCTCGCCGTAGTCGCGCAGCACCGCGCGCAGATCGGTTGGGTTGTCGTGCATCTGGAGGTAGAGCAGGAACCCGCCGCCGCTGGCCATGCCCAGGTACATTGCCCTTGCGCGCGGGTCGCGGCTGGGCTTGAGGGTGCCGGCCCGCACGCCTTCTTCCAAGTACTCCTCGGCGTTGTCGATCATGCGCTGCCAGAAGTCCTTGGCCAGCTCGCTGCCGGACTGCATGCTGCGCACCAAGTACGCCATCATCGGTGCGTACGACTCGATCTCGGCCATCTGCGCAAACCAGGCCGCCGGGTCACTCGTCTGGATCGACTCCGACTTCGCCTTGCGAATCTCCTCGGCGACGAAGTCGTCGCAGGCCTTGCGCAGACCCTCCTTGGAGCCGAAGTGGTGGATCACCAGCGCGGCGCTCACGCCCGCAGCCTCGGCGATCGCGCGCAGCCCGACGCTGAAGCCGTGCCGGCCGAACTGATCGATCGCGGAGTCGCGAATTCGTGCAGTGGCCGTCAGATCATCCGCTGAACGCATGTTTAGTACGCTAAACGCGCGTTCAGCCCTTGGTCAAGGGGACACGCGTCAGGAACGCGTAAAGATCTCGCCTTCTCCGGCGAGCAGACGCATAAGTGCCCTGTTGCGCAATGAAAAGGGCGCCTATGCGTCTGCTCGCGCAGGGAAAAGTGCGGGGGAAGGGCGGTCAGTCGCGCGCGGCGGCGAGCAGACCGTCGCCCAGCGGCACCAGCACCGGGGTCAGTCGCTCGTCCTCGGCGATGAGCCGCGCGGCCTCCCGCACGGCAGTGACTTCCTTGTCGGCGGCGCTGGCGTCTCCAGCGCGGCCGCCTAGGGCGGCCCGGTGCACCACGATCGCGCCGCCCGACCGCAACAGCCGCACGCCTTCGACGACGAACTGCGGTTGATCGACCGGATCGGCGTCGATGAACACCAGGTCGTACGAGTCGTCGGCCAGTCGGGTCAACACGTCCTGGGCGCGGCCGCTGATCAACCGCGTCCGCGACGGCCCGATGCCTGCCTCAACGAACGCCTGCTTGGCCAGCCGCTGATGCTCGGGCTCGACGTCGATGGTGGTCAGGACGCCGTCGGCGCGCATCCCGGACAACAGCCACAGCCCGCTGATGCCTGCGCCGGTGCCGACCTCGACCACCGCCTTGGCGCCTGCCACCTTCGCCAGGACGCTCAACAACGCACCGACCGCGGGGGTGACGGCACCCGCTCCGCTGTCGTCGGCGCGCTCCCTGGCGGACGCCGTGATCGCGTCCTCGGTGATCGACTGCTCGGCGTGCGCCACGATGGATTCGGCGCGACTGGGCCGTGCCGGACTCTCGTCGGTGCTGGCCATGCCCGCAGCGTAAGCGACCCGGGATCGTGAAAGCCGCGACACGCCCGCGCCGGGCCGTCAGAATCCGGTCGCGGTCGGCCAGTTTGCCCAGCTCGCATACGGGGTAGACCGCATTCTCAGGAAAAGTTCAGTTTGCTCATATGCCAAGCTCACCAGGGTCCGAAAAGGTACTCGCATGGAATACGACGGAAGCCGACGGCCAGGGAATAACCATGGCGACGAATCGGTTGCCGCGGGTGTCGAGCCGCTGACCCCTGACGCTGGCTCTACTACTGACCTGGAGGATCCGACGACCACCACCTCTGCCCCCGTGTTCATGGCTCATCTCGAGCCGGAGGGCGACAGCGATTGGGTTGAGCCATCCGACGAGCTGACGGGCACCGCGGTGTTCGACGCCACCGGTGACAAGGCCGCCATGCCGTCGTGGGATGAGCTGGTGCGCCAGCACGCCGACCGGGTGTACCGCCTGGCATACCGGCTGTCCGGCAGCCAGCACGACGCCGAAGACCTCACCCAGGAGACGTTCATCCGCGTCTTCCGCTCGGTGCAGAACTATCAGCCCGGCACGTTCGAAGGCTGGCTGCACCGCATCACCACGAACCTGTTCCTCGACATGGTCCGTCGTCGCAGCCGGATCCGGATGGAGGCGCTGCCCGAGGACTACGACCGGGTGCCCGCCGACGAGCCGAACCCCGAGCAGATCTACCACGACTCCCGGCTGGGCCCCGACCTGCAGGCCGCCCTGGACTCGCTGCCCCCTGAGTTCCGTGCCGCCGTGGTCCTATGCGACATCGAGGGTCTGTCCTACGAGGAGATCGGCGCCACCCTCGGCGTCAAACTCGGTACCGTGCGCAGCCGAATCCACCGCGGACGGCAGGCGTTGCGCGACTATCTGGCAACCCACGCGGACGCGCATTCCGACGCCACGGCCAAATCCGCCTAGCGTTCATTGGTGTCCCGCTCGGTCCATCGGGTTACATTCGAAGTGAGAGTGTTGATCTGTGATGCGAAAGACCGGAGAGGAGTGGGTGATGGCCGACCCGGGAGACGTGTTCCGTCGCGCATTCTCGTGGCTGCCCGCCCAGTTCGCCTCGCAGAGCAACGCGCCGGTCGGCCCGCGACGGTTCGGATCGACCGAGCATCTGTCGATCGAGGCCGTCGCTGCCTTCGTGGACGGCGAACTCACGATGAAGTCGCACCTCCGCGCCGCAACCCACTTGTCGCTCTGTCCGCAGTGCGCGGCCGAGGTCGAGGCGCAGGGGCAGGCGCGCAGCGCTTTGCGGGACTCATGCCCGATCATCGTTCCGAGCGCGTTGCTGGGGTTGTTGTCCCAGATCCCGCATCACCCGCCACCCGATGCACCTGCGGAGACGGAAGACAGTCAGTTTGCTGATGGGACCGCGCGGGCTCGTCGCAAGCGCCGGTAGGCTGGATGGGTGTCGATCGACCAGCGGCCGCCGGGTAGGCGGCCGCTCCAATGGAGAGTGACTAACGGGTGAGCAATCAGGACCAGTCCGGTAATAACAACCGTCTGGCACCACGCCCGGTGTCGCGACCGCCCGTCGATCCCGCGGCCACGCGGGCGTTCGGCAGGCCCGACGGTTTCCGGGGTTCGTTCCTCGGCACCGACGTGCATCGTGACCAGGGCGACTACACGCCTACCGACCAGGCGCCCGATCCCGTGCTCGCCCAGGCCTTCGGCCCTCAGAACGGCAGTGGCGATTCACTGCAGCGGCACCCAGCCGACGCAGGCGCCCTGGACGCCGAGCGCAACCAGGAGCCCGAACAGCCCGCCGACCCGTGGCGCGATCCCTCCGCCACCCCGTCGCTGGGCACCCCGGCGCTGCCGAAGTCGGCTCCCACCGTCGTCTACGCCCCCGTCGGAAAGCTGGGCGTCCGCGACGTGCTCTTCGGCGGCAAGGTGTCCTGGCTCGCGTTGGGCACCCTGCTGATCATCGCCATCGTCATCGCCTTCATCGGCGGATGGGTCGGCAACAAGACCGCCGAGACGGTCCAGGCCTTCACCACCTCCAAGGTGACGCTGGAGACCGACAACAACACGGAGGCCCCGGCAGGCAGGTTCGCCACGGTGGCCGCCGCGGTCGCCGACTCGGTGGTGACCATCGAAGCCGTCAGCGACACCCAGGGCTCGCAGGGGTCCGGCGTCGTCGTCGACGGCCGCGGCTACATCGTTACCAACAACCACGTGATCTCCGAGGCCGCCACCAACCCCAGCGCGTTCAAGATCTCGGTGGTGTTCAACGACGGCAAGGAAGTCCCCGCCAACCTGGTTGGCCGCGATCCCAAGACCGACCTGGCCGTGCTCAAGGTCGACAACGTCGACAACCTCACCGTCGCGCGCTTCGGTGACTCCGAGAAGGTCAAAGTCGGCGAGGAAGTGATCGCCGCGGGCGCGCCGCTGGGCCTGCGCAGCACCGTCACGCACGGCATCGTCAGCGCCCTGCACCGCCCGGTGCCGCTGTCGGGCGACGGGTCCGACACCGACACCGTGATCGATGGCGTTCAGACCGACGCGTCGATCAACCACGGCAACTCGGGCGGTCCGCTGATCAACATGAGCTCCGAGGTGATCGGTATCAACACGGCCGGTAAGTCGTTGTCGGACAGCGCAAGTGGGCTGGGTTTCGCCATCCCGGTCAATGAGGTCAAGGACGTCGTCCAGACGCTGATCAAGGACGGCAAGGTCTCCCATCCGACGCTGGGCCTGAACGCTGTGTCGGTGAGCAACTCGATGGCCTCCGGTGCGCTGATCAAGAACGTCGTGGGTGGCGGGCCTGCCGACAGGGCAGGCATCCTCGAGAACGACGTCGTGGTCAAGGTGGGCAACCGCAAGGTGGCCGACGCCGACGAGATGGTCGTCGCGGTACGGCAGCTCAAGATCGGCCAGGACGCTCCGATCGAGGTGGTCCGCGACGGCCGCCCCGTCACCCTCATCGTCAACCCCGCTCCCGACAACCCTGCTGCCTAGCCATGTTCGGCAACATCGGCTGGGGTGAGATGTTGGTGTTGGTGGTCGCCGGCCTGGTGATCCTCGGGCCCGAACGGCTGCCCGGCGCCATCCGCTGGACGACAGCCAGCATCAAGCAGGCCCGCGAGTACCTCAGTGGCGCGACCAGCCAGCTGCGCGAGGACCTCGGCCCCGAGTTCGAGGATCTGCGTCAGCCGTTGAGCGAGCTACAGAAGCTGCGGGGCATGTCGCCGCGGGCCGCCCTGACCAAGCATCTGCTCGACGGCGACGATTCCTTCCTCACCGGCAACTTCGAGAAGCCCGTTTCACCGGGTGGGCCGGCCACCAATCCGACGCCCATGCCGCCTGAACCGAAGCCCGTGCAGCCGCCTGCCGCCACACCGTTCGATAGCGACGCGACCTAAGCCGGTTGAGATTGCGTGCAGGGCTGTGAATCGTCGGCACGACCCTGAGCGCAATTGAAGCGGGGTCTAGCGGCCCGCCGGATCCAGGCCAAGCGACATGCCGGCCAGCCCGCGTCTGCGCGTCGACAGCGCGTCGGCGACCTTGCGAAGTTCCTTGCCCGCCGCCGAGTCCGGCGCGCTGAGCACCAGCGGGACACCCGAATCGCCCGCGGCGACCAACGCCGGATCCAACGGGATCTGACCAAGCAGCGGCACGTCCGCGCCGACCGCGCGGGACAGGCTCTCGGCCACCCGCGCGCCACCGCCCTCGCCGAACAGGTTCATCGTGGTGCCATCCGGCAGCAGCAGGCCGGACATGTTCTCCACCACGCCGACGAT
>NZ_JAVRPS010000352.1:0-3851 GCF_032162105.1 Mycobacterium sp. | reverse complement strand
ATTCGCGCTATACATCTTCAACTCCGACTACATGGACGTCTTCCTGGTGCTGCAACGAGACTGGGGCGTCGACGGTGGACTGCGCACGGTGTCGCCCGAGCATCTGGCACGGGTCCGGCGCCGCGCCGCCACCGCCGTGCAGGCGGTGTACCGCGACCTCGGCCTCGCGGACTTCGAGGACGACCGGATCGACGCGGTGGTGATGGCCAACGGTTCCCGTGACATCCCGCCCGGCGACCCGAAGGCCGTCGCCGAGGCCGCCACCTCGATCGAAGCCAAACAGCTGACCGTCTTCGACGTGATCGCCTCGCTGAAGCGCACCGGCTTCGACGAGGAAGCCGAGGCCATCATGACGCTGACCCGGGAGCGGCTTCGGGGCGACCAACTGCAGACCTCGGCGATCTTCGACGAGAACTTCCGGGTGCTGTCCAAGATCACCGACCCCAACGACTACGGCGGCCCCGGCAGCGGTTACGCGCTCAGCGACGAACGCCGCGCCGAGATCGACGGCATCCGGCAGGAGCGGACGACGGCCGAGCTCACCGCCGATCAAGCCGAGCACCGCGACCATGTCACGTTCACCGACGTCGAAATCGCCCGTCAGGGCAGCGATCCCCGCGAGGTGTGCATCGGGCTGTCCCCGGCCTTGGGACGCACGGTCTGGCTCAGCCTGTGTGGGCTCACCGTCGGGGAGGTGCTCAGACAGCTCTCGGCGGGTCTCGAGGAGGAGGGCTGCGTGCCGCGACTGGTGCGCGTCCGCTCGACCATCGACGTGGGCCTGATCGGGCTGACCGCGGCCCGACTGTCCGGGTCGGGGATCGGAATCGGATTGCAGGGCAAGGGGACTGCGCTGATTCACCGTCGTGATCTCGCGCCGTTGGCCAATCTGGAACTGTTCAGCGTGGCGCCGCTGCTGACCGCCCAGATGTACCGCGACCTCGGCCGAAATGCGGCCAGGCACGCCAAGGGAATGGCTCCGGCACCGATCTTCACTGGCGGCACCGACGAGTCGATCTCCGCGCGGTACCACGCCCGCGCCGTCGCGCTCGTCGCGCTCGAGCGGGAGTCCTGCCAGCCCGGCGAGACGCCGATCACGGTGCAGGTGACGCGGTGACCACCGAGCACCAGTTCACCGTCGAAGCCGCGGTCGACGGCAAACTTCGGCTGTCCGATCTCCGGATGGACCCCGCAACGCTGGCCCATCAGGCCGTCATCGCCGAACGGGGCGGCAACCCGCAGCTGGCCGAGAACTTCCTGCGCGCAGCCGAACTCGCGACCATGGACGACGAAGAGGTGATGAACCTCTACGAGGCGCTGCGGCCACACCGTTCCTCCGCCGAGCAGTTGGAGGCGCTGCGGGTGTCGCTCGAGGGTCGGGGTGCGATGCGGTGCGCGGAACTTGTGAGCCAGGCTGCCGCGGTGTACGCCAGGCGAGGTCTGTTGCGGTGACAGTGGTCGCCGGGGTAGACGTCGGCAACCACACCACCGAGATCGTGCTGGCCCGCGTCGCTCGGGGAACCGTCGAGCCGATCGGCCACGGCCACGCGCCGACCCGCGGGCGGAAGGGCTCGAGGGAATCCCTGGAGGGTGCGGCGGCGCTGCTGCACAAGATGGAAGTCGACGTCGACGTGGCCGCCGACGAACTGCTGCTCTCCGCGCTTCGACCGGTGGACACCGCGACCGCGCCGCTGCCGCCGCCGTCCTCGCCAAGGTCGCCGGTGCGCAGCCTCCGGAGACCCACCGCCAACACGCCTGCGGGGACGGGATCGGGTGTCGGTCGGCACGTACTTCTGGCCAGGCTGACCGCCGACGTGATCGCCGGCCCGGCAATCGTTTCCGTCGATGGGGTCACCGACTTCGAAGTGGCGGCACGCGCGATCTCGGCGGCCGTCGATCGTGGCTGGGGCATCGTCGGCGTGATCGCCGCGCAGGACGACGCCGTGCTCATCCGCAACCGGATATCCATCGACGTGCCGGTCGTGGACGAGGTTGACCTCGACGGGCTCGAACCAGGGGCGCTGGTCGCGGTGGAGGTCGTGACGGAAGGCCGGGCCTACCGGGCGATGGCCGACCCGATCGCGCTCTGCCACGCCCTGGAACTCGGACCCGACCAGATTCGGCACGTCGCCGAGTTCACACGCGAGTTGGCGGATTCGCCCGCGATCGCCGTGACCCGCCGCACCGGGCCGCCCGATCCGCCTGACGTCGACGACGACTACGTCGACTGCACCGCTGACGGCAGGGTGGTGCGGTACACGCCCGCGCAGGCACACAGCGTTCTTCGGCTCGAACCACCGGGCAACGTCGTGGCCGTCCGACTCCACTGCATTCCCACCGCCGAGCACGGAATCGCCGTGGACGACGCGTTTTTCACCGACCTGTCGTCGATCGACAACGGCGCGTGGCTGCGGCGCGGGGTCGCCGATACGCGTGGCACCGTCGTCGCACTGCTGGCCGCCGATCACGTCGCCGACGCGGCCGCGACTCTGCAGGAACTGACGGGACGTCCGACCCGCACGATCGCCACCGAGCCGGAGGCGGCGGCGGTCGGCGCACGCACCACGCCGGGGTTGCCCGCGAACACCGTCGTATGCGACATCGGCGGGGGCACCATCGATTTGGTGGGCGCGGGTCGCGCGGTGACGGCGGCGGGTGCGGGGGAGGCGATCACTACCGCCGTGGCGCGGGTGCTGAGCATCCCGCGTGCTCTCGCCGAGCGGGTGAAGCGGACACCGGCCCTGAGGGTCGAAGGTCCGCACGTCGCGCACGAGGAGGACGGCCGGCGGTTGTTCCTGGACAGCCCCGCCGCGGCCGACGCGATCGGCCGGTTGTGCACGCGCGGAAGTGCAGGCCTGGTGCCGTTCTCGAACAAGCTGGCGGCCGAGGAGTGGCGCAGCCTGCGCCTCGCGATCAAGCAGGAGACGGTCGCGGCGAACATCGCCCGCGCCATGTTGGCCTTCGACGATCCACCCACCGCACTGGTGCTGGCCGGGGGCGGGGCACTCGACGACGAACTGCTCCGAACGGTTGGCGAATCATTGCGCTCGATTCCGATCGCGGTGGGACGGGCCAACATCGACGGCGTGCACGGCCCGCGGTTCGCCGTCGCCTCCGGGCTGGTCCACCTCTACGCGAGTGAGCGCTGAACACCGCCGCGCCCCAACCAACACCCCCGCCGACCGCCTCGCCGCACTCCTCGACCAAGCCGCCTAACGAAACATGCCCAAAGTTGTCTTAACCGATTGACATTGACCGAGCGATGCGTTCGACAACCGAACGTTCGGCGTTAGTCGGGGCTGACGAACTTGTCGTTCGGTTCGCGCTCGAGCAGATCGCGCACCGCGCGGCGTGGGCCATAGGGGCGCAGCATCTGGCTGGCCGGGCGGGTACGCACGATCTGCGGCCACCAGAACCAGCGGCCGAGCAGGGTCGCAATGGCCGGTGTCATGAACGACCGCACGATCAGCGTGTCGAACAGCAAGCCGAGTCCGATGGTGGTGCCGATCTGGCCGAGGATGATCAGATTGCTGAACACGAACGAGGACATGGTCGCGGAGAACACCAATCCGGCGGCCGTGACGACACCACCGGTGCCCGCCATCGCGCGGATGGTGCCGGTTCTCAATCCGGCGTGTATCTCTTCCTTGAACCGGGATATCAGCAGCAGGTTGTAGTCAGCACCCACCGCCAGCAGCAGGATGACCGCCAGTGCAAGCACGATCCAGTACAGCTGGATGCCGAAGATGTACTGCCACACCAACACCGACAGCCCGAAGGATGCGCCCAAGGACAGCGCGACAGTGCCGACGATGACGATGGCAGCCACCAAGCTACGGGTGATGAACATCATG
>NZ_JAVRPS010000351.1:0-10202 GCF_032162105.1 Mycobacterium sp. | reverse complement strand
CAGCCCCCAAACTGATTGACGCTGCATGACCCAACACGGGTCAACTCTTAGACAGGGACGACGTGGCGCACTGGACCGGCAAATTCACCGCCGCGTTTGACGCCGTTCGACACGCCGCAAGTCGGCTCGGCCCGCGGAAGAAGGTCAAGCCGACACCGTTCGGCGAGAAGAACGGCAAGGCGCCGTTCAACGCCTCAGGCGTCGCGCAGGTGGGCCCACACCGATTCGTCTTCGTCGACAACCACGATCCGTCGGCACTCTTCGAACTCGCCCTCGATGACGACGACGCCGAAGCCGAGCGCATTGCGCGGCGTCCACTCGCGGGCGTCGCGGACGGAGCACTGCGCGATCCCGAAGGCCTCGCCCGCATCGACCGGAACGGCGAGACCCTTCTCGTCGTCGCATCGTCGCTCTGCGTCGCGGGCGCCAACCGGTCCGACGGATTGGTGCGGGCCCGCTACACCCCTCACGGCGACCTGCACGCGGAACCGATGGACGGATTCCGGGCTTGGCTACTGTGCCACGAACCCTCGCTGGCAAAGGCCGGCGAACGAGAACCGGACGCCGGCGGGCTGAACATCGAAGGGCTGGAGTGGGATCCGCACGCAGGTGCGCTTCTGTTCGGCCTCCGCGGGCCGGCAGATCCCGGAGAAATCGCGCTCATCCGCGTTCCCGTCGACGTGGCCGCCGCGTCGTGGACCACGTCGTCGCTCGGGCCGCCATCCATCGTCCGCGTCCGCATACCGAAGTCGACTGCGAGACAAGGAGTCCGTGACCTTTCGTACGACGATGAGGCCGGGGACTACCTGATTCTGCTAGGGCGTTCGACGAGCCGCGGGGACGCCCCCTTTCAGCTGTGCCGCTGGAACGGCAGCAGCGACAAGGCCCGGCTGCTGGACATCGCCTTCCATCGATCGATGAAACCCGAAGGCGTCACGACGTTCTGGAACGGCGACGAGAAGAAGATCCTCGTCATCGACGACGGCGGTGGCTATGCGGTGGTCGGCTATCCCGGTGTGAATCAGTAGAAGTAGAGGTCGGACCCGGGCAGCTCCTGGTGCACCCTCGCCCTGCCGCCCGGTGTGAGGTCGAGCCCGAACTTCGCCATCTCATTCGTCCGCACGCTGACGAGGTTGAAGCAGCCGGTGTATGCGAAGCGCCCCGGCGGGTTGGCGACATCCGTGATGGGAACGGGTACGGGCGCGATCGTGAACTCCTCGGCATGTGAGCCGTTACTGGGCGCACACGTATAGAGGTACTTGTGCCCCTGCGGTGTGACTTGCGTACCGCTGGCATGCAGATTTCGGCCGAATGCCTGATTGGTCAACGACTTTCCCGTCCCGAGGTCGTTGAGAGCCCATAGGTCGGTGGCGTCGTTGTCGTCCCGCAGCGGTTGGTGGTAGACCTCGAAGTTCGCCGGAGCCGGGATGCCCGGCGGAATCGACTCGGTATTGCTGGCATGCAGACAGGCACTGGTGTCGTGCTTGAGGACGTAGACCGGTTTGGCGGCGCCTGGCAGACCCGCCGCGATGTATCCGGCCGATTCGGCAAGGCGTAGTTGCTGCCGCACCGAATCGATCTTCGCCACGGCATCGGGCACACCGAAACCCGTGAGCAGCGCCTGCATTTGGTCGATCAACGGTTTCAGGACCGTCTGCTGGTGCTCGCGGCTGAACAGGGTGTCCCGATACGCCCGGATCTGGTCGAACAATCGTTGACGACGGGCGTCGTCGTTGCGGACCAGCTGGGCGATCACCCCGTCGCGGCCCAGCTTGAAGGGCCGGCCTGGCTGCAAGGTTTGGTCGATGCCCCATGGGATCATCTTGAACTTGACGTTGCCCACGCCGGGGGCCGCGACGGCCGCCACGTCGTTGTAGACGTAGGTGTTGTTGGTGTTGTCGGCGTAACCGTCCCAATGCTTGAGGAAGAACTCCATCGCATAGACCTTGAGGTACTGGTCCATGTCGAGCATCTGGTCGGCGCCGGCCAGTCCGTTCGCCTTGACGTGACTGATCGCGAATTTCAGATCGGCCTTGTCGTCGAACTTGGAGAGGTCCTCGACGCCGATGAATCGCACCCTCTCGTCGAGGAAGTCGTCGTGATGCTCGAGTTCGTACAGATTGCCCTTCATGTTGCCGTTGAAGTTCCGCTCGATGTAGCGCTTCATCACCGGCTCGGCATTGACGTAGATGCCGGGGCTGTTGACGCTAGCGCCGCCTTGGCCGATCGGCGTTCCGTTGACGAACACCCTGGCGTAGTTGCATCGCGAATGGGGCAGCCCGGCCATGTCCAGCATCCGGTATCCGAGCGTCTGCCTGACGTAGGACTCGTCTTGAATGGAGTTGTTGACCGTCACGTACCGCGACCCGATCAGGGCTTCGATCCCGGGGACGTTGGCATCGCCGTACTTGCCGAAGTCGACGTGCAGGCACGGCTTGTTGCTGTCTATCGAGCCGCAGAATGACTTCTTCTTGACGCCCACGTCCGCGAACGTGGCCGCCGCGGGAAACCTCGTCCCGGATATCTCGACCGAGGTCGCCTTGCGCCATTCGTACCTGGCGCCTTCGGTCCATTCGAAGTTGCACCGACCGCCTTGGGGCTCCTCGTTGCGCACCAAATCCCAGTCGGCCTGCGGCATCGTGATCTTGACCGTGACGACGTTGTCGAGCGCATAGAACGAATCGAGTGCTTGCTGCTGCTGGGCGCTCATCGCCATTCCCCCTCGAGCCATGCTTCGTGGCCTATCTAGAGGGTGCGCCGGGTGCCGCCGATCAGTGCGCGTATCGCAGTACTCGACCCCGCGAAGCGTCGTCCTCTTGGCCCGAATCGTTCACGTTTGATCGGCCGCCTCGGCCCGTAGACGGCCCGGCGAGAGTGAGACGGATCCAGTACCGCGCGGTCTCGAGTCCGTCGCCAGGCGTGGACCCACCTGGCCGAGGGAGTGATTCTGTGAATCCCCTGTCTGAGATGGTGTGAATCTCCTGGTAACCGTGTGATCCCGTTCACATTTGGACGGATTGTATGCAGTATTCAGTTAGCGGCGACGCCCGTGAATCAGGGCTAGCCGTCGTCGTTTGATCAACATGTGGCTCGACCCCGACGTGTACGCGCCGGGGAATGTCGTGGGAAAGGCGCTCGAAGGATGAAATACCCATTGATGACCGTATTGCTGGTCGGTACAGCCGCTTTGGCCGGTTGTGGAGGTGGAGGTGGAGGTGGAGTCAACAGCACCGCTGCACCGACACCACCCAAGCTGCTGACCAACATTGCCGTGCCTAATGCATCGACCCCACCATTCAGTTCCGACATCGGCTACGTCGAGGCCGGCAAGTACTTTCTTGCCGACCGGAACAACAAGGCCGTGGATGTCGTGGATACCAAATCGAACAAGTTGATCGCGCAGATCCCCGGGCCGTTCACCGGTGCTGGCGCAACGACAGACGAGTCCGGGCCCGATGGAATCGTCGGCATCACCGGCACGCACACGATCTATGTCGGCGACGTCGACTCGATCAAGGTGATCGATACGGATGCGCAAAAGACGGTCAACACGATACCAATCAGCAATTCCGGGTCACGGGTCGATGAAGGCTGCTACGACCCTGACGATCATCTCGCGATGTACGCGAGTCCCGGAGACTCGCCGCCGTTCGCCACTTTCATTTCGACACTGACACAAAAGCCGGTCACAAAGCTTGTCTTCAACGGTTCGTCGGGACTGGAAGCATGCGCATACGATCCCGTCTCGAAGAGTTTCTTGATCAACAATGACGGGACCTCCGCCAATCCCGCTGGCGAGCTCGATGTCATCACCGGGAGCTCTGTGGCGGCTGGAAAACCTGCTGTCAGCAAATCGTTTCCGCTCGGAAAATGCGGACCGACGGGAATGGTGCTTGGCCCGAACAACGACGTGCTCATTGGATGCGATCCGCCGGCCGGGGATCCGCTCATGACCCTGATCATGGATCGTGCAAGTGGCGCAATCCGCGCCACCGTGCCGTTTGGCGGAGTGGACCAGGTCAATTACGATCCCACGTCCAACCGCTATTTCCTGCCTGCGCGGCACTTCGTGAAGGGTGGCACCGCTGCCGCGAAGGGATTTGACCCGCAGATGGGAGTCGTCGATGGAACGACGCGGCAGCTGCTCTTCACGGTTCCTGTCGGCACAGGCGCGCATTCTGTCGCCATCGACAGCACGCTCGGGCAAGTCGAGGTGCCCTTTCAGGCCGGCGCGGCGGGATTCCCCAATGGTGGCATTTCGGTGTTCTCAACCGGCTAGTGAGCCCGGATCGTTCCCGGCTGATCGCCGTGGTCTGCGTGTAGATACACGGAAGCGCCTGTCCAGCAAGGGAACTTGGACTGCGGTGGTCGTACTCGCGTAGTCGCTCGGCGGTGGGCATTCGCGTCCAGCCCCTACGGGAGTACGACCACCGTCGTCACCGGCGCCTGGATTACCGGGACCTGCGGGGCGACCGGAGCCGGTTCGGGAGCTGGGGCCGGGGCGGGCGCAGGTGCGGGCGCTGGGGCCACGGCCGGCGGGACGTAGGCCGGCGCCTGCGGCGCCGTGTACACCGGCTCGGGCGCCGGGGTGTACACCGGTTCCGGTTTCGGCACCGGTGCAACCGAGGGCACGGACGGCGGCGCCGTGAACTCGATGGACGACGGCGGCGAGGACGGTGGAGACGACGGCGGTGACGACGGCTCAGACGACGGAGGGGTCGAGGGCGGCGTGGACGGCGGAGTCGAGGGCGGCGTGGACGGTGGAGTCGAGGGCGGCGTGGACGGTGGAGTCGAGGGCGGCGTGGACGGCGGTGTCGACGGCGGCGACCACGGCGGGAAGACCACGATCGGCGGAAGCGGGATGTACGGGATGAACGGCGGCACCTGCGGGATGCCCGGGGCCGGAGGAACATCGGCCGGCGGCGGTGGTGCCTCCGCGGGGGGCTGCTCGATCGGCGGGCCGGCCGGCGCATTGTCGACGACGGGCCCGGTGTTGGTCCGCGGGCTGAAGCTCGGCTTGGGCGCGGGCGGTGGCACCGGCGGCGGGGTCAGCACGGCGACCGGCTGGGCCACCGGGTCGGGTTCGTGCGGAACCGGAGGCAGGTAGCGCCCTGGCACCGTATCGGACTGCACGGGGGGCGACGACAGTTCGCTGGCCGACGCCGCCGGGCGGACGTTGATCGCGACGGTGACGGCCAGCGTGCCGAAGCTGACGACGAGGAACGCAATTGCGCTGCCCATCAACAGCATTCGCTGATGCACCGGCGCTACTGCCTCGGTGTACGTCGTCGCGTCGTCGTCGTGCTCCGGGATCAGCTCGCTGAGCGGATCCATCGGTATCTCGTACGGACCGTCGGCGTAGCCCATCTCCGTGGGCAACGGGTCGGGGTCGGCCATCGAGTAGGCCAGCTGCGGTTCCGCCGCCGCACGGAGCGCGGTCGCCGCATCGGGGGCCGGGCTCGCGGGCGCCAACTGCGTCGCTGGGCCCGCCGGGTCGATGGTCGCCCAACCGACGGTCTTGGCCGCTCCCCTGGCGATCGCGAAGCTCGCATCGGTGGGCAGTTCCACCGGCACCCGCGACTGGTCGCGGATGCCCGCGGCGACGGACTGCATGTCCTCCCGGTGCCCGACGAGCATCACCCGGACGGGTGCTTCCGGCTGGGCCGGCATCGCGGCCAACACCGCCGCGCAGGCGACGGCCGCACCGGCGGCGCCGATGGGCACGGACGCCAGCACAGCCGCGGGCATGGAGTCTTCACCGACGGTGGTCAGCGTTGCGGTGTCGTCGTCGACCAGCAGCAGCGCGGCGTTGGCGTCGGTGCTGCGCACCAGTGCGGTGGCCGCCTCGACCTCGGACACCACCTCGACGTTCTCGACCCCGGCGCGCAGCAGCATCTGGCGCAGGGTGTCGGCTTGTAATGGGTCCAGGAAGGACAGCCGCGTCGCGGAGAGCCGGTTGCCTGAATCGGTCACCGCGCGGTAGGTGCCGACGATGGTGTCCGCGAGGTCGGTCGTCGCGGCGTTGTTGGGCAGGTCGAGGGCGTATTCGTCGAACACCTGGCCACCAGGTGAACCGATCATCGCCAATCGGGCGACCGGGCCGGTCACCGCGACCCCGAGGACTACGTCCACAGGACTACTCCTAACTCAGGACCTACCCATCCGTATGGGTTTTCGCTCACCGCCCCGCAACCGTTACCGACGTCGCAATTCGACCCCGGCCACGCTATCGCAAATCCTTGGAACATCCTTGGCGTCACCTTGTGCACCGGACCGAAAATGGGAACAGTGAGTGACGTGAGCGAACATCAGGACGCCGCCACGGCCCAGGTGGCGACCGCGCGCGTCCCCGCCGCGGCGCGGGTCGGCTACGTCCCCACCCGCACCAACCGGGTGCGCGACGGGCTCGCCGTGGCACTGCTCGTCGTCGCCCTGCTCCTGCCGTGGAGCATCGAGTTCGGGGTCGGCGTCCCCGGCAGCAGCGCCATCCTGTTCGTGGTGGTCGTCGTGGTGACGCTGCTGGCCATCGCCGCCGCGCTCGCACCGCACGTCGGACCGTTGCGGCTCACCGCGCCGCAGCCCGACTTCGGCCGCACCATCCGCGTTCGGTTCTTGCTGACGATCCCCTACCTGCTCTGCGTGCTCGGGTTCATCGGGTTCCACATCGTGGCGACCGTCCGCGACGGCGGAACCGGTGCCGTACCGCCGGGTGCCGGCCCGGGCATCTGGCTGGGCGTCGCCGGCGCATTGCTCGCCGCGCAGCCCCCGATCACCAGTATCACCATCGAGGACAACGGCTTTGGCCGCTGGTACGCCGCGGTTCGGATCATCGGCGTGGCCTCGATCGTCCTCGCGGCTTGGGCCGTGGTGTTCAACCTGTTCTGGCGACTGCGCTACCTCTTCGTCACCACCGGGACCGTCGCAGGCCACGACGTCGCGGTCGTGATCAGCACCCTCCTGTACGGCGGGGTGGCGATGATCGCGTTGGTCATCGGTTCGGCCTGGCTGCTGCAGAAGACGGCCGCGGCCCGGCTCGCGACGACGGCGCTGGGCGTGTCGGCCGGTGTCGCTGGCGTGCTGGTGTGGGTGGCCGCCGTCGGCCGCGACGTCGACGCCTTCCACGGCATCGCCGAGAACACGTCGACCGCTGCCGTCGGGTACGAGGGCTACCTGGCGTGGGCAGCCGCGGCCGCGATCGTGGTACCGACGACGCTGTACGCCGTCTTCCTCGTCAAGCCGCCGACCATGGCCGTCTACCGCGGGGCGGCGCTGAAGTGCTTGACGCTCATCGCCTTTTGGACGTTCGCCGCGGCGGGACTGCGTGTCACCGACTTCCTCATCGCGCTGTGGCTCGATCTGCCGCGGTCCCTCTACGACAGCTTCGCCCTGACGGCGTTCAACGTCGTCACCGGATGCATCGCGGTGTGGCTGCAACGCCAACTCGCCAAGGGTGGGCTGTCGTCGGTCGTCATCGCCGCGTTCAGCGGTTCGCTCTTCGTCTTCACCGCCGCCCAGCTGGTCATCGGCGTCGCGCTCGCCCCGCGCTACGCCGACCCGACGCCACGCGGCCCCGACGCCATCTACGGCAACGACCTGGCTCAACAGATCACCAGCATGTTCGACGTCGTGATCTGCGTGCTGAGCCTGGCCATCCTGGTCGCCGTAATCGTCACCGGCCCGTTGGCGGGCTACCTGCTACGGCGCCGCGCACCTCGCAACGCGACCCCGGCGCCCGTCGAGCCGCCGACGGCCGTCGTGCCACGGCCCCAGCAGACGACGATGCCGAAGATCGTTCGGCTCAAACAGGATTCGGCGACGGGGCTCGCCCCGACCACGGAGGTGCCGGTCGCCACGACTGCCCTGCGGATTCAGCGGCGGCCGGAGTCGACATCCCGTCATGCGGCTCCCGATGGACCGACGGTGCCGGCCAAACGTCCGTTCGCCGTAGGGGCTCCCTCGGAACCTCTCCCCGAGGTACGCGATCCCGGCGAGCGCCGGGACTAGTACCTCCGCGGCCCGTCAACAATTGATGACGACTCTGGCGAGACACCCATGCCCCTGAGGCCGAACCGCTACGGGCAGAAGTGCAACAGCCCTAGCGGCCCGGTGACGCAGGGCGGACCGCCGTAGCCGTAGCCGCCGTAGCCGTAGTCGGGTGGCGGCGGCGCCCAACCCGGGCCTCCGCCCCAGCCACCTCCGTCCCAGCCGCCGGGCTGCCAGGGGCCGCCCGGCCCGGGACCGTGGCCCCAGCCTCGGTCCTGTGCCCAGCCCGCGCCGTTCACGACCGGGGAGGGTGCAGCGTTCGCCACGCCCGAGCCGATTCCGAGGGCGGCGAGCCCAAGTGATCCGGCGATGGCGGTTCCTGCTGCGATGGTCTTCAAATGATTCATGCGAAACCCTGCGATTCTCGTCTGGCAATCGAGACCCTGGGTCGTCCATTCGGCCCAAAGCCGTTCCGGGAGAATGGAAGACGATTCCACTCCCACCAATGACGGTACGCCGGGGTGATTATGAGGAGGCTGTGCGGACGTTATGCATTTCAACGCCCCGCGGGGGCGGGCCCCTACTGCGGGTATTGCGGCTCGTGGAAGCGGTTGATGATCGGAATGCGCTCGATGATCCGATCACGAAGCCGCGGCTGCGGAGGCGGCGGAACGTACAGCGGTGCGGGCGGTGGAACGTAGGCGGGCGCGGGCGGCTGATAGACCGGCGGCGGTGCGACGGGCGCAGCGGCGGGCGGCTCGTACACCGGCGCGGCGGCCGGTTCAGGTGCAGGCGGTCGGGCCACCACGATCGTTTTCGCGACCGCGGCCGCCGCCTGCTGCGGTGACGGCGCGGCGCGGTGCGGCGGCGGAGGTGCCGCGACGGGGGCGGCTTCGGCGGCGTTGACGTTCTGCGGTTCTTCCGTCGCCGAATCCGGGGTCAGGCGAACGCCGAGCGCCATCGACAGCGAGACGACGAACGTCAGCACGGCGGCACCGAGGACCGTCGACAACAGGCCGATCCGCGACTTCAGGCGCGGCCCCACCCATGCGCCCGGCACCTCCGCGTCGTTGACCTCGCGGGCCGATGCCAGCGCCGCGCCGCGGGCCAGGGCCAGCTCGGCCTCGGTGGCGGAGAAGACCGGCGTCTCGGAGATGGCCTCGAACGAGGACACGATGACGTCGACGTCGTCCGAACCGACGACGAAGACCGCGCCTGGTCGCCGGGCGGTGGAATCCAACATCGCAATCACGCTGCTGGTCAGCTCGAGGGCATCGTCGCGGTCCTGCGGCCGGTCGATGCGCTCGACCGTCACTTGGTGATCGGTCACCAGCGCCACGAAGGCGGCGTCCGGTTCGACGACGCAGACCGCGACGTCGTCGTAGTCGGTGATCTCGGCGATCCCGTACGCCAGGGCCTCGGCGGCGTCGGTGTCCGGCACGGCCACGACGTTGCGCACCCCACGGTCCGCCAGGGCGTCCAGCACGACGCTCGCCGACACCGCGGCCTCATTCGTCCAGGTGACGCCAACCGCGTGCAACCGGTTGCCGGCGACGGTGTCCTGGTTGAGGAGGACGTCGAGCAAGAAGTCAGCGTCCAGCGCGCCGACTTGGAACTCGCCGCGGTCGATGGGCGCACCCTCGCCGGTCGCTCCCTCGACGAGTACCCAGCGCACCGCGGTCGAGGTCAGCGATAGACCAAATACGAGGTCCATTTGGCATGCTCCCGATCCGACTGCACTTGGGTCCGACAGTACCGCCGGGCGCAGTGGCCTGGGTGTGAGTTCACACCGGGTGCAGCGTCGGCTCGCGATCCGCGACCACGAACGAGGCCCCGGTGAGCGCGGGCGCCCCTGGGCGCGAGACGAACGGCAGCACCTGGAAGTCGGCGCGCACCTCGTCGGGGGTGATGCGGGTCCTCGCGTAGCCGCGGCGGTTGCTGAAATACCGAATGTCGGGGGTCTCCGGCCGCACCGCGTCGATCTCGTCGCGCGAATCCGAGCCGTCCCCACCCGAGCTGATCGAGGTGGTGACCAGCTCGATCAGCTCGGGCGGCGACGATCCGGTCGCGATTGGCGGTGTAGCCGTCCCAGGCGTCCGGGTCGATGCCGCTGCCGGGGCCCGGCGTCGACTCCACTTGCGAGAAGAACACCTGCTGGCCCAGCACGTCCCAGCGGGCTTCGGACTGCGCGAAGCCGTCCAGCAGCCAGCGTTCCTGCT
>NZ_JAVRPS010000350.1:0-4736 GCF_032162105.1 Mycobacterium sp. | reverse complement strand
GCACGCGTGACGGGTCGGACCGCCAGAAGCGGCTGAAGACGAGCTTCTCCTCACCGGGACGCAGACCGACGCCGTAGTCGCGCACCGTGACCGCGACGGTGTCGTCGTCGGCCAGCATCCGGATCCGTACCGGCTTGCGCTCGGCGTGGTCGATGGCGTTGGCGATGAGGTTGCGCAGAATCCGTTCCACGCGTCGCGGATCGACCTCGGCGATCACTTCCGTCGCCGGCAGGTCGACGATCAGGTCCACTCCGGCGTCGTTGGCCAGATGACCGACGTTGTCGAGCGCACTCTCCACCACGGCCCGCAGGTCCTCCGACTCCACCGACAACTCGGCGACGCCGGCGTCGTGGCGGGAGATCTCCAGCAGGTCGTTCAGCAGCGTCTCGAACCGGTCCAACTCGCTGACCATCAACTCGGTGGACCGTCGCAGTGCGGGCTCGAGGTCCTCGCTGTGGTCATAGATCAGGTCGGCGGCCATCCGGACGGTCGTCAACGGGGTGCGTAGCTCGTGGCTGACGTCGGAAGTGAAGCGGCGCTGCAGATTTCCGAACTCCTCGAGTTGGGTGATCTGCCGCGACAAGCTCTCGGCCATGTCGTTGAACGACACTGCCAGCCGCGCCATGTCGTCTTCGCCGCGCACCGGCATCCGCTCGGTCAGGTGGCCCTCGGCGAACCGTTCGGCGATCCGCGACGCCGACCGCACCGGGAGCACGATCTGGCGCGCCACCAACAGCGCGATGGCGGCCAGCAGGCCGAGCAGCACCAAACCACCGGTGAGGATGGTGCCGCGCATCAGGGCAATGGTGCTCTGCTCGTTGTGCAACGGGAAGATCAGGTACAGCTCGAGATTGGTCACCGGCGACGACGTGGGGCTGCCGACGATCAGCGCGGGTCCGGAGAAGCCGTCGGCGCGCACCGTCGCGTACTGATAGCTGACCTGGCCGGCCTTGACGAAGTCCCGCAAGGTGTTGGGCACCTGGTCGACGGGCCCCGCCGCGGTCGCCGCCCGCGGACCGTCGCCGGGCACCACCAGCACGGCGTCGAACGCGCCGGCCAGCCCGGCGCCGGAATCCGCCTTGCGGTCGATCAGGGTGTTGCGGGCCAACTGCAGACTGCTGTCCAGCGAGCGGGTCTCCTCGCCGCCGACGATCCCGCTCACCGTGTTGCGGGCCCGCTCGATCTCCTCGGTCGCCGCACGGACCTTGACCTCGAGGGTGCGGTCGGTGATCTGGCTCGTCAGCACGAAGCCCAGGACGAGGATCACGGCGAGGGACAGCCCGAGGGTCAACGTCACAACGCGCAGCTGGAGTGATCGACGCCATGCGAAGCCCAGCGCTCGACCCAGCGCTCCCAGCCCGCGCAGCATCGGCGCCGAGCGGCTGCGGATGCGCCGTCTCGAGCCCCAGATCACGGAGGTCCGGCCTTGTATCCCACTCCTCGAACGGTGAGCACCACCTGCGGGTTCTCCGGATCCTTCTCGACCTTGGCGCGCAACCGCTGGACGTGCACGTTCACCAAACGAGTGTCGGCGGGGTGTCGGTATCCCCAGACCTGTTCGAGGAGCACATCCCGAGTAAACACCTGCCGCGGTTTGCGCGCCAACGCCACCAGCAGGTCGAACTCCAGCGGCGTCAGCGAGATCTGCTCGTCCATCCGGGTGACCTTGTGGGCGGGCACGTCGATGTCGATGTCGGCGATCGAGAGCATCTCGGCGGGTCCGTCGTCGTTGCGGCGCAGCCGCGCACGCACCCGTGCGATGAGTTCCTTCTGCTTGAAGGGCTTCATCACGTAGTCGTCGGCGCCCGACTCCAGACCCAGCACGACGTCCACGGTGTCCGTCTTGGCGGTCAGCATCACGATCGGCACACCCGAATCGGCGCGCAGCACCCGACAGACGTCGATGCCGTTCATGCCCGGCAGCATGAGATCCAGCAGCACCAGATCGGGCCGCAGCTCACGGACCGCGGTCAGGGCCTGGGTGCCGTCACCGATCACTGCGGTGTCGAAACCTTCACCGCGCAGCACGATCGTCAGCATCTCGGCCAGCGATGGGTCGTCATCGACGACTAGGATCCTTTGCCTCATGGTGTCCATGGTGTCACCGAATCGCGATAAAGCCGGGATACCACACCGGGTGTTTTGCCCGCTTAGCCCGGTCAGGGGGCCAGCGTCGGGGCGAGATCGGCCGCGTCGACGTCCGGCCCGGCCACCACCCAGCGTCCACCCCACTGCGCGGCGGCCAACGCGGCGTACGCCTCGCTGGTGCGGCGCTGCAGCCCGTCGTCGCGCTCGTAGGCATCGCGGGCACGCGCGGCGTCGGCGTCGGCGCGGCGCTGCGCCCGTTGCGCGGCGAGCTCGGTGGGTACCGCGAGCAACACCTGCCAGTCCGGCGCGGGGTTGCCCAACCGTTCGAACTCCAGCTCGCGCAGCCACGCCACCACGTCGCCGTCGACGCCCTGATGCAGTCGCGCCGCGCTGTAGGCGGCGTTGGACGCGACGTAGCGGTCGAGGATGACGACGTCGTGGTCGGCGCTCAGACCCGCGATCTCGGCGTGTGCACCGGCGCGGTCCAACGCGAACAGCACCGCCATGGCGTACACCGACGACGACAGGTCGCCGTGGCCGCCGTGCAGCGCCTCGGCGGCCAGATCGGCGTGCACAGAGGCGCCGTACCGGGGGAAGGCAAGGGTGGCGACCGACTTGCCCGCAGTTTCGAACGCCGCGCGCAGACCCTGCGTCAGGGTGTGCTTGCCTGCGCCGTCGACGCCCTCGATCGCGATGAGCACTCGGCGAGCGTAACCGGGCTACCGCCCGGAAATCACCAGAGGTACATCGCCAGAACGGCGCCGAACATGACGACCAGCCAGGTGTCGGTGCCCGCGCGCAGCCACGCCGGTGCGGCGTGCCCCTCCATGAATTCGCGAATGATCAAGCGCGACTTGATCAGCGCCATGGCGAGAATGACGGCTATCCTGCGGACAAGGGCGTCAGTACGTCCCGCAGTTCGGCGCCGTCGGCACGCCGTTGAACCGGTCGGCGATCCACTGCATCGCGGATTCACCGTCGACCAGCATCGGCAACGCATGGTTCACCACCAGCTTGTTGAGAAACGGCGGCTGTTCATTGGTGCGGAACTCGACGTCGGCCCCCTGCGCGCACCAGTCTCGACCGAGCTGATTGGCACCGGTCCACGGCACCAGCGGGTCGAAGCGGTTGCTGTTGATCAACACTGGCGAGTTCGGCTTCAACCGACCGATGCGCTGCAGGTCGAAGAGGCTGCTGAACGGTTCCTCGTTCACCAGTTGGAAGACGTCCTCGGTGAAGTAGGGCTGAAGGTGCCTGAACATGAACTTCGTGATGGTCTCGGCGATGCACTGGTCCTGGACCTTGTAGAGCAGATCTTCACCGCGCGGTGTCAGCTTGTCGCGGATGGCCTGCTCGAACTCGGGATACGTGGTGATGACGGAGTTCAGGGCGTAGCCGACGACGCCCACCAGCGCACTACCGTCCGCGTAGGGGAAGAGTTCCTTGAGGTCTGCGGGCGGTGCGCCCGCGTAGGTCCCGACGACGTGAAGCTCGGGAGCGTAGGAGGGAGCAAGCTCGGCCGCCGCCGCAGCAGCGCCGCCACCCTGCGAATACCCCCAGAAGGCAAGCGGCCCATGCGGATCCAGCGAAGTCTCCGGCAGCCGCATCGCGGCGCGTCCGGCGTCGAGCATCGCGTTGCCCTCGGCGACCCGGTTGACGTAGGTGTGCAGGCCCGGGGTTCCGAGGCCCTGATAATCCGTCATCACGATGGCGAAGCCGCGGGCCACCATGGTGGCTACGAACAGCTCCTCGTAGTTGAACGCAAGGTCCAGCCACGGGGACCAATGGATGCCCTGGTTGAACTGTCGCGACGGTGCACACTGGTCCCCCTGGCCCTGGGTGCCCGGGCCGTAGACGATCAGGGGCCGCGGGCCCTTTCCGGGCCAGTCGTTGTACGGCTCGAAGTAGGTGCCCGTCACGGCCATCGGGTTTCCGCGAGCGTCGATGCTGCGGTACATGATTCGCGTGCCGGTCGCCATGATCGCGCCCAGCTGACCCGACGGCTCGAGCACCAGCCGCGACGGCTCGCTGCGGATCACGTCGCCGGGCGCTCCCGGCGGCAACGGATCCGGTGGCGTGTAGAACTCGGTGTACTCGTCTTCGTTGAAGTACGGGTCGTGCCCATCAATGGTGGGGTCGGCGGATGCCTGCGGCGGGATCCCGAGTGTCATGGTAAGAATGACGACGACGACCAGCCGCACCAGTCCCCGAAGCACCCGCGGACCGTAACAGATCCGGTATCACCGACGGGGCAGTTTCTACTTGTCGATGAGTTCGATGATGCGGCTTACCTCGACGCCAAAACTGCGGACAGATCGGCGTTTTCGCGATCTGTCCGCAGTCTCGACCGGAAACTCAGTAGCGGTAGTGCTCCGGCTTGTACGGGCCGTCCACGTCGACGTTGATGTACTCCGCCTGCTCCTTGGTGAGCCGGGTCAGCGAACCACCGAGGGCCTCGACGTGGATCTTGGCGACCTTCTCGTCGAGGTGCTTGGCCAGCCGGTAGACCTCGTTGTCGTACTCGTCGTTCTTGGTCCACAGCTCGATCTGGGCGATCACCTGGTTGGAGAAGCTGTTGCTCATCACGAACGACGGGTGCCCGGTGGCATTGCCCAGGTTCAGCAGCCGGCCCTCGGACAGCACGATGA
>NZ_JAVRPS010000349.1:0-11858 GCF_032162105.1 Mycobacterium sp. | reverse complement strand
CCGACGCCGCCCGTGCGGCCCTTTCACGACAGCACGGCCTCGCCGTCGCCGACTTTCGGCTCGTCCCTGCAGGGGTCATCCCTCGTACCACCAGTGGCAAGCTCGCCCGCCGTGCCTGCCGGACTGCGTATATCGCCGGCGCGCTTTAGCCGGCCTGCTCTTTGGATTGACGCTCCCGGCACTGTGGGCGTCAGGGGTTCGAATCCCCAACCTCACACACCCGTAGCTCCACTTAGAACCGCATCGGCTAGCACTGTCCGAAGGCAACGACCAGAACGCAGCGGTTTCACGAGATACCGAAATCCTTGATCTTGCGGTAGATCGTCGCGCGGGACATTCCCAGGGCCTCGGCGGCTTCGGCCTTGTCGCCAGGGAGGTGTTGGACCTTAACGTCGATGTATTGGGCGTAAATTAACGTAGCGGGATGCGAAGCGTCACGCTGCGGACGATGGGCGTCGAGGAGGAATTTCATCTCGTCGACCTCAAGACCAGACGCCTGACCGCTCGCGCACCCGAACTGCTCGCCGAGTTGTCTGATACCTACGTGGCCGAGCTGCAACGGTGCGTGGTCGAGATGAATAGCGGTGTCGTCGACACGCTCGACGATCTGCGCGCCGACCTGCAGGGCCACCGAAGAGTTCTCGTGGATGCTGCGGCGAAACTTGGCATCGGCGTGGTTGCAGCGGGTGCGGTGCCGTTGTCGGTACCCGCCGAGATGCAGGTCACCCAGACTGCCCGGTATCGGCAGATGCTCGCGGACTATCAGTTGCTGGCCCGGGAACAACTCATTTGTGGCACCCAGGTGCATGTCGGCATCGATGACCGCGATGAGTCAGTTGCCGTGGCGAACCGGGTGGCGCCGTATGTGTCGACACTCTTGGCGCTGAGCGCAAGCTCGCCGTTCTGGGCGGACGGCTCTGACACCGGCTACTCCAGCGGGCGGACGCTGGTGTGGCAGCGCTGGCCGACGACGGGCCTGGCAGCGCCAGTGTCCTCGGCGGTCGAATACGACCAACTGGTTGCTGACCTCGTGAGCAGCGGCGCGATCGCCGACGCCGGTATGGTGTATTTCGACGTTCGGCCTGCGGTCGCGGCGCCGACCCTCGAGTTACGGGTGTGCGATAGCTGCCCGTCGGTCGACACCATCGTGCTCATAGCCGGCCTGTTCCGTGCACTGGTCGAACGTGAATTAGAGGGGTTGCGGGCAGGGGATCCTGCCCTCGAGATTTCCGCACCGCTGGGCCGCGCCGCTCTGTGGCGCGCCGCCCGCTCGGGGCTCGAAGGTGAACTCGTCGACGTGAATGGGCCGCGCGGCCGACCGGCCGTCGAGGTGGTGACCGAATTGGTGCGCCTGCTGCGTCCACAATTGGAGGCGGCGGGGGACTGGCAGGTGATTAGCGACCTGGCCCACCGGGTGCTGATTGCAGGCACGTCCGCCGCGCGACAGCGCAGGGCGTTGCGCAGGCGTGGCCGACTCGCCGATGTCGTCGACCAGTTGATCGACGAAACCGCGGGCAATTGGCCCGACGCGGCAGCAGCCGTGTCCGAAGACCCCACGCTGCTCTTCGGCTACCACCCTCACCGCGAGTCCGGCCCTGCCGACAAGAGCGCCCTGCCAACCTATGACGAAGCCGTCGACACCGACGGCCAGCCTCGGCCCCACTACGCGAAGATCCTGCGGTCCGTCGTCGATCTTGGGGTGGCCGTGCTGCGGTCACGCGAAAGCGATGTCGAGCAGGATCAGCGCGCCGAAAACATCACCTTCCGGGTCAGCGGCCAGAGCCGTGCCCAGGTGTTCCCGCTCGATCTGATGCCGCGGCTCATCGCGGCCGACGAATGGGCGAACCTATCGTCCGGCCTATGCCAGCGGGCGAAGGCCCTGAATGCTTTCCTGTGCGACATCTATTCCGAGCAGGCCATCGTCACCGACGGTGTGATCGGGGTGCATGCACTAGACCGGGCACCGGGATTCCGTTCGGCCGGCCGATTGTCGAGGGGCGCCGTGCGCGCACACATTTGCGGCACCGACCTGGTGTGCGATCGCGCGGGGAATTGGATGGTGCTCGAAGACAATCTTCGCATCCCGTCCGGCATCGCCTACGCGATCGTGAATCGGCGGCTGCTGACCAAGCACCTTCCCGAGCTCGAACGCCCTCGCGAGATCGGCGATGTCGATCGGGTCCTGTCGATGCTGATGGAGACGCTGCGTGCGTCGGCGCCCGCGCGGTGCGAAGGTGAGCCGTCGGTGGCACTGCTGTCCGGCGGTTGGGATGACTCCGCGTGGTTCGAGCACACCTTCCTGGCAGACGAGATGGGCATCGCCCTGGTGCAGTCCTCAGATTTGTCTGTGCGCAGCGGGAAAATATTGCGGCACATAGGTTCCGACGTCCGACCCGTCGACGTCGTGTACGCCCGGATGGACGAGGACATGCTGTTGTCGTCCGCCGGCTACGACGGCGCCCCACTTCGGCCCGGCCTGCTGGAAGCGGTCGGCAACGGGACGCTGGCAATCGCCAACGCGCTGGGCAACGGGATCGGCGACGACAAGGCGATCTACGCCCACGTACCCGCGATGATCGAGTACTACCTCGGGGAGAAGCCGACACTGGCGCAGGTGCCGACGTGGATCTGCGCCGAACGCGCGCAGCGTGATTACGTGATCGACAACCTCGCCGACCTGGTGGTCAAACCGATCGACGGGTCCGGTGGCAACGGCGTCGTCATCGGTCCGGAGGCGACTGCGGGAGCTCTTGAGGCCCGTCGACGCGAACTGCAGACCCAGCCCGAGCGCTTCATCGCCCAGGAGACGATCGCCCTGTCCACCCATCCCACGTTCGACGGTGAGGGCATGTACCCGCATCACGTCGATCTCCGTGCCTTCGTGCATCTCCGCCCCGGTGCGATGAACGGCGTCACGGCGGAGGTCATGCCGGCCGGGTTGACCCGGGTGGCGGCCCACGGGTCACGGATCGTCAATTCGTCGTCGGGCGGTGGAAGCAAGGACACGTGGATACTGACCGGTGGGCCGGACCATCCATCGGACGCCGGCCCGCCTGACTACCAGGCGTCGACGTAGGGGAACGGAACACGACGTGTGTGGCATCTGCGGGGAGATCCGCTTCGACGGCCAGTCCGCCGACGTCGCCGCGGTGACCCGGATGACGGATGCCATGGAATCCCGGGGCCCGGATTCAGACGGCGTGGTCGCCCACGGGCCGATCGCGCTCGGCCATCGACGGTTGTCGATCATTGATCTGTCCGCGTGCGGCGCCCAACCGATGGTGGACAGCGACCTCGGTCTCACACTGGTGTTCAACGGCTGCATCTACAACTACGAGGACCTTCGCAGAGAGTTGCAAGCCGTCGGTTACCGGTTCTTTTCTACGGCGGACAGCGAGGTGGTGATCAAGGCGTTCCACCGGTGGGGCGCCCGATGTGTGGACCGCTTCAAGGGCATGTTCGCCTTCGCGATCGCCGACCGTGCGACGGGTGTCGTCACTCTCGCCCGCGACCGACTCGGGATAAAGCCGTTGTACCTGGCCGAACGACCGGGTCGGCTCCGGTTCGCCTCGACCGTGCGCGCCCTGCTTCAGGCCGGAGACGTCGACACCGAACTGGACCGGAACGCGCTGCATCACTACATGAGCTTCCATTCGGTGGTTCCTGCGCCGCGCACCATGTATCGAGGTGTGCGCAAGCTGCCGCCGGCCACGGTGCGAGTGATCCGCCCGGACGGTTCGCACACCGACACCGTCTATTGGACACCAGTTTTCGACCGCGATCCGGCCCGCGCCTCGTGGAGCGACCGCGATTGGCAGGACGCGTTGATGGAGGCTTTGCGAACGGCGGTGGTGCGGCGCATGGTCGCGGACGTCCCGGTAGGCGTACTGCTGTCGGGCGGAATCGACTCGTCGATCGTGGTGGCACTCCTGGCCGAGCAGGGCCAGCGCGGTCTGGCCACGTTCTCGATCGGGTTCGACTCGGTCGGTGACGAATCCGGCGACGAGTACTCCTACTCCGACCTGGTGGCCAAGACGTTCGGAACCGACCATCACCGCATCCACATCGACAGTGCCCGGTTGCTGCCCGCCGTGCCGAAGACGATCGCCGCGATGAGCGAACCGATGGTCAGTCACGACTGCGTGGCCTTCTATCTGCTCGCCGAGGAGGTCAGCAAGTCGGTCAAGGTGGTGCAGTCTGGTCAGGGAGCAGACGAGATCCTCGCCGGTTACGACTGGTACCCGCCGCTGGCGAACGTCGCCCGCGAGCAGACCACCGAGGCGTACGCGAAGGTGTTCTTCGACCGCGGCCACGCAGAGGTGCTGGACATCTTCGCTCCTGAATACGCTGTGGACGCCGAAGATCCGAGTTGGGAGTTCGTCAAGACCCACCAGAGCCGTCGGGGCGCCGAGACCGCTGTCGACGCGGCCCTGCGGCTGGACACTCAGGTGATGCTCGTCGACGACCCGGTCAAACGGGTCGACACCATGACGATGGCGTGGGGTCTGGAGGCCCGGGTGCCCTTTCTCGACCACGACTTCGTGGAACTCGCCGCCGCCTGTCCTGCCGAGCTGAAACTGGCGTCGAATGGCAAGGGCGTGCTCAAGGACGCCTCGCGAGCACTGCTGCCCGCCGAGGTGATCGACCGCACCAAGGGCTATTTCCCGGTACCGGGCATCCGGCACCTGCACGGCGAGATACTGGACATGGTGCGCGACGCGCTGACCAACGACGCCGCACGCGCGCGGGGCCTCTACCGCAGAGAAACGTTGGACAGACTCCTGGCCGCGCCCAACGAGACGCGAACCACGTTGGGCTCCAACGCCTTGTGGCAACTGGCGGTGCTGGAGATGTGGCTGCAGAGCATGGACACGGCAGGTCGATGAACCGCTCGCGCGAGAGCCAGTAGGACAGTGGGACAGCACGTACGCGCGACCTACGGTGCGTCGCTGTCGCCGGACGCGACCGCGTTCGCCCATCTCGTCGACGACGGCGGTTACCCCCGTGCGGTACAGCGCTTCCTGCGCGGGACGCACGCGAGCTCGTCGCGCGACGTCGAGCTTCCCGTCGAGGGCCCGGTCACCAGGGTGATCCACTCCGCGGACGGCCATTGGCTGGCCTGCGAGGTCGCACCCGGCGGCGGTACGCGCACCCAGATCTGGCTGGTGACCACCGATCCCGACGACCGTGACGCCCGTCGAATCGATCACTGGCCGAACGGCTTTCCGGAGGGAACAGCCGAGTTGATCGGCTGGGACGGTATTCAGGTGGCTGCCATCCTCACCGGTCAGGACGGCGTCGGTAGCTCGTGCCTGATCGATCCGGTCGACGGCGCCACCATCGTGCTGGACCGAAGATCCGGCGGCAAGCTCGTCGACTCATGGGCGGGAGCCTCGCTCGTACGGGTTGGCCCACGCGGCTACCGCGACCTGATCCTTCTGCACGGATTGACTGAAATCGCGCTGTTGCCATCCGATCCCGGTTCCACCACCGACGCGGGTGTAATCCTCGACGACCACCAACCCCGTCGGCTACGATCCGGCCTGGAGGGTGAGGTGATGGTGCTCTACCACCCGGCGAAGACCTATCCGATGAACAGCACCCGTGGCTACGTGCGCGCCCTGGTCCGCACCGACAACGGCGCCGAGCACACCCGACTGGTCGAAGTGACCACCACGGAGGACGGCGTGTCGTATCACGTGGTCGCCGAACGACCTGGATACGACCTGGACGAGTTCGCGGTCAGCGACGACCTATCAACTGCGGCTCTGTTGTGGAATATCAACGGCCGCAGCGAATTACAGATACTCGAGTACGCCGACAATACATTGAGTGAGCCGATCCCGCTGCCCGGGCCCGTCGCCAGTGAGCTGAGCATCAGCGCTGGCGGCTCGCTGGTGGCGATGACCATACAAGGACCTTCCACGCCGCGAACAGTAGAACTCGTCGATCCTCGGTCTCGAGAATGGGAACGCATCGACCGCGAGCCCGGCGGTGGCAACGCCGCCGCACATCCGCAGCTGGTGGCCATGCGCGCCCGGGACGGGCTCGAGCTCACCGGGTGGCTATATGAGCCACCGGGCGGTGAATTGATGGGTGCGATGATCTTCCTGCACGGCGGCCCGGAAGGGCAGGCGCGCCCCGACTACAGCGAGATATTCCCCGAACTGCTCGACGCAGGTATCACCGTGCTAACGCCGAACGTTCGCGGCTCGGGCGGATTCGGCAGGAGGTTTTCTCACGCCGACGACAGGCAGCTGCGATTCGCCGCCATCGACGACGTGGCGGACTGTGCTCGCTTTTTGGTCGACCGCGGCCTTGCTGCCCACGACCGGATCGCTTGCTGCGGCTGGTCTTACGGTGGATATCTAACCCAGGCAGCACTGACCTTCCACCCCGAGCTCTTCGCAACAGGCATCAGCATCTGCGGAATGAGCGATCTGGGCACGTTCTACCGCAACACCGATCCGTGGATCGCAGCCGAGGCGTACCCGAAATACGGTCATCCGATCAACGACCACGATCTCCTCGACCGACTCTCACCGCTCCTGCGAGTCGAGGCGCTCACCGCACCATTGCTGTTGGTGCACGGCGCCAATGACACCAATGTGCCGGCCGGCGAATCCACGCAGATGTTCGAAGCGTTGCGACGACTGGGGCGGCGGGTCGAGTGCCTGATCTTCGACGATGACGGACACGCCATCGTCAAGCGGGAGAACCGCGCCGTGTTGGTCAAGGCCATCGGCGAATGGCTTACTCAGGCGTTCACACCGACATCGTCGGGGTGACCGCGTTCATCACCTGCGGCCTTCACGACGAGGTGACCGTGTCCTGCAGCCACACCCTGGCCAAGGGCATCCTCCACAACGAGTTCCTGATCTTCGGAAACGGTAGCCACACGAGCGGCCAGTCCTGCAGCGCCGCCAACCGCATCCTGGTGTAGAGGGGCATCCACGACGCGTTCGTAGAGGGTCTGACCGAGATGATGGGACTGATCGACGATCGCGCCCTGGCGAGCATGGCGCGGGCCGGTTACGTTTTCACCGAGAACCTCGACCGCGCCCCCAAATTCGCCGATCGGCTCCAGACTGGGCTGGTGGGAATCAACCACGGCGTCCCGTCCAACGCGGCGGCCCCGTTCGGCGGCATCAAGCAGTCAGGGATGGGTCGGGAAGGCGGCAGCGAAGGACTCCACGAGTACCAGGAGGTCCGGTTCTACAACATCGCCCGACGCGCCACCGCCTGAGCACATGTGCGCACCGGACGACGTTTCCGTCGCCTCCCGCGGAGCAGGTCATTCGATGGCAGCGTGTACTGTCACTACCGTGAACATCGGCACGCGCAGCTATTGGCGCTTTATCTCGGCTCCGGGTGGAGCCACGGATAAGGCGCAGTAAACCCAGCGCTCGAAAAGCCACCCGGAGCCCAGCAGTGACCACACGGTCACTGCTTTCGTCATTTCAGGGCACCGGATGTTCCGTGGGTACGCCCTGAGTACCACTCACAGGAAGCCCGAACACATCGTGACCATCACCAGCAGCGACGCTGCCGTCGAAAGCACCTCCGACCGGCGGATCGTGTCCTTTCGCCCGGTCCCGGCTCCGGAGCAGATCCGCGCCGAACTTCCTCTCGGCCACGCCGGCGCCGAGGCGGTTGCACGCCATCGCGACGAGATCGTCGAGATCCTTGCCGGTCGAGACGACCGACTCCTGCTGATCGTGGGGCCCTGCTCGGTCCACGACCCGGTGGCCGCACTGGACTACGCAGGTCGGCTGGCCCCGTTGGCCGACGCGTACGCCGACCGGCTCAAGATCGTCATGCGGGTCTACTTCGAAAAACCGCGCACCACCGTCGGATGGAAGGGGCTCATCAACGACCCCGGCATGGACGGCAGCTGCGACGTGGAACGAGGACTGCGCACGGCGCGGGCATTGCTGCTCGACATCGGAGCGCTCGGCCTGGCGGTCGGTTGCGAATTCCTCGAACCCACCAGCCCGCACTACATCGCCGACACCATCGCCTGGGGTGCGATCGGAGCCAGGACCACCGAGTCGCAGATCCACCGTCAACTGGCATCAGGGCTCTCGATGCCCGTCGGGTTCAAGAACGGCACCGACGGCAATGTTCAGCCTGCGATCGACGGTGCGAAAGCCGCTGCAGCGCAGCATGTGTTCTTTGGAATCGACGGCCTCGGTCGTGGCGCGGTCGTCGAGACGTCGGGCAACCCCGACTGCCACGTGATCCTGCGAGGAGGCTCGACGGGCCCGAATCATGACACCGACTCGGTGGCCCGGGCGGTCAACGCGCTCGCCGCCGCGGGGCTGACGCCACGGGTCATGATCGATTGCTCGCACGCCAATTCGGGCAAGGATCACCTCCGCCAAGCCGAGGTCGCCAACGAGCTCGCCGGTCGGATCGCCCGCGGAGAGCGCGGCATCGGGGGACTGATGTTGGAGAGCTTCCTGGTCGCCGGTTCCCAGTCTCTTGGAGGCGAACTCGTCTACGGCCAGTCCGTCACCGACAAGTGCATGGACTTCGCCACGACAGCCGACGTGCTCGCACGATTGCACGACGCCAAACGCCAGAACCCATGAGCACGGTGATCGTCAGCGATGGCTGGACGTCGGGGTGGAATGGTGTGGCGGAGGTGTTTTCGGAATGGCGACTACGGCGATGGCGGTCGCCGCGGCGACGACCAGGACACCGGTGAACACCGCGGCCGAACCCGACTGGATCGTCGCCGCGCCGATCGATCGGATGTCGCCGGGGCCAAAGATCGAGTTCGCAATCGCCCCGAAAACGGCGACGCCGACAGCGCTACCCAGCGAGCGCGCGAACATGTTGGTGCCCGTCACCACGCCACGTTCGTTCCAGTCGACGCTGGACTGTGCCGCGATCAGCGTGGGCACTGCCAACAGCCCCATGCCGCCGCCGATCACCAAGCACGCCGCCGCGACGACGGCGACGTTCGGCCGGTGGGACGTCACCACCAGCACCGAAGCCCCAGTGATCACGAGTGCTGCACCCACCATCGCGGTGTACTTGAACCCCCACCTCAGATAGAGCTGTCCGGCCACGCTCGCCGTGGCCGGCCAGCCCAAGGTCAACGCGGCCAACGCAAGACCAGCGACGATGGGGGCGACGTGCAGTGAACCTTCGAGAAAGGTCGGCACGTAGGACGTCAGCCCCATCAAGATCGCGCCGACGCCGAACGCGACGATGGTGGTCGCACAGAGCAGCCTGCGGGAGAACACCCATAAGGGCATTATCGGCTCGGCGGCTCGGCGCTCCACGAGGACGAAGGCCGCCAACAGCACGACGCCCGCGGTGAACGCCGCGATGCTCGGCGCTGAGGCCCATGCCCAGGATTGGCCCCCACCGAGAACGGCCAGCACCAGCGACGTCATCGCCAACGCCAGAAGCAGTGCGCCCAGCGAATCGACCGTGCGCGACCGTGGCGTGATCGTCTCGTGGAAGTGCCGATTGAACATCCATGCGGCCAGCAGACAGAGCGGGATGTTGATGACGAACACGCCACGCCAGATTCCCAGCTGTGAGAAGACGCCCCCCATCAGCGGCCCGACGACCGAGGAAATGGCCCACACACTGGCCAGGTAGCCCTGCACTCTGGCGCGCTCGGCCACGGTGTAGATATCCCCGACGATCGTCATGGCCGTGGGTTGGACCGCGCCGGCGCCGAGGCCCTGCACCGCCCGAAAGACGATCAAGGCAACCATGTTCCATGCCGCAGCACACAGGATCGAGCCGACCAGGAACAGCGCGACTCCCAGTAGCAGGATCGGTTTGCGGCCGAAGACGTCGGACAGCTTTGCGTAGATGGGCGTGGTGACGGCTTGCCCGAGAAGGTATGCCGAGAACAGCCAGGGGAACTGGTGGAAACCGCCAAGCTCGCCGACGATGGACGGCACCGCGGTCGCCAGTACCGTCGAATCGATCGCGACCAAACCGGTGCTCAGCATGACCGACATCAGGACCGGTCCGCGCTCCGAGCGGAACCCGACGGCGCTCGTTGACGTGGAGCTCACCGCGTGGTGATCCGCGCACTCGCCCCACGGTCACCGCGATCGATAAGGCCACACCACGCGGTGGTGAGGTTCAACGCCGCGCTCCTTCCCAACATCTCCGGACATGCTGTGAACGCGGCTCTGACACATGACCGCAGAGATCAATTTACGCCGTGGGATCGGCGTCGCGACGCGCGAGGCTCGGCGATGGAACCGCTACCGATGCGATCGCTTCCTGCATGCCCCGGGTGGCCAGTTCGTCGGCCAGTTCGTTGTCGGCGACACCCGCGTGCCCCTTCACCCAGAACCACTCGACCCGGTGCCGCGCGCAGGCCGCTTGCAGCCGCTGCCAGAGGTCGACGTTCTTCACCGGCTGCTTCGCGGCGGTCATCCAGCCATTGCGCTCCCAGCCGAGAACCCACTTGGTGATGCCGTTCCTGACATAGGAGCTGTCGGTGTAGAGGTGCACCGCCGCCGGTCGGGTGAGCGCCTCCAGCGCCATGATCGGCGCCGTCAGTTCCATCCGGTTGTTGCTGGTCTGGCCGGACTCGCCACCGCACATCTCGCGGACGTGCTGACGTTGGCGAAGCACCGCCCCCCAGCCGCCAGGCCCGGGGTTCGGTCTGCAGCCCCCGTCGGTGTGGATGACTACTACGTCCTTGATGGACTCGTCCATCTGCTCAGTCCGCCCGTGCCTGCCGGAGCAGCCGCGCGGCCTTCGGCCCGACGCCGTGCAGGGCGAGGAGGCCGTCGAGATCCGCAGGCAGGTCCGCGACGGCGCGGTAACCGGCGTCGAGGAGCGCACCAGTCGCGGGCCGGCCGATCCGGACACCGTCGAAGACGGAGCCGCGATCCCCGGGGTCGACCATGCGCCGAGGATAGGCACTTCGCCGACCGATTGGCTCCGCAACGCGCGAGACCTCAGCTCAAGATGGCGCGGCGGGCAGCAGGCTGATGACGGTGTCGATGAGGTCCTCGGCGGTGGTTTGCCATTTGTCCGAGACGAGGTGGTCGCATGCTGACCGTGGAGCCACGCACACCGTGGCGATCAACCGGTCACCGACCTGGCGTCGACGCCGTGGTCGTGAAGTAGAAGAAGTCCCGCTGGTCGGGTCGCACATAGCGGTCCGCAGGACCCACCATGGCCGGCATCAGCCGCTGCGGTGTGCTGCCGCCGGCGCCGTCGCTGCGCCAGCTGCTGAAGAATTCCATCCCGGAATGGATGTCGAGTTCCATCCCGGTGACTGCGCCTGCCTGTGCGAGTGCGACGCCGAGGGTGGCGAGGTTCAGCTTGTCGCCGGCCACATAGACGATGTCGCCGCTGCGGGTGATGCCCATCGCCGATCGCCACGTGTATTGCAGCTGGTTGCGAGGGGTTCCCCAGCGCAGGTTGGCGTTGCGGTCCAGCCCGGGCACGGGCTGGCCGCCTTCGACGATGAGACCGAGGTTCTGGCGGACCGCACGAACGTGTGAGCTCATTTGAATGTCGCGGCCCCACTGTCCGATTGAGAGCCGGCCCTTGTCGTCGATCACTGCGGACGCCTTGCCGTCGACCAGTGTTCGCACCGTGGCGCCGTCGACGAAGAACCCTCCCGAGAATGCCGACATCTTGAAGCCGGAATTGAATGCCGCCGCGACGTTCGGTAGCTGTCCGGGAGGGATCTGCCCGGGCGATCCGGACCGCACCGGTTGGACAGTGCCGGGTTGGAGGTGCGCCTGCACCGCCGACGAGCGCACCAGAGCGACGCCGACGACGATGCTGCGGTGCAAGGGATCTGGCTGCGTGACCGCGGTGTACACCACGGGAGGGCCGCCTGGCACCCTGACCACGGC
>NZ_JAVRPS010000348.1:0-4206 GCF_032162105.1 Mycobacterium sp. | reverse complement strand
CGCTGCGACCGGTCGCGCTGCCGAAGCCGCCGCCGGCGCCCGTGTCGAACGTGCGTGCCGGCCGGCATGCGATGGCCGTCGACGGCGGACCGTTCGGCGATCGGCTGGTGAGCGCCTGCTCCGATCGGGTCGAGCAGGTCTGGTTCAGGGGCGGGCACTGCGACGTCGCGGGCGGTGCGGGCGCGTGCGAGCCGTTGACGGGCATCGCCCTCGACTGGATCCTCGACGGTGCGCGCGCCGCGGGTGCGGTGCCGCGGACCGACGCCGCCGCTGCGTCCCCCGCTCCGGACCAGACCGACGCGCTCGCCGGAAGCGCACGCAGCCTCTCGTTGCGACGGCTCCCTGCCGATGCTCGCCTGCATGCCAGCGTCGACGTGTACCTGCGGGCCCACCCCGAGTACTGGCGCCGTCTGCCGGATCGGGTGGTGTGGTCGGATCAGGACTGGCTGGCCCGCGGGGAGCGCCTGTTGCCGGCTGCCGCCACACCGGCGGTCGTGCCCGCCGAACTCGCGGCCGTCGCCTCCTGAGAACATCCCCCCTCGCTCGGCGTCGCAACTGCGCGCGCGGTAATCTATTTGACCGACGCGCTAGCAAACTAAGCGACCAGTTGTGTACGGATCTGCCAGCGAAGCGATAGGGTCCGGAGCAAACCAATCGACCACATGAGGGCGCCGTGGACTGGATGAGGGATCGCTGGGACGATCTGAACAAGGTGGGTTCTGCAGGTTGGCTGGCAATCGCCGCCTGGGCAGCGGTGGCACTCGTTGTCGTCGTGTTCTTCTACGCCAATCGCCAGATCAGGGCGAATCGCCAGCTCAAGAGCGACCAGATCCGACCGCAGGTGGCGATGTTCATGGAGCCGCACGCCGCCGACTGGCACGTGATCGAACTGGTCGTTCGGAACTTCGGCCAGACCGCCGCCCATGACGTGCGCTTCCAGTTCGTGAAACCGCCGACGGTCGCCGTCTACGAGGATCAGGTCGACGACGGGCAACCCGACGTCGCCGAACTGGACCTTCCCAGCGAACTTCCGTTTCTTGCACCCGGGCAGGAGTGGCGAACTGTGTGGGATTCGCAATTGAGCCGCGATCAGCTCGGCGGAGCCATCCGATCCCGCTTCGACGGGAGATTGACGTACTTCGACTCCCCACGGCCGGAAGGGGACAAGCGCGGTTCGCGGTTCTGGAACAAGCGGCAGGAGTTCGAGTCGAAGGTGTGTCTTGACTGGGCGACGCTGCAACCGGCCCAGCGCCTCGAGCTGATGACCACCCACGACCTGGCGAAGCGGGAGAAGCAGAAACTGGAGTTGTTGCGCAGCCTGCTGACCTACTTCCACTACGCGTCCAAGGAGACCAGGCCTGACGTGTTTCGCGCCGAGATCGACCGGATCAACCGCGCGGCGGAAGAAACCCAGGACCGTTGGCGGACAACGCAGTTCGATCAGACCACCGAGCTCGCCTTCCCGTGGATCAAGAACGGCGATGGGGGACGTCACCACGCCAGCCTGGGGTGAGCGACGGCGCCGTTCGGTGGATAACGGCGTTAAGTAACATCGGCTCGGATGTCCGCACTCAAGGGAGAGTCGATGAGCAGCACGGTCAGCTACGAACTGAATGAGTCGGTTGCGACGATCACGCTGGACGACGGCAAGGTCAACGTGCTGTCGCCGGCGATGCAGCAGAACATCGACGACGCGCTGGACCGCGCCGAGATGGGTGCGGGGGACGGCGAGGTCAAGGCCATCGTGCTGGCAGGCAACTCACGGGTCCTGAGCGCCGGATTCGATCTGAGCGTGTTCAACTCCGGTGACGCCGCCGCCGCGCTGGCCATGCTGTCCGGCGGCTTCGAGCTGTCGATCCGGTTGCTGACCTTCCCGGTGCCGGTGATCATCGCGGCGACCGGCCCGGCGATCGCGATGGGGTCGTTCATGCTGCTCAGCGGCGACCACCGGGTGGGTTCGCCGAAGACCCGCTGCCAGGCCAACGAGGTGGCGATCGGGATGACGCTGCCGATCTCGGCCATCGAGATCATGCGAATGCGGTTGACGCGCGCGGCTTTTCAGCGGGCTGTCTCGATGGCCGCGACGTTCGCAGGCGACGGGGCGGTCGCGGCTGGGTGGCTCGACGAGATCGTCGAGGTCGAGAACGTCCTGCCGAGGGCCCAACAGGTGGCGGCCGAAGCCGCCGCCACACTGCACGTGAAGGCGCACCGGGCCAGCAAGGTGAAGGCCCGCGACGGCGCCCTCAAGGCGATCCGCGCCGGAATCGACGGGCTGCCTGCGGAGTTCACCAGCGGCGGCTAGGCATCCGGAGCCAAGTCGCGTAACGCGGCCTTGGAGAGCTGGATGGCATCGGTGGGTGTGCCGATGAACTCGAAGTGCAGCCAATCCCGGTTGGGCCCGTGATAGTCACCGCCCCACGCGAAACCGTATTGATTCCAGATGCGGCCAACGTGCGTCGGGAGACCGTGGCAGTTGCCCATGGTGAAGTCGACGT
Organism: Mycobacterium sp.; assembly: GCF_032162105.1. GTDB lineage: Bacteria > Actinomycetota > Actinomycetes > Mycobacteriales > Mycobacteriaceae > Mycobacterium. Next base: position 1,711 of record NZ_JAVRPS010000348.1, on the reverse strand, counting down.
CGACCGCCCACGAGTGGTGGAACGCCGTATCGGAGACTGCGATCGGGTGGCGGTCGCAATCACCACATTCGCCGGGCTTGAGCAGGTAGTTGCCGCCGTCTTCGCGCTCGGTCCAGTCGATGAGCGTGCAGATCAGGGTGGCGAGCGCCGTGCGGACCGCGGTGCGGGTACCGGACCGGTCGGCGGGTTCGGGCACGCGGTCGCGCTCGTCGATACCCCAGCCCCGGTCTGCTGCGGTGTGGACGTGATCGTCGAGGTCGATGAACATGATCTGATCGTGGCCGCCGGGGTCGACGGACGCGCGCGTAGTCGACTACCTGACTCTCAGTTCCGGTTCGCGGCTACACGCGTTGACATTGCGCCCAGGGTCGTGAAGATCGACCCCACAGCCCTCAGCGCAATACCAACGCCAGGCGTCGCGTCAGACGGCGTGCCGATGCGTGTCCGGCTCGGGATGCTCGGCCTGCCAGCGTCGCTCGATGCGGTTGACCCTCCGATGCTCCAGAGCGATCAGACCGCCGCCCGCCGTGACCACGGCGCCACTCACCAACGCCATCGGAAGGACCCACTCGGTGTGTCCGTATGCGGCGGCGGCGACGATGCCGGCAAGACCGAGGATTCCTAGAAAGATCAGGATCAGTCCCGGAAACCACAGCGTGTCGATCATCGATTCACCGGCATGCGGTTGGGTAGTGCGGGAGTGATCTACGGGATCATGATGCGCGCCCTTCATCGCATCTCCTCTCGTCGTAGAGATGCCCCCAGGGTAGACCTGTTCCGGGCGCACTACCAGGACTTTTGTTACTTCGTCGCCGTGACCAGATCCTCCAGCTCGCCCAGCACGCGTTCGAGTTCGGCGACCAGCCAGGTGGAATTGCGGTTCTTGTAGACGGCCAGCAGGGACCGGTAGTACCAGAGGTGCTCCTGCGGATCGTGCACGCTGAACCGCTTCCACAGCTCGGGGCCGTGCACGCGGTAGTCGCGCAGGATGGCGCGCGCGTTGTCGAGCTTGTCGCCGAGCGACACCAGGATGGTGGCCTCCGACGCGTAACCGAGGTGGTCGATGTAGTCCTGCTTGCGTTTCTTCCACGGCGGCTTCGGGACCACGTCGGTGTCGCTGCACTGGTCGACGATGGTGGCGACGTCGTCGCCGAACCTCTCCCTGATCGCGGCCAACGTCGGCGGACCGCCCTGGTCCTCGACCGCGTCGTGCAGCAGGCCCGCGATGGCCTGCGTTTCCGTGCCACCGCCCTCGATGACCAGGCTGGCCACCGACAGCAGATGACCGACGTACGGGATGTCGCCGCCCTTGCGCGTCTGCGTGCGATGGAGTTCGGAGGCGAACTTCAACGCCTCGTCGAACCGTTCGGACAGCTTGGGTGTGCTGGTTTGTGTTGGCATCTGCATCCCCGCCTCTCGCCCTCACTGTGGCACATGGCTACGACAGTTCGACCGGCCGTTGAGCAAAGGCCGTCACCGATGTCGGGTGGGCGTCCTAGGGTGGCCACTGATGGTCTTGCATCTGCACCGCGCCGAGCGAACGGATCTGTTGGCCGACGGTCTCGGTGCCCTCCTCTCGCAACCGCTCGACGACCCGTTCGCCGCGGAGTTGGTCTTGGTTCCCGCGCGCGGCGTCGAGCGGTGGCTGAGCCAGCGCCTGTCGCACGTCCTGGGTCGCGGCGCTGGGGCGGACGGGGTGTGCGCAGGCGTC
>NZ_JAVRPS010000347.1:0-7658 GCF_032162105.1 Mycobacterium sp. | reverse complement strand
GCGGCCCGGCAACGCGTCTGGTCGGCGTTGATCGCAGACTCGACGCCGTACAACCTGGGCGCTCGGGCGCGCCGCGAGTTCGCCGACCTGCCGTGGTCGATCGTCGAGGTCGGATTGAGCTCGATTGCCCCGCAACAACCTCCGCCGATGACGAGCGGCGTGGACGGTGACCGGCCGCTGGATCGCAGCGTGCTCGACCGGGTGCGGGCGACGCTGCGCCGCGCGCTGGACCGCGACGAACTGCCGGAGCTCCCGCTGCTGTGCGCAGAGGAGGTCGACCGCGCCTGCGCACCGTGGGGACTGCTCGCCGAGGACAAGCAGGCGACGTTGGTGGCCGGCATCGAAGTCGCCGTCGAGCTCGCTCCGTTGCGCGAATCCGCTGCGCCGCGTTACGACTTGGCCCGCCAGATCCAGGCCCGGCTCCGCAAGGAGGCGTATGTCCTGCACGCCAGGCGGTATCTGGCCGAGGGTGGGCCACTGCATCCGCGTCAACGGCAGGTGATCGAGGACCTCGCTGCCTTCGCGCGCCCCTATACCAGCAGGCTGTGGGCTCGGCTGCACGGACGCGACGTCTGGCAGGATTCCTGTGACGACGTCGACGACGTCAGGGCCCTGCTGGAGGGGGTGGCCAGGTCGGTCAGCCTCGATCACCGGCAGCGGATCAAGGCCATGCTGGAACTGGCTGGGGCGAGCGAAGCGACGGGCGATGTGGCTGGGGCGAGCGAAGCGACGGGCGATATTGAGGCAGCCCGATGAGATTCGTCGCCGATTCCGGTCTGTGGAGCGCAGGCCCGACGGTCGCGGCGGCACCCGCCGTCGCCGTCCTCGAACTCAACGGTGCAGTGCTGGCGTGGACGGTCGACGACCCGTCCGGTGCGGCCAGGATCACCTTCACCGATGTGCCTGCCGCCGAATGGCTTTGGCGTGTGGTCGGTGAAGCGGGGCACGTCGCCGTGCTAGCCGCGCTGGGCGACGGCGTGGCAGACGACGGGCGGGTCGTCGACGTCACGGGTGCCGACCCGTCGCCGGACGCGCTGGCACCGCTGCGCCGGCTCGCCGTCGGCCACTGGCTGCGGAGGTGGTGGCCCGCGAGTTCGCGCGACGGCATCGTCGCGCTCGACCCCGCCGTACTGGACGGCGAGATTGCTCTGCTGACTTCCGCCGCACAGGATTACTTCGCCGAGGAGACCTTCGATTCCGACGTGACCGAGTTACTGCGGTGGCACGGGGCCAGCCTCGTTGCGGGTGCCAACGGCGACGATCCGCGCGTTGCTGAGCTCGTCGGGGCGTGCCGCGAGCTCGCCGACGAAGTCGGCGTTGCCGGGTGGTCGAATCTGGTTGTGTCAGAGGGTGTGTCGCAGCGCCACCGCCAGGACTATGCGTTGGCTGCCGGGCCTGAATCGGTTCGGTCAGGCGCATTGGCGATCGCCAACGGAGTCGGTTCGGTCAACTGGACCGCCGTCCCACCCGGGCTGTTCGACGCGGCCGACCGGACGGTCGACTGGGCGATAGAGATGGCCGGACCGGCGGCAGTGGCCGCGGTCCGGGTGGCAACCACGGCGTCCGCCGCCGGTGTGTCGGTGCGGCTGCGATCGGGAGCGGTCAGCGGCGCAGGTGTCCTGGATGCCGACGGTCGTGCGACGCTTCCGTTGGTGGGAGCGGAACAGCAGCCGGTGACCGAAACCCAGGCTTGGGACCATGATTGGCCAACCACCGCCGTCACCATCGGCGCCGACGTCGACGACTCCGACGACGCCGCCCGAACCCGCGAGCGCATTCGGTCCTTCGCAAGGGCCAGGCTCGCGCAACCCGGCGCCGACGCGTTCCTCGCCGAGATCCTGGCCGCGGAATCCGACTACTGAGACTGAGTCGCCTACTTGGCCGCCGCCTGCAGCGTCGGCGCCGCAGGTGCCGGGACTGGCAACGGTTGTCGCGCCACCCGCGGCGTGCCGATCTCCCCGGCCAGCCAGGGCAGTGCGGCGGCAAAGGCGTGCGCGGCGAACGGCCAGTCGTGCTTGCCGGTCTGGGCGACTACGGCGCAGTTGATCCCGTTGGCTGCGCCCAGCCCGCACAGCGAGTTCGCCGCCGCGGTCTGGTCGGTGGTCCGGCCTGCGGCATCGCTCCCACCCAGGCCGTTGCCGCCGGCGTTGGCGGCGTTGACCGCCGTGGGAGGCGGTGTGGGTGAGGTGGTTTCGCTGATGGCGAACCAGCCCGAGATCCCCGAGTAGGGCCCGTGACGGGTGATCACGGTGGTGGGGTCGTAGTCGGCGTACTGGGCCGCCTTCCCGCCGAACAGTCGCTCGATCGTCTGTTGCTTCGTGCCCGAGTTGGGAGCCATGTCGCCCGCGATGTCCTCGAACGTGCTGAACATGTCGGGATGCATCACGGTCAGGTCGACCGCGCACGTCCCGCCCATCGACCATCCGACGATGCCCCAGTTGGCTGGTTTGGCGCTCACGCCGTAGGTCGTCTCCATGAACGGCACCACGTCCTTGGTCAGGTGGTCGGCGGCGTTGCCGCGCGCGCCGTTGACGCATTCGGTGTCGTTGTTGAACGCACCGCCCGAGTCGACGAAGACGAGCACCGGTGCGTTTCCGCGGTGGGCGGCGGCGAAGTCGTCCATGGTCTTGATCGCGTTGCCCGCCCGAAGCCAGTCCGCCGGGGTGTTGAACTCGCCGCCGATCATCATCAACGTCGGCAACGCGGGCGGCGGGTTCGAGGCGTACCAGGCCGGCGGCAGATAGACCAGTTCGCCGCGGTGCTTGAATCCCGAGGCGGCCGGGCTGATGGTCACCGGGACCACGGTGCCCTTGCTCGGGATCTGGCGCGACGCCTGCATCGCCACCACCGTGGCCTGGGTCGTCTCGTCGGGCAGTGGGCCCGCGGTGAGCTGGTTCCACGCCGTCTGGACGGTGGGGAAGTAGCCCACCCAAAGATTCAGGGCCAGACCGGCACACAGGACGCAGAGCGGCAACGCGGCCGCCGCCGCGCCGCGTCGCCACCACTGGGCACCACGCCAGCCGACCACCAGGACGACCGCCGAAACGCCCGTCACCGCGATCCAGATCCACAGCAAGTTCGGAGCAGGGTCGCCCGCCAAGCCCTCCGAGGAGATGTACCAGTACGCGGTGGCCGCAAGCACCACACCGATGCCCACTGCCACCGGCAGCCACACCAGCCGCCAGCGCCGGTTGCGCCAACCGATGGCCGCCAGCAGCACCACCGCGGCGACGGCCTGCACCGCCAAAGGCACCCAGCCGTGCATCAGCGAAAGATGTTGTTGGCGGTAGCCACCCGCCGGATCCGCCAGCAGGGTCTGGGCGATCCTCGTCGTCGAAGTCGTCACGGCATCATGGTGGATGCCGTTCCTGGAGATGGGCTGTGAGCCGGCTCGACTAGCGCGGCTTGGCGAGCGGGAACGGCAGCGTCTCGCGGATGCTGCGCCCGGTGATCAACATGACCACCCGGTCCACGCCGACGCCCAGCCCGCCGGTCGGCGGCATCGCGTACTCCATCGCCTGCAGGAAGTCCTCGTCGAGCTCCATCGCCTCGGGATCGCCACCCGCGGCGAGCAGCGACTGCTCCTGCAGCCGCCGTCGCTGCTCCACCGGGTCGGTCAGCTCGCTGTATGCGGTGCCCAGCTCGACGCCCCAGGCCACCAGATCCCATCGCTCGGCGACCCCGGGCTTGCTGCGATGCGGCCGGGTCAGTGGCGACACCGAGGTGGGGAAGTCCTTGTAGAACGTCGGACGCTGGGTATCGCCCTCGACGAGGCGTTCGTACAACTCGAGCACCACCGCGCCAGCATCCCAGTGGGTCAGGTACGGAATGCCCGCTCCGTCGCACAGTGTGCGCAGCCGGGCGAGGTCGGTGTTGGCATCGATCTCCGTACCGAGCGCTTCGGACACCGCGCCGTGCACGGTCTTGACCGGCCACTCGCCGGAGATGTCGACGGCCTCCAGCGAGCCGTCGGCATCACCCGGCCGCATGACGACCTGGCTGCCGTTGGCGGCCTCGGCGGCGTTCTGGATCAGCTCGCGGCACCCGTCCACCCACACGTTGTAGTCGGCGTGCGCCTGGTAGGCCTCCAGGAGGGTGAACTCGGGGTTGTGGCTGAAGTCCACGCCCTCGTTGCGGAACGCCCTGCCGAGTTCGAATACGCGTTCCACACCCCCGACGCACAGCCGCTTCAGATAGAGCTCGGGGGCGATCCGCAGATACAGGTTGAGGTCGTAGGCGTTGATGTGGGTCATGAACGGCCGGGCGTTGGCGCCGCCGTGGATCTGTTGCAGGATCGGCGTCTCGACCTCGAGAAAGCCCTTGCCGACCAGGGTTTCACGGATCGCGTGAAGGATGCGGCTGCGTGCCGTGATCAGGTCGCGCGCCTCGGTGTTGATGGCGAGGTCGACGTAGCGTGTCCGGACCCGGGCCTCGGGGTCGGTCAGGCCTTTCCACTTGTCGGGCAGGGGGCGAAGGCACTTGCCGATCAGCCGCCAGCTGTCGACCAGAAGCGAGCGCGTTCCGTTCTTGCTGTAGCCCATGCTGCCCGTCACCTCGACCAGGTCGCCGAGATCGATGGCGCCGGTGAAGTCGGCCGTGGTGCCCTCGGTGAGCCGCGAGTTGTCGAAGAGCAGCTGGACCTCGCCCGACCAGTCTCGAAGCTGCGCGAACAGCACCGCCCCGTAGTCCCGGATGCGCAGCACCCGGCCTGCCACCGACAGGGTGACGTCGTCTCCCGCGTCGACGGCCTGCGTGATCGTGTGGCTGGGCGCCTGACCCACGGGGTACGCGTCGATTCCACTGTCCTGCAACGCCTTCAGCTTGGCCATCCGGACCCGAACCTGCTCGGGTAGCCGTGGCGGCCCGGCCTCTTCGAGCATGTCGACCTCGAGTCCGCTGAGGTCGGGCGCGCTGCCGTCCTCGTGTAGCAACCCGGATTGCACCAGCGTGTCCGGCGCTGCGATGTGATGTCCGGTGTGCTGTTTGGCGCGGCGGCTGAACGGCAGCACCAGGAAGCCCTCGGCGATCACCGAGGCAACGCCGACCCGCGGGACGAGCCGGGCGTCGTCGTAGCAGGCGAAGCGGGGGACCCACTCCGGCAGGTACTTCATGTTGGACCGGTACAGCGTCTCCAACTGCCACCAACGGGAGAAGAACACCAGCAAGCCGCGCCACAGCCTCGCGACCGGGCCTGCGCCGAGCTGCGCACCTTCCTCGAAGGCGGACCGGAACATCGCGAAGTTGAGCGAAATGCGGGTCACGCCAATGTCTTCGGCCTGCAGGCATAATTCGCTGACCATCAGCTCGTTGGTGCCGTTGGGGGATTGGGGCGAGCGCCGCATCAGGTCGAGAGACGCCCCATTGGCGCCCCACGGCACCAGCGACAGCATCGCGACCGTGTTCGCTTGGTCGCCCACTTTCTGCACCGCTTCGACCAGCAGGCAGTCGCCGTCGGCCGGATCCCCGAGGCGACCAAGCGCCATCGAGAATCCCCGTTCGGTCTCGGTGTCGCGCCAGGCGTCGGCCCACTTGACCACCTGGCTCATCTCGTCTGCGGACAACTCACGGTGCCGCCGAATGCGCACCGTCAGATCTGCCCGGCGCGCACGCGTGACGGCCTGCCGCACCGGCTTCATGTCCGGCCCGGACAGCTTGAAGGTGTCCGGGTGCAGGATCGCCTCGTCACCCAGTTCGATGGCGTTGAGGCCGGCCTCGCGAAAGGCTTGCGCCGCCGTCGAACTCGCGCCCATCACACCCGGTGCCCAGCCATAGGACTGGCACAGCGCGAGCCACGCGTGGATCGCGGCGGGCCACGCCCGCGGATCCCCGATCGGATCGCCGCTGGCCAGACACACGCCCACCTCGACGCGATAGGTGATCGCGGCACGTCCGTTCGGCGCGAACACCACCGACTTGTCGCGGCGGGTGCCGAAGTAACCCAGTGAGTCGTTCTTGCCGTACAACTCGAGCAGTCCGCGGATCGCCGACTCGTCCTCGCCGGTGAGGGCATTCTCGGCCCGCTGGGACTGGAACAGCACGATGGCCGCGACCATCAGCGCCACCGCGCCGAACAAGCCGAGCAGGGCGTTGACGAAGACGTGCGGGTGTCCGGAGAACGAGTCGGCGTCGGCGCCCGCGAACGCGCTCACCCGGTTGAGCGCGTACAGCGGCCTGTCCGACCTGGCCAGCGTGCCGGGGAACAGCTCGAGAAGTCCCCACCCGATCAGCGTGCCGGTCGCCATTCCCGCGACCAGGGTGGCGGCCGCCTTGAACAGCGCACCGCGCCGAACCTTCGCCCAGAACTCGGGCCGGGCCAGGATCAGGAAGCCGATCGCCGCGACGTGGAAGGCCGCGCCGACGAGCTCGCCGATGTCCACCATGACCGACTCGTCACCGGTGACCAGGTCGAGGACGTTCCAGCCGATGGCGGCGACCATGTAGAGGACCAGGATCCACCAGGCGATCCGTTTGCGGGCTGCGAGTGCCGCCGCGAGCAGCGCCAGCACGACGGCCCACGCGAAGCTGGTGTCCGGGAAGTTGAAGAGGTAGTTGTTGACGAACTCGCGCGGGATCTTGATGATCAACCGGATCAACGGGGACACGCTGGCGATCAGGGACAGCGTGGCGATGACACCGACTGTCCAGCCGGCCGCGACGGGGACCCACCAGAATGCGGAGCGCCGTTTCTTGTTCACCGCGGTCAGAGTCATAGGCCGCGAGGATATGCGGTCAATCGGGGAAATGGGTGAGACTGGCTACCAGATCGGCCCCGTGTATTTCTCGCCAGGACCCTGTCCCGGCTCGTCGGGCGCCGCGCTCGCCTCGCGGAAGGCTAGCTGGAGACTCTTCAAGCCGTCGCGAACCGGCCCGGCGTGCGGGCCAAGGTACTCGGCGGACGCGGTCACCAGCCCGGCGAGCGCGGTGATCAGGCGCCGGGCCTCGTCGAGGTCGCGGTGCGGGCTGTCGTCGGGGTCGGGCGCCGACAATCCCAGCTTCTCGGCGGCGGCGCTCATCAGCATGACGGCCGAGCGCGTGATCACCTCGACGGCGGGAATCTCGGCCAGTTCGCGGATGCTGGGAACATCGGTCATGCCTGCTAGACTGGCACGTGCGACCGTTCTGGTGTATGCCAGGACACCCAAGTGGAGTCCCGCTCCCACCGTTGGCCACGTCATCGACGCCAGGTTCAACGGTCCGGTCACAGGCGTCACGCGACGCCTGTTCTGCGTATTGCGCAGGCGGCGCAAGCCGTGATCGGTCGGCATCGGGCCCTGCTATATGCAGGGCTTTTCCTGTTCCAGGGAACAGGGTGCTGATGGCGTGGACTCCGGCAACACTACATAGGAGGCCCCATCAGCACTGAGACACGCATCAACGAGCGCATCCGCGTACCTGAAGTCCGCCTTATCGGACCGGGTGGTGAGCAGGTAGGCATTGTGCGCATCGAAGATGCACTCCGCGTCGCCGCGGACGCCGATCTCGATCTCGTCGAAGTAGCCCCAGACGCCAAACCGCCGGTTTGCAAGATCATGGACTACGGCAAGTTCAAGTACGAGACGGCTCAGAAGGCGCGCGAGTCTCGCAAGAACCAGCAGCAGACCGTCGTCAAGGAACAGAAGCTCCGACCCAAGATCGACCCGCACGACTACGAGACGAAG